>JACMLN010000053.1 GCA_014379585.1 Gloeobacterales cyanobacterium ES-bin-313 | reverse complement strand
AGATCCGGCGATTTTTCAAAGATCGGGTGGTACGAAAGGCATTTTGTAAGATTTCGGAACGCTCCTCAGGGGTAAAACCGTGGAGTGCCACGGTTGAGCGGGTGCGCACTAAACCATCCCAAAAGTGCAGACCTGTCCGTCGGCAAAAAGCACGAGCAACCCGCTCCGCTTGGTTGTAACCCCTTTTCTTGAAGCGCTCTTGGGAAAGGGGCACGGCGCTCACCCACCAATCGGAGGCGCGGATCTGGGTGGTGAGCCACCATCGACCCAGTTGTTCTCCTAGCCAGTCGCCAAGTTCTGGCTGGGCATTGTACTTGAGGAGCGCAATCGTCCGTTTGAGCGCCCCACCGTAAACCCCCCAAGCATAGACAGGCAAGTCGGGAGTACCATATTTGGGTGCTTGATAGCGCAGTTGTTCAAGTTCTATTTGGCACGCTTTGCACACGATTTCGTTTGCACGCTTTTCGCAGAGGCGGCAATTTTGCTGAAAAAGCCATTGAAACATGGAGCGATCCTCAAGACTTCGCTCAGTCTAGAGAACGAAAAATCTGCCGGACAAAACCAGACAGTTGTTAACCTAAACTTGCCATAATCAAGGGGAACTCTGTACTCACCCATGGCAAAACGTTTTTTCCTCGCCTCAGTCATTGCCCTTTGGCCATGGACAGTACTCGGTGCGCCCGCAGATCTGTTGGGCAGCCGCTCACGTCCATTGATGACCCTCGACGCGAATGCAGACCATGCTTGGCCGCAGCAGTATTTTCCTCTCAAGGTCTACATCGAGGCAGTTCCGGACGGTGCGAAAGATCATATTCAGGACTACAAACAGGCAATACTTGCTGCCATGAAAGCCTGGAACGATGTTGGGATCGAAGGCAAGCCCGCATTTGTCCTGACGGAAGACCGCGATCTTGCCAATGTCACAGTGGGGTGGCAATTCGAGCTTGACACGCAAAAAGGGGGGTTTGAAAAGAATAGTGTGGCTTTCCGCAAAGGATTTCCCTATCAGCCGACGATTGCTTCGTCGGTAACGCTGGTGATCCAGCACTACAAACGTCATTCCTACCCAACAGGGTTGCTCGGTTTGTTCTTGCCTGTACCGATTCCGAATATTACGACAGAGGGGGTAGAGCAACGCGGTAGCGACGAAGTGCATCTGATTGCCATTCATGAACTGGGTCACTCCCTCGGTCTGCCCCACAACGATGATCGAGCCGATATCATGTACCCCGTCGAGGGCGAAAGTTTTGTACTACTTGGGTTCGAGTTCAATAATCCACCACGATTAACCGACCTATCGAAGAAGAATCTGGCTGAACACTACCGTCTTGCCTGGAAAGACTTTGCCGATAACCCACCCCTACTTCCACGCCCCCCCCAACCGAAACCAGTTGTCGCCAAACTTTCTCCAGGGACAGTGCCCTTAGGTTCTGTTACCACAAGTGCGTCGGGGCTGCTCCCTCAATCGACAAGGTACCGTTCCAATGCCAATTCCGCCCGATCTCTGACGCCTACGCCGCCTGAACCCTCGCCTGAGCGGTTGATGCCTCCAGCTACTGCTGACTTGTTGCTCGCCGCCGAAAAAGGGGCAACAAAAGAAGTCGAAGGTTTCCTTGCTCAGGGAATTAATGTCAATACAAAGGACGACAATGGTTGGACAGCTCTGATCGCCGCATCCTCCCAAGGAAAAGCGGATACCGTGGCTTTTCTGATCCAGCACGGTGCCGATGTCAATATTCACGACTTCGATGGCTACACAGCCTTGCGCCACGCCAAAGCGAATGGCCATAAAAAAGTCGTCGTCTTGCTTGAACAGGCGGGGGCTAAAGAGTAGTTCCGACAGATTCCATCAGGCGACTGAAGAGTTCACCGCGCTCTCGTAGATAGCCTGCAACATTGTGATCGCTGCATGTACAGCCATGAAATCTGACATTTTTGAGTGCTTTTACAGTGTTTGCTTCACGGGTATCGAGCCAATTTTCTTGGCAGTAATAGACATGAATTTGCGTATTTGGATTTGGGTTTTGAACCTGGGTCAGATCGCCCCACTGTGTCATGGGCATTTTCTCTTGGAGTAGCCGTGTGCGTCGGCGCAGAACAGCAGCAATCATCGCCTGTTCCTTCAACCACCCTTTTGATAGGCCGCGCAGAATACCCCAATCCCAATGGATAGAGCGCTGAAGATTCGTTTGAGGACTAAAAGCAAGAATCCCCTGGGCACCGAGGCGTTGGCCAAAGTAAAGAGCCGCGTAGCCACCTGCTGACACACCTAAAGTAATTAAGCGGGTGGCTCCCAATTTCTTTTGAATTGCCTGAATTTGATCGGCATAAAAGTCCAGACCGGTGGATTCACCTTCGGGAGTGAGATGGTACCAAAATCGCCGGATATCTCTTAAAAAAACCAAGTTAAATTGCTTGTCGGCTGCCTGGAGAGATTTGCGGAATTCGAAACTTGGCAAACCTGCAAAACCCAGAGCCAGCCCCGAAAAACAGACCAGAGTCGTCTGTGACCCTTGATCGACAATTTCCGAAAAGTTATCGATCTCCGCCTGGCTAAACGTTGCTTCTTGCCAGAAGTCTTTTGCGGTCATGCCATCGGGGAGATTAGCAGGGGTCAACCATTTGCGTAGCATCAGAAATTTTGTAAACCGTTGGACTTACCTTACCCCATGGAATTGCAGTAGGATTGTCGCGTCCTGAACGGTTCAGCGATTATGCGCGTTTTGGTTCCTCTCGCTGCCGGATTTGAAGAGAGTGAGGCTGTAACGATGTTGGTCTCTAGATGAGTCGTGAAAGAGCAGAGCGCTTGGCCTCAGCAATGGCCTATAGAACTGAATTTGCGTTTACTGCCCATCCCTGATTTTCGATGACTGTCAGCAGCTCAGTTTCTAATGCTTGAAAGGCTGTCAAATTTCGAAGAAGGCTAAGTTCCTTTTGCAGTTTTAGGTGCTTTTGTCGGTGTTGCTGCTTGACGTTCGCGCCACCAGATCAATAAAGCACTGGCATTGAAGATGCTGGAGTAGGTGCCGCTGATGAAGCCAAGGATCAGCGCGAGGGCAAAGTAACGAATATTTTCACCACCGAATAGGCAAAGGGGCAAAAGAACCAGAAGTGCAGTGACGGTGGTATTGATGGAGCGTGCCATGGTTTGGTTGACGGAGTCATCGACGATTTCTGAGAATGGACGCTTTCGGCTGATGAACTTGAGATTCTCGCGGATCCGGTCGTAGACAACCACAGTGTCTTGAACCGAGAAACCAATGATCGTCAACATGGCGACGACAAAGAGCGTATCTGTCTCGATCTTGAAGACAAGTCCCAGGATGGAGAAGACACCTAAAGTGACTAAGACATCGTGAATCAGGGCAATTGCTGCGCAGATGGCATAGTCGAACTGAAACCGAATCGCCAAATAGCCCAGGATGCCAATCAGGGAGATAAAGATGGCTAAGAGGCCGTTGGTTAGCAGTTCTTGTCCTAAGGTGGGGCCGACACTTTCGACCCGCTCTATTTCAGCCTGACCCAATCCTGCTTTGACATCGGCGATCAGCTTGGTGCGTTCCGCTTGGGTGAGAGTCTTGGTGCGTAGGGCAATACTTTGATCCCCAATCTGCTGAATATTGGTGATCCCGAGTTTATCGACGACTTGGCGGACTTTGGTGGGGTCGGGGGCTTTGGGGGTGAAGCGCAGTTGGACGAGGGTGCCCCCTGTAAAATCGAGGCCAAGTCGTAGGGGCGCTCCCAGGGTGATCTGGGAGATGATCATGGCAATAATGCCAATGCCGATGAAAGCCGACGAGAGGGCGAAGTAGAGGTTTTTGGTCTTGGAGATTTCAAGTTTCATTGTTGGGCTGCCTGTGCGGTCGCTTTTTTGGGATCAGTAACGCCAAACAGCGATGGTTTGCGCAAACTTGGGAAGTTGAGCATGGTCAATAACAAGGTACGGGAACAGGTAATCGCAGTAAATAAATTCACCAACAAACCGATGGCCAAAGTCAAGGCAAAGCCCTTAACTAAGCCGGTTCCCAAGTAAAAGAGTACAGCGCAGGAGATCAAAGAAGTAATGTGGCTGTCTAGGATGCTGGTGAAGGCGCGTTTAAAACCTGCTTCGACTGAGGTAAACAGTTGCTTGCCTGCTCGCAATTCTTCTTTGGTGCGCTCGAAGATCAAGACGTTGGCATCGACGGCCATCCCGATCGAAAGAATAAACCCAGCGATCCCCGGCAAGGTCAACGTGACCGGGATCAATTTGAAAATCGCGAAGGTTGTGAGTCCGTAGATGACGAGGGCAATGTCGGCGACAAATCCTGGCAGGCGGTAGTAGGCAATCATGAAAATCAAGACCAATACTGTGCCGCCGATGCCTGTGTAGAGGCTTTGACGCACTGAATCTGCGCCGAGAGTTGCACCGACGGTGCGGTTTTCGATGACGGTGACAGGCACGGGCAACGCACCAGCTTTAAGTTTGACGGCTAGTTCTGTGGCTTCTTGGGCGTTTTTCATACCAGTGATGACGGCTTTGCCACCGGTGATGCCGCGTCCGGCAAATTCGGGGCCGACGGTGGGGGTGCTAATTGCTTTGTCGTCGAGATAGATGCCGAGCCGTCGTCCGGTGCCACCCAAGTCCCCGGTCAATTTGGCAAACTTTTCGCCGCCTGGCCCGGTAAACTCGATGGCTACTTCCCAGCCACCGTTATTGGCAAGAGATTCAGGCATGGCATTGGTGAGATCTGAACCGCCAAGATCGGTTTTCACAAATTCTCCGGGCATACCGCCAGCCTTTTCAACCCGAAATTCAAGTTGGGCAGTATCGCCTAAAAGTCGCTCGGCGCGGTCAGGATCTTTGATGCCAGGGAGTTGGACGAGAATCTGGTCGCTTCCTTTAAGCTGAATGACAACTTCGGAAACACCCAAACCATTCAGACGTTGCTCCATGACTGTCTGCACGCCCTTCATGACTTCGAGCGTAATTTTGGGAACCTTTGCAGTCGGTTTTGCCTGGAGGGTGAGTTGGGTTCCTCCTTGTAAGTCCAGACCTAGCTCTGTCTTCTTCGTCACAATCACAAAGATCGATCCGACAATTACAAAAGCAACGAGCAGTAGTAGTAGCGTTCTTTGGCGCATGAGCGAAGTTCCGACGAAAAAGGCTGGACAATGCAGATCTTATTTTAGTTTGCCCTGGAACTGATTTCCTTCAGCCAATCACTAAAGCTTGCAATTCCCTTGTCGTGACGATTTAACACCGTGTTAAAAGAAATTGGGTTCTTTTGGGGGAGAAGATCATTAGGTCGTTCGAGAAATGATTTTTGAATAGAGAAGATTTTTAGAGGTTGCTGGTGGGTTGCGATAAATATGGCGAACTGCATTAGGGGGCAGGGGCAAGCCCCGCCCCCTAAAACCCCCGCCCCGTGGGGGACAGAAGCCTGTCCCCCACACCCCCTTGGCAACTTTAGTGGCTTGTTACTTAGTGTTGCTGGGTTGCGCAGTCCTCTTCCCACGTTGCGGGCGGGTGCGCAACGACCCAAATCTGTGGACTGGTGGCACGGTAGGTATGACGCTGCGCGTCCCAGGCTCATGGCGAAAACCATTGAATTCAAAATTAAGAATTCAAAATTCAAAATT
>JACMLN010000052.1 GCA_014379585.1 Gloeobacterales cyanobacterium ES-bin-313 | reverse complement strand
TCTGATGTTGTTGCCACATGGACATTTGTTCGCATAAAATAGAGGAATGGCAACGATGAACTTCGAGTACCGCCTTTATCCTACTGCCGACCAAGCAGCAGAAATGCTTGCTTGGTTAGACATCTGCAAGCGGGTGTATAACTACGCCCTTGCAGAGCGAAGGGATTGGATTGCCTCGCGCAAATGTCGCATCAACGCCTGTAGCCTCAAACACGAATATATCATTCCTGTTGATACTCCTTATCCAGACTTACACAAACAGTCTGCGGCTTTAACAAGGGCAAAAAAGACTAACCCTGAGTTGAAGATAGTCGATGCCCAAGTGCTTCAACAGATTCTTCGTCAAGTAGACGGAGCATTTGTGAATATGCAAAAACGCGGTGGAGGATTCCCAAGATTCAAGAAAAGGCTCAAGTCATTTTGCTTTCCGCAGTTCAAGACAAACCCGATTGGGATTGGGACGATTAAGCTGCCGCACTTCAAATATGTACGGATAGTTATGCATCGCCCGATTCCTGAAGGCTTCACTGTCAAGCAAGTGCGGATTGTCAAAAAAGCGTCTGGTTGGTATGCCGTTGTTGCCATCCAATCAGAAGTTGTTCTACCGACAGTTCAGCCCCACGGCTTTCCGATTGGGATTGATGTTGGGTTGAATCACTTTGTTGCCACTTCAGAAGGCGAACTGGTGGAGCGACCCAAGTTCTTTGTAGACTCTCAACACAAGCTGAAAAAGCTGAACCGCAGAGCCGCAAAGAAGCAAAAGGGTTCCAAAAACCAGTTAAAGGCATTTCAAAAAGTCGCTCGTCATCATGAACACGTTGCCAATCAACGCAAACAATATCACTACGCGATTGCTCACAAGTTATGTGATCAAGCTGGAATGCTTTTTGCTGAGTCTCTAAATATCAAAGGCATGGCATCAGGAATGCTTGCTAAACATATCTTGGACGCAGGCTGGAGCCAGTTCTTGAGTATTTTGGCCTGGGTGTGTAAGCGAAGAGGGGTTTACTTCGCCAAAGTGTCAGCGTACGGAAGTTCGCAGGAATGTCCTGAATGTGGATCTGAAGTTTGTAAAGACCTGAGCGTACGCATGCATGACTGTCCTGAATGCGACTACATAGCTCATCGAGATGTAGCAACATCACAAGTAGTCCGCAATCGCGGACTTGCAGCCCTGGGAATTGGGGTGAGAGAAGCCTGTGGAGGCAACGAGAGTACTCGGCCTAAGAAGCAGGAAATTCTGAATCGTGAGGTTCGGATGCTACTGGCACAAGGCCAGTAGAGTGTTCACGCTATCTCAAGCCGTCCATTTTATTGGGATCGACCTTGGTACCTCAGGTCTACGCCTACTGCTCGTCAATGAAAAGGGCAAAGTCGAAGCCAATCTCTCTGGGAGTTGGCCAATCGCAGGTACCACCCAAGACCCCAAGCTCTGGCTGGCCACCCTCAAGCAACTTTGGCAGCAGTTGCCCCCATGCTCAATTGGAGCAGTCAGTGTTTGCAGTACTTCGGGAACGGTTCTCGCTCTCGATGGCTCTGGTGTGCCCGTCACAGAAGCATGGCTCTATAGCGATACACGGGGGGCTGGCCTTGGTATTCCCAGCAGTTGGGGGTTAGCGCGGTGGTGCTGGTGGCTCCGGGAGCATCCTGAAGAGGCCACAAAAACGCACCTTGCCCATCCGACCGATTATCTTTTGGCAGCCCTCGGTGCTCCCCAAGGGGTCACAGACCATACCTGTGCGCTCAAAAGTGGTTACGATCCGAAAACGTCCAGTTGGAATTTTGCTCTCGGTTTTGGCATTCCCGACTGGCAATTGCCACAAGTCGTTCGACCGGGAAGTGTGATCGGGAGCCTTTCGTCCGATTGGGGAAGCACGTCGGTGAAATTGGTAGCTGGCTGCACCGATGGAGTGGCAGGGCAGATCGCCAGTGGTGCGCTCAATCCCGGCCAAGTCTGCCTCTCCTTGGGCAGTACGTTGATCTTTAAAGGGGTGAGTCCCGAACCGATTGAGAATGCCGAAGGAACCGTCTACAGCCACCTACACCCGGATGGGAATCTCTGGCTACCAGGAGCCGCTTCCAACTGTGGTGGGGCGATTTTGAGCAAATTCTTCCCACAAGCGCAGTGGGAGACACTTTCTGCACAGGCGCAAGTTCTCGTGCCAACAGGCCAGATTGCCTATCCCCTCAGTCCTTGTGGAGAGCGCTTTCCGATCCTGAACAAAAACTTTTTGGGTAGTTTACCGAATACACCCAAGGACTCCCCCGTTTTTTGGGCTGGATTGCTCGAAGGGATCGCCATGGTCGAGGCTTTCGGCATCGAAAAATTGCAGACTTTAGGGATGAATGCAGAAACCTTTTTGGCTGTTGGTGGTGGCACGCGCAGCGCACTCTGGCTCCGCATCCGCGCGAGTTTGCTCAACCGTCCACTTTTGCTGCCAAGTTGTCCTGAACCTGCTTTTGGGGCAGCAATTTTGGCGGCTGCAGGCTACTGGCAAATCCCTGTGGCGAAAGCCGCTGAGAAGTTAGTATCTCTCGAAAAAGTAGTGCAGCCGGAAGCAGATTGGATCATGCAGTACAGCCAGATTTACCAACGTTTCAGACTTGAATATGGCGAGACTTTTTGATTGCTAAAACCGGCTTGTATTTGGGCAACCACGTTTTGAGCGTAGAAGCAGCATCTCATATCATTTCGCTTTTAAATCGAGCAATTAAATCATTGTGTAGGGGCAAACGATACTGCGCCTTTCCACCAGATCATGGGGATGCCGATGAACTGCGCAGTATTTCTGAAGCTCAAACCTCTGCTGTTGCTGCTTGGGTCAGCAAGGGGCGAAAGCCATGCTTGCGGGAGAGTGCCCCGATCTGCTCCATCTTGTCGGGAGTAATGTAGTTACGTCCCCAAGAAAAATTACAGTGTAGACCCTCAAATTCAAGCAACATCGACTCAGCAAAGCAGGCAAAGAACTGCCGTGCCGGATTGGGAACATTCAAAAACGACATGATCTTCCAGTCGATGTCGAGGGAGTGCTCGACCATGCCACCGTCTAGAACATGAATACCCTCGCCGATGATGCTCCCAGACATATTTTTGGGATAGCCACCATCGATCAGGAGACAGGGATTGCGCAGGGTTGCAGGGTCGATAGACATCCCCTGGTTCATCGAAGCCACCCAGACGATGATGTCCGCTTTCGGAAGGGCTTCTTCGGTAATGGCAATCTTGCCGAAACCTAATTCCTGACGCAAATTCTCCAGACGTTCTTGATCGCGAGCGACCAAAAGCAGTTCTTTGGGCGAGAGCCGATCGGCGATCCAGCGACAGACCGCACTACCGATGTCTCCCGTCGCACCGACCACAGCAATCGTCGCATCTGCAAGGTCAATGCCGTGGAGAGCAGCCCCCTGTTCAACCTGCTGACAGAGAATATAGGCAGTGTGGGTATTGCCTGTGGTGAAGCGCCGAATGTCCAGAGTGATGTCCCGGACATTGAGCAAGCGTTCTAGGTTGAAGTTCTCGAAAATAATCGAGGAAAAACCACCGAGAGCCGTGATGTCGATGCCACGTTTTTGGACGAGAGCCATGGCGTTCAGCACTTTGCGCATTGCCGTCTTGAACTTGCCTTGGGCAAGCATCTCCGGCAAGAAACACGATTCGACATACTGACCATGGATCACCTGTCCGGTGATGCTGGTGATGGTAATTTCATCCACTGCCTGAGGAGGAGCCATACACCAGAATTCGAGATCGTGACTGGCGTATTCGTCAAAGCCCAACTGTTGAGCGACGCTCTGGGCGTGGGGAAGACTCGTTAAATGTCCAATTAAACCGAACATGTATCCTCAGTGGGGGGCAGCGGCAAGACCGCGCGCAGACATTCTCATCACATCGCGGGTCGAGAATCCAATATCGCTTAAGGCTTCGCCGTAAGCAATCAGGAAGTCTTCAACGATCGCTTCTTTGTCCATGCGCAGGGGCACAGTATCCGCTTCAACGACTTGGAGCATCCGCCAAACAATCGGTAAATTCTCAGCGTTGGCCTGCATAATCCGTTCGCGGACTTCTTCAAAGTGTTCTTTAAGCCACTGCTGCCCAAAGTTCAGGTGCAGGTACTCGTCCTTGATCACGCCTTCGGTAATTTTTTTGGCGAAAGGATCCGCAACCGGAATATAGATGTTGTAGGCCGCGATTGCAAAACACTCGATAATCAATGCCTGGATCACCATGCAGGTGACGATATCTCCGGCAGCGGCAGCTTTTTGAAAGTTGTTGTCTAGGTCACCAAAGTACGCACGGGCAAACGCGTCATCGGGAATAACTGCCAAGTTGCGGGCGCAGGATTGGAATCCCTTGAGGTGGCGGCTCTCCATCGCCGAGAGCTTTTTAAGATTCTCTGCATGGTCAGGCAACATCGTCGCAATCGAGAGATAGTTTGCGCAGGCTTCGCGTTCGCCCTCAACCACAATTGCGTTGATGCGCGAGAAAGCGTCTCGGTAGGATGCGCTGGTATAGTCGATGGCGGTTTCAGGAATATTCACTGGGCTACCTGTCGAGAGGAAATGAACGAGTGAGTACGGCTATCTTACAAGATTATTCAAACAAGAAAGTGACGAATGAGCCAACTACCTAGGATAGCACTACCCAAAGGAACTGTTAAATTGTCGATCCCCGCCACCGAGAGCGTCTCAAGAGCAGTTGCAGTCGTCGCTAGCAGCATCGCACATCCCAGGACTTCAATTCGAACACCATATACAAATCCGAGCAATAAAATGCAGACGACAAAGCTCACCAATCCCATGGCTAGAGAACCTTCGAGGGTCTTCTTGACTCCGAAAACGTGATAGGTGCGGCGGCCCCAAGCTTGGCCAACGAGGGCGGCGAATGCATCACCCCAAGTCATGATCAAGATACCAAGGGCGGCAATCAGCGGCTCAGAACGGCTCCAAAAAATTCCGATCAAAAGTGTAATGCTCAGGGCATAAAAAAAAGTTCCCCAACTTTTGCGGTTGACGCTGTTGATACTGCTTAAAATATTGACCCTATAGGATAGCAGTGTCACAGCACTAAAGACAATTCCAAATCCTAGAGCAAGCCAAAGAGGTGTGTCTAGAGCCCAAGCCAGCAAAATGATGTTTCCCGTACCAATATGTACAAATTTGCGGATATACTCCTCCCGAGTCCCGCGCAGTGCGAGTTGTTGGGCAATGCCGAGCACTCCACCCACCCAGAGAGCGAGCCAAAAAATTTGTTGCCACCAAGGAATCATCTTTTCACTCCGCGCTATCCCACGACCCTTCGGGCAAGGTACCAAGTTTTCACTCTAGGCCCTGATCGGCTAGCTTAGAAAAAAGACCTTTTTGATTCCGATGGCCAAGACTGTCGCAGAACTCCTCCAAAACCGTTTCGCTGAGCACGGCTTCAACAAGCCCGAAAATGCGATCCCAATCACCCACATCCCACCCGTGGATTTAGCGATTCGCTTTCATATTGATCGCCACGATGTCACCCACATCCTTATGGAGGCACCGAATACACCCCTCGGTGAAGCCTACGTCGGTGGTGCGGAAGCGGCTTCTCTGGGCATACCGAGGCTCGCTGCGATTATCGGATTCGCGGCGATCTGCAAACTTGATGGCGACTTCGATGTCGTTCCGCGTCGAGACATGCTGCGGACGATGCTAAAAGGCTACGACCGTCATCTCCACTGCAAGAGCCGCGTTGTGACTGGCCAACCCAATGTCTACTCGGTTGAGACGGTTCTCCCCCTGACAGTGCAGGAAGCCCAGCAACTCACTGGCATTGTCCCGATGCACGCTGAATGGCCGCCCAAGAAAAGAAATTCTAAAATAGTCTGGACTCACCATCTACCTTCGGAAAGTGAGATCAAAATTTCCCGTAAGTCTTGAAGCGCATGAAAGCGAAAAGAATACGCCTTAAGTCGTTATTGAGTTGCACAGGTTTACCACTGAGGGCATCAGCGATGGTTCGGCGAGCCTGGGTGCGCACTTTCGGCGGAATATTCTTAATATACTTTTGCATTTTTCCATAGTCAGGATACTGCGCATAATTAACGAGTAACGGCAAGTCACCAATGACCCGCTTCAGGTCATCAGTATTGGTGTTGAAACCAGCAATATTGACCAGAGGGGCAACATCAGTACGCCCATTCGTGTCGGGCTGGGTTGGCGCAGTCGAAATCGCCGAGGGTTGTTTTGGAGGCTGTTGATCCGAGAGGGTGATTGGTTGAGTTGGGGGATCAGAAATTCGCCTAGAGGTCGTTGGCTGGCTCTTAGCAGTCACAGAAATGCGTTTTGATAGATCCACCTGGTTTGGCCCTGATACAGTCGGTAGCATCGTCAGATTGTCAAGAAAATTGTTGCGTACTTTCGTAATCGCGTCATTCACTTTTTGTTGTTGTATAGCAGAACCAACCAAGCCGAACAATAAGCCAGTAATATCCCCAGAAGTAACTTTGCCACCAAGAATCGTTTTAAGTATCATTGCTCCAGCTTGAACACCTGTTGCAGTTTGAAGAACATCCAATGGTATCTTCTGTTGCCTTACATAGTCTTCATTGATCTGATAGTTATTGACGTACCAAAGGGTCGAGCGTTTAAGGCTTAACGTCACTGGATCTGAGTTATTGATCGGTGCAACTTGATCGTAAATAGCTGCAAAGTGCCCGTAGGCTTTGCCAAACTGATTTTGTTCGATATCGAGAATAGCTAGGTTGTTGACGACACTGAGATTGTTGGGATTGATGGTGAGGGCTTGATCAAAAAGAGCTCTGGCGGCCTCGGGATGATCTTTATCTTGCGTGTGGGTATTGATGGCGCGATTGTTGAGCACTTCGCTGCTGCTCATCAGACCTGATAAAATCTGTTCTGATGCAGTTGTATTGCCACTAGCAGCATAGGCTGCGGCCTGGATGTTGTACATTGATTGAGCGTAGGTTTTGTTCTTGATATTGGCTGCATCTTGGACAACTTGCTCGTAGTTACCAACTGCGTAGTTCGCGTACATACGACTGTGGGTAAGCAGATCGCTAAACTCGTCATCGGTTCCTGGATCTTGAATGTTTGCCAAGAACTGGGAAGCTTTTTCGTAATGGTTGAAACGCAAATACTCTTGGCCTAGAGCTAACTGGGCAACAGGATCGTTTGGGTTGTTTCCATAACGTTGAGCGACTGCACTTAAACGATCATCGACCCAATCAGATTGCTTCGAAATCCCTTGTCCTTCCTGCGGGTCGATTTCACCCGGCAACTCCCCCGAGAGGACAGCTTGGGAGATAATATCCGACTTGTCAACGCGTAAGCAAAACTGGCGATTGGTAGTGGTTCCACCGTACTGGGAAGCACAAAAATCTAGAGGTTCGACGGTTTGAATGGGTGGTTTGGGGATCAGTTGAGCAGGCGGTTGCGTCTTTTTCGGTGGCTTTTTCGCCACTTTTTTGGGCGGTTGGGCAGTAGCATTTCCGCCTTTTTGGCTAGGTGGATTCTTCGTCTTAGCAGATCCTGGAATCGGTTGATTGATATCAATTTTTCTCGGTTTGTCCGGTACATAACTGACGATCGTTGCTGGGGTACCACTGCTGATGATCGGGGGCAACCCCCCCGGAAAGTGGGCAATGCCATCGGAAGCCTCGGTGCCAGGCTTTGAAATTGCAAATGGCAGGATCATCGGTGCTTTAAAGGCTTGATTCGCGCCTTTGGCATCTGTAAATCCGAGGTAACTTGCAGAACCTTTTGCTCCCGTTTTCACGCCATCTTTGCTGCCTTTATCAAGATTTAAGATAGATATTTTTTTTGCAATGTTGTTTTGGTTACCCGTCACTTTGGCTTTGATCGAAACACTGGCTGCAGTAACGGGTAGAGTGACAAGCAAAGAAAGGGCGAGAGCAATAGAAAGTTGTCTGGACAAGAACATGATCAATACCTCATGAATAGCTTTGTGGTCAGAAGAGTTTCAGGAACTTGCGTTCGAGAGTGAGGGGAGGCGCACCAATGCCTGTATCAGAATCTGCCTTGGTGACCATGGCGGATTCTTTAACAATCACTTTTTCTAAGGGTCGATAGCCTGGAAGCGTTACTAAAAGACGGTATTTGCCTTCAGGCAACCTTTTTTTATATACAAATAAACCGGCATGCTCGGAGTCAAAAATAGCATCGACAAAAGAGGCTGCTTGTGAAGAAGCATCTCCACGGTAAATTTCTAATTTGCCTTCTCCTAGCTTTGCCTCCTCAGGCACCATAACGCGTAGATTAATGCCTCCTTCGGCAGCGTGCTGCATGCTGTCATCTGCAGTCCAAGCTGGTTCTAGCAATTTGACAGGTGCTGAAGCTGTGGCGATGATAATGACAGCATACACACTGACAAAGCCAAGCGTTGGCAACACCCAGTAGGGCAAGCTTTTCTCGATGCGCAGTTCGAGTTCTATAGGCGCAATCGTGACACCAGGCGCTTTCCCAATCAGTTGAAGAGGAATCATTTGCTTGGGCAATTTGCTGATGTTAACTTGAGAAGCATCCACTGAAATTGTGAGCTTATTGTAGTTCGTGGAGCAGCCATAGGCAGCACGCTCTGGCAAGCCTTCCAGCGTCCATTGCACATCGCTAGGAAAGTTCGTGCGCGCTATAGCAACACGGAAAATAGCTGGACTTCTATTTGTTGCTTTTGCCTTAGCATGCTCGATGGTGAGTATCACAGATGCGGTCAGCTTTTCTGCTTGGGGAGATTTTAAGCGAGGAGTTTCGCTAGGCTGTGGCGCATTGATTTGTAGATCTTGCTCGGCTAGCAAAACAGTATCGTCGCGATCTTTGAAAAAAATGGTTGGTGCTCTACCGTCAACATCGAGCGCTGTGTCTGGAGAAATAATGGGCATTTCAGACTGCCTTCTTACCTCTCGCTCCTTGAGAAGCAAGCCAAAATCTAGTATCTCATTCAAATTAAGTGCTTTGAGGTTTTCGAGGCAGAGTAATGCTTTAGTAGTTAAACACCAGACGGTTCCTTGCCCATCACTGTAGAGACAACGAATATTTTCACTCACGGTTCCATCAATACACTTCCAGATGCCATTTTTACAGGCAACTACTCCTTGGTTCGTACCCACGTAAATAATGCCTTCCGCATCAATATGGAGACACTGCAACATAGCTTCAGGCAATCCATGTGACCAGCCTGTGTCTGTTTCCCAGGTGCCATCCTTCTTGCGTTTGCGCAGAGAAGTCTCTTCGACAAACCAGACTTGCCCGGTTGGACTGATCGCCAGATCGAGGATATTCGCAGTTGTTAGTGCATCCGCGACAAAGTTGCTAAACCGCTCATGATCTTTAGTAGCTAGACCTTGTGATGTTCCACACAAAAGGTGCTGTTCTTGGTCAATAACCAAACAATTCACTCGATTATTGGGCAATCCGTAGGTCGTATTATAAAGAATCTCCCAAGAAAAATACTCGCCAATACTGAGCAAAGCCAAACCACGGTTTGCTGCAGCTAGAACACACTTACCATCAAAAGCGAGACAACTGAAGGTGGTACCTGGACTAAAATCCCCGATTGCAGAAAGCTTAGTCCACTGTTCGCCTTTCAAGAAATAGATGCCGTTGGTTGTGCCGCACCAAGGTTTTTGATAGCCATCCACACTCACAAGACAGCGAATGGTGAGACCGCCAAGATCTGAGAAGCTTGTATCCACCTCAACACTGCGACGATTGAAATCAAAGCAATAAAGGCTTGCGTCGATTACATACCAAACTGATTCTTTGGACGCCGCGATCAAATTAGTACTCATAGCAGACTCTTTTTTCTGGCGCGATCAAATATTGCTAGGGCATGGGATGTCCCAATATAGCGCCAATGCCACGGTTCGTAGGCAACGCCTGTCTCCTTTTGGTTAGGGCCAAAAGACATTTCAAATCCGTATTTTTGGGCGTGTTTCGTCAACCAGCGAAAAGCTTTTGTTCGCTCAAATTCTGTTTTAAGATCCGTCTTTGGCGCACTACCATCACCAAGGTCGAGGGTGTATCCAGTATGATGCTCGCTAAAGCCAGGAGGGGCGACGTAGCGAGCGGCAGCAGCTTCATTCTTCTTTTTCTTGAGCTGATCTAGAAATACTTTTGTCTGGCGAACCTCCGTCCGAAAACCCGAAATAATGATCAACCATACCCCTTCATCGCGGGCAGCAAATTGCATGTGCAACCAGGCATGACTGGCTTCTTTGTGCAAGAATTCATAGCGCTCGTCTTTTTGACTCAGGCCGTAACTACCAACGAGTTCAACATCAGCTTGGGAGGCTTCTTGGTAAGGAAGATGACCGTACTTTTCTACACTAAGATTCGGTGAGACAGAAACCAATGATGTATTCGTGGGAACCGATGAGACAGCGCTTTTTGGGGCAGAAGTTGGTTCAGCAGCGACCTGTGGAACGGAATTCGGGACAGTGGAAACTTGTGGTACAGAAGGCATGATTGATGTTTCTGTTTGGGCGGTCGTGTCGCGAAGTGTCATCACAAATTTGACAAAAGCCATAGCACCAAGATTGCCAACAATAAAGACACCCAAAAGCAAGTAGAACCATTTCCACTTTTCGGTTTGTTTCATGACTCGCGATCCAGGTCACAGGATCTCAAAGTTTTGGTGGTTCCCCAACATTCAGCGAGCCGCCATTCCTTGGTCTGGTCATCATAAGCAAAGCGATACTTCACTTGATACGTGCTGTTGTAGTAGGGGGAGCCAGCATCCTTCAGTATGTTTCCAGCAGAATCAAATTTTTCGCCAGACTCAGTAATCGCGATCACGGCGAAGGCTGTGTGGTCGTCCACGCGCCGAAATGTACCAGGCACTAAAACTATAGAACCCTGGGTGTATCGCCAGAACTGCCTTTCGCTCCGCAGTTGCTGCCAGGAATTCAAGCGCCCACCATTGCCGCTATTGCCCCTGAGCATCACCCCAGTCAGGATGCTGCCCAACTTCGACTCACCGTCCGTGTTTTGCGGATCTGAATAGATCTCTTTCTTGATCTGCTGCCAATTATTGATTAGACTTGCCGCTTCGGTCTCGCTGAAAGCATTGCTGTTCACAACAGGCTTGGGCTGAGGTTCGGGGGGGGGTTCCGTTTGGGTGTTAGTTTGTGTATCCCTTTGTACAGGCTGCGGCTCAGGTTGTTCAGGCTGAGGTACGGGCGTGGGTTGAGATTTAGCAATCGGTGAAGGTGTTTCAGGGGTTGGAGTGGTGGATGTAGTATTTTCTCCTGCAGAACGACCCAACACCCAGATCAGCCCACCCCCTAATAAAAAGAGAAGCAAAACAGTAAAGAGGGGTACAAGGTTTGTTTCTTCGTTAACCCGCTTCGGTGTCAATTTCGTAGGCGCTAATGCATTAGGGGTTGTCAACCCAGTGACTGCTGGTACAACGGCAATCTCCACAGAGCAACTATAAATTGTTATTCCTGGTGCCTCGGCCTGAACCCTGAGGGTGTAATTTCCAGGAACGGCTTCTTCTGTGACTGTGACCAGTAAGTTAGCCCAATCGGCGCTGGCATCCTTCTGAATCACTGTAGCTGTGATCCCTTGGCTTCCTAAGAGGTCAGCAAAAGAAATATTTGAGTCGGTATTTTGGCGTTCTACTTGAATGCGAAAAATTTCTTTGCCACCAATTGGAATTGTGGATTGGGTCGGTGAAGCATATAGACGAATATAGCTATTTGGCGATGTTGTTAATTCAGATGATCGGTCGGGAGCAGTAGCAGTAGCTGTTGGGATCGTTGGCAGTAAAGAAGGCTCAGTGGTAGTAAGAATCGTCGGTTGTAAAATAGGGTTGGTGGTATCCAGACTTGTTGGCAGTGAAGTAGATTCAGGAAGATTGAGTACCGTAGGCTGCGAGGCCACCTCATTCGCATTGAGAATTGTTGGCTGCAATGATGCAATAGGTTCAATCAGAGTTGGCGACGGTGGGATAACGATAGTCGTTGGTCGTTCTGCTTCTGGAGTTTGTGCAGGTATCCCATCGGCTGAAGCCGGAACGGATCTTTCTAGAAACTCTTTGAGCGGGATCCCTTTCCAGTTTTCTACTTTGAATAGTCCTGACTCCGTTCCGCACCAAAGACTGCCTTGCGCATCCAAGGTCAATGAATACACAGAGACTGGCTCCCCTAGATCTATCCCTTGCCAAATACCTTCATCGCGCACGACAAGGCCAGCGGATGTTCCACACCAGAGGTAGCCACTATCGTCTGCCAACAAACACTGAGGCACAGCTGAGGCCGCAATATGTTGCCGCCAACCAGAAAGTTCTGACCACCGTTTGCCATCCCACTTGCTTAAGCCCTCTGCAGTGGCCACAAAAAGCTGATTTTGCCGATCCGCTGCGAGGGCAATCACTCCAGCTTCAATCGCTGGATTGACGGTGAAAGTATCTGTATTCGGCTGATACCTGGCCAATCCCGATGGAGTTCCGCACCAAAGAATAGACTGATTATCGACGCAGAGGCAATCGACACGACGGCTAGGCAAACCATCGGTTGTGTCGTAGGTGGACTGCCACCCAAACCCTGTCTGGAAGGAACCAACCATTTTCCCCAGTCCCAGGTTTGACGCACACCAAATCATCTTTTGGCTATCTACAACCAGAGCACGCACAGCACTCCCTGGTCCCGTGCCATCGATTTTGAGCGCCTGCCAGCGATTTCCTTGGTAACTAAAAATGCCGTTGCCAGTGCCACACAGCAGCAAACCCGTCCTAGAATCCGCCAAGAAGCAACGCGCATCGAGCGGCGTAGCGGCGAGCACACCTCTATTTTCCAAGTCAATGCCCCCCACCCCTTTTTCGGAGGCATACCAGAGAACACCTGCTTGCTGGACTACACCCGTAACACCCATCGCCTCTCCTTAAGATTGCAGACGAACTGCCCTACCAATCATCTTCTAGTTCTTTAGATGTCCTATTTATGCACTACCAACGACGATTGCTCCTTTTTGGACTAAGCGCCAACCGTTGCCTTGTTTCTGGAACACGGCTACTTCATCGACGCAAATAATAGAGGCACCATAACCAGTAATATTGTACATTTCCCTTATATAGGAAGAACGCATACTGGCCATTGCTGGTATAGGCAATGCAAGATAATCATTTTCATCTTGAATAAGATAAAACGTGGCTCTATCACTTTCGCGGAGTTCAGGTGGTTCGCCCCCGTCAACGTCTTGAATATTGCTGACTGATACTTGTTTGACTCCATCAACAAAACGTCTTTCGATTTCAGCTTTTCGATCAGCATTTTCTGAATATTTGCTCAAGACTGCATTATAAGTAGAAAGAAGATTTTTCATTAAGGGACTTGTAGCAACTGTCTTTGGCACTTCTTGCGGAACAACTAGAGGCTGAGGAATGAGATATTCTTCAACTGTTCGATCTGCTTCAAGGCTTACATTCTCTCCAGAGCTTGCGTCTACAGTAGAAATTGGCTGCTCCAAAATTATACGAGTTTCCTGGGGGAGCGAAGGCTCAAAGGCTTGTTGCTTTAGTTGCGTCTGAAGATCTTTATATTTTTCAAGTAATTCATAGTAAGCACTCCGCCAGCTATTCATTTCTTCTTGGGGCTGTTGAGTGCTGTTGATTGTCTGAAGCTCCAATAGCTGATTTTGACTTTTTAACTGACCAATTTCTGCAATTAGCCCCTGAATTTGAATACTATCCGTGCTGTTTACAATAGCCTCTAGCCTCGCAATCTCATCCTGATTTGATTTATGAATTTTACTCCAATCTTTTTCCTTTCTTCTGAATGATTCATTTTCCTTCAATGCTTTTTGATAGTCTAAGTGTTCTAATCTTAACTTTCTATTCTCTTCTCTTAAGCTTCTAACTTCTATTTCCAACTTACTCGAATTAACAGTAAAGCTACTGGTTGGTTTCGTAGGGATTTCATAACTTGGTGGACGAGAAGTTGAGCTACTAGTTCTTGAATGAGCAAGCTCATGAACAGAAATAGCAGTGTATCCATCTACTAGGAATAAGCCATGATTTGTGCCACTCCAGACTCTTCCCTGTGAGTCTGCAAATAGACACTGAACTGAAACTTGGTCTTTTGGGAATTGTACAAGCCCGGATTCTTCTTGATCATGCACACAAAGACCTGAAGTAGTACCAAATAAAAGTCTGCCTGAAGCATCATCCATAATACATTGGGGGGTTGCACCGTCTGGCAAGCCTAACCACCAATTATCGATCACATTTCGAGTACGACCCTCAAACTTGCTGAATCCAGTTACTGTAGTCAGATAAAGTTTTTTGCTATAGCCTTCTGTAAAGTTAATAATACTCACTTCTTTAATGCGATCAAATTCACTTTTGCCTGTCTGATATTCAAATAAGCCGTCTTCTGTTGCACACCATATGGTGGCATCAGTATCTTGAAGTAAATTTACCACTTTCTTTTTCGAAAGTTTATAGGTTTTCGAGTACTGAAGAACAGCTTCAAGCGTATCTACCAATCGACTGAGACCAGCTTCGTTGGCATACCAGATACTGCCTTGCGAATCTTGCGTTATACAGCTAATACATCCACTAGGTGTTGCGTTAATGACTCGTAAGTTTTTCCATAGATTGTCCTCAAAAGTATAAATACCTCGCTTGGTGCCGCACCATGGATAATCCGAACCAATGGGGGAAAGAAAACAAGTAGGAATAATCGCGCTACTTTCGTTGTGAAGGGCAAAACTTTGCAGATCTAAGCTTTCTAGTCCAGCCGCTGAACTGAACCAAAGTTTGCCATTATGTTCGGTGATACATTTAGTGCTCATCGTGAAATGCCTTCTGCTATCCCACCGTCATTTTGCCTTTGCTAACAAGTCTCCAAACATTGCTCTGTTGCTTGAATTGCGCAGGTTTCTGAATACTTGCAACAGAAAGCCCATCACCCTCGATATTGTACATAGCTTTCGCATAGGAAGTGCCCACGCTAGCCATACTTGGTATTGGCAATGCGAGATAGCTAGTTTCGTCTTCAACCAGATAGAAAGTGGCTCGCTCGCTTGCTTCTTTTAACTCTGGAGGAACTTCACTATCGAGATCTTCAGAATTACTGACAGATGCCAATGTAACTTGACCACGATACTCTCCTTCTAAAGTGGATTTTCTTTCAGCGTTATCCTCATATTTACTTAAAATGGCGTTATAACGTTGAACAAAAGGGTGTAGATCTGAGCGAATGGGGATGTCAGGTTCGACCTGTTTATCAATAGCTGTAGTGACTGTAACTGCTTGAGGTTTGATATCTTGCTTCAACTCTTCAATGGACTCAGTTAATCTTTCGAGTTTAGACTTAAGGTCTGGATCAAAAGGAAGGCGAGTCGCTGATGGTTGGCTACTTGTTTTGCTTTGCTGTGATCCTTGAAGTGTAGAAACCTTATTATCTAAATTCTTTATCTTGGCATTGATATTCTCAGCTTGCTTGTCAAGCTTGAGCCATAAAAGAATGAAAAAAATAAGTGATGGTAGGGTATTCAAGCCAGCGCTTACTCCCATGGCCACCCAATTGAGTTCTGGAGTTTTGTCTACAGCAGTTTTTGCTTCTTGAGGTGTTTTTCCTGAGCCGTTTACAGCAGTGTCGCTGGGTGCACTCGGGGTGGCTGCTGCTGAAGTAGCCCGATTTTTTGCCTTTAGATCAGGCTTCGTTATTGTCCCTGGAGCGCTCTGCTCATATTCACTGGGAGCCGAACCTGCAAGTTCTGGTTGTTGTGCATTCACTCGCATTCCACACGTATCGGAGAGGACAAGGAAAACCGCCAACGCACTACTGAGTACATTGTAGGGAAGCTTATATCTTGGGCAATGCTGACTCATCGTTCCTCCTTAAACACTCGGCTCTACCACATCCTTATTTCTACTACGCTCACAGGAGCTATCAACTCTTTTTGCCCGACCACTTCTGTGTCTCAGCAACAATCAAGCGCTTGAGGGCAGTGATGAAGAGTGGTTCAACAGTGATATTGCTTTCGTTCATTCGCTTATAGCTGTCTAATTTTTGCTGCACCGTCATTTCGATGTCTTTTGCGTAGGCATCAAGGTCGATAGCACGAACGCAGCTCCCCTTTTTACTTGCATAGTTGTTGTAGACCTCTACAAATTTGCGCAGTTGAGTTAACTCCTTAGAAATGGATAAACCTGATTTCAGCAGGCCAGCGGTAATCAGGGTATCCCAACCTTTAGGCTCACCCTTCTCATCCTTGAAATCTTCGCCAGCGATGACAATGAAATCTTCATCGTTTTTCTTGACTTCTAGATGCAACTCATCTTGTAGGACAAGTCCGTAGGCAACTTCGGCTTTCGGTTCGGAGCTGACTCTAACAGCGTAGTTTCGCACACGCTCTAGCTCCGAAGAGGCAACCAATAGTTCGGCAAACAGGCGATTGTGGGGTGTATCTTCAGAAAATTCTCCGATTCCGAGCCACTCAAAAGTACGTGCGCCATTGCCGCCGACACACAGTTCGGGTAGCACATCGTAGGGAAGTGCGCCCTGGCGGTGGAGTTGATTGATCAGGAGTCCTGAGTAGAAGACGATCCCTGAGACACCCAAAGCGATGAGATGGATAAGTCCGAAGACAGGATCGCTCATCGGGTCGCGGACTTGCGCTAAGGCAATGGGGAGACGCTGCTTCAGTTTGTCGCGGTTAGCGCGGAGGAGAGAATCTGCTTCTGGGTAAAATGATTCTGAGCCAACGACTTTGGCCAACTGCTTGCCCCACTCTGGATCGAAGCGCTCCAAAATCAGAGGGTAGGCTTTGAGGAGATTCATAAAGATTTCCTCCCCAGCAAACTTGATGGAGGACTGCTGAATCAGCTCCGTCTTGCTCCAGATCGAGATATCTGAAGAGCCACCGCCGATATCGATGCAGACGGTTTGGGTGAGGTTAACTTTGTCTTTGCTGGAGAAAAAGAGAGCCGCTGCCACACTCTCGGTCATAAAGTTGGGACGCTTGTCGTCGGTTTGGAAACCGAGATCGCGGGTCATCGTTAAGACACAGCCCCAGGTGTTGCGCAGGATTTGGAGCAAGACGAAGTCGAAGGCGGTGGGATAGGAGACATGCCAACGTACTTCTGCTACACCTTCCGATGCAGCTTCTGCCAAACATTGAAGGGCTAGTTGTTCGATAAATCCATCGGTTAATTCCTGCTCCTCAGCCCATTTGAAGCGCGAACTGACTTTTTCATTGGCTAGCCCGCGCAGCAGTTGACCTTCTTTGGAGTAGCGAATGTTGCCGCGCAAGAATGGCTGATCGTAAGGATCCTGCTGGTTCCCCGGCAGTTTCGGTTCCTGCCGAAAGAGGGTCGGAAAAGGGGAAACTGGCTCGAAGGGTGGCAAGTAGAACTTGACCATCTCGAAGCGGTTCTCTTCCCCAGGTGATGTCACAGAGAAAAAGCGCTGTTGAAACTGGAGTGGCTTTGGAATATTGCCTGTGTCTCGGCGGTAGTAGACCTGGCTGGCAGAGGTACCAAAGTCCATACCGATGTGCCA
Organism: Gloeobacterales cyanobacterium ES-bin-313; assembly: GCA_014379585.1. Classification (GTDB taxonomy): domain Bacteria; phylum Cyanobacteriota; class Cyanobacteriia; order Gloeobacterales; family Gloeobacteraceae; genus JACMLN01. The sequence continues at coordinate 18,958 of JACMLN010000052.1, read as the reverse complement.
GATGCTCTGATGCATCTGATTTTTGAAGGGCAACTCTGTAAGCAGCAGACAACCAACGGAGAACCGTCGCTTATCTTTGCGGACAGCTTCGCAGATCATTGCCTCAGGCGGTTTGCTGGTGCGGGTGACTTCATGGAGCAGGAGTTCGCGTTCTAAGGTTGAACGCTTAACAACTTCTTCGGTGCCTGTATAGGGACGAGCGTAGAAGACATCTGTTGGTTCAAGTCCCACTAGATCGTAGTAGGTGTAATAGCAGTTCCAGGTCGGTGTCCGAAAGTTTGGCCAGATTTCCAAGACAGGCAAGTTTTCGCGGAATTCGACATCTTGAGGGGTGTAGACCCTATCAATGGTGAGTTTATACTCTTCGACGGATTCTTCTGAACTCGAACCAAGAGTGACCATCAACTCGACAATGAAGTTCTCACCTTCTTGACGAAAGTGGATCCGTTCAGCAAGATCAGAGGGGATGTAGTAGTCCAAAAGCTTGCTATCAATCGGCAAGATCGGCACGACGCTGACATTGCGGAAGATCAGATCTCGCTGCCCCGACACCGGAAGGACATTTGGGAAAGTAGTTCCCTGTGCCCGCACGAGCATTAAGCGTTCTGTAAAAAGGGCTTTGGGGAAACGCCATTCCGCCTCCCGTGTTCCATCTTTGAGTTGGGGAGCACCAGCGCGAGACCCAAGTCGGTTTGGATTGTCGCCTAGTTCTGCAAAATTGATGCTGCCAAGATTTTCTGTCCCAAAAACGCGTATTTCGGCGAGATTATTTCTGCGCCAGATGCCCAGTTTGGTCTTGAAGCTCTCGTCAAGAATCAGCAAATCTTTGGGTGGATTGAGGCTGGCGCTCGGTTTCACCCGCACCATGGACTGATGGAGGGGAGTTTCTATCCCTTTAACTGGGTTATCTAAAATCCGATAGATGCCTGTCTGCAGGGCAAGACTGCGGGAACTAAGACTGTGTTGTTCTCTCGCCGGCACCCGATCAGCTCGCAAAGCAACTACAAATTCATTCAGGCGACCGATCAGTTCACTGGCATCGCGGTTCACCCTACCCCCACTTTGCAAGCCCTTCTTGACGTGGTTGAGCCAAAACGTTAAGGCATGTTTTTCTTCAGGATCGAGGTGCCGAGAAGGATCCTCAAGCATGCCGCTGATAAACCAAGTGACGCGCTCATCCAATCGGCTTTGCTTCTCATTCCCTGGCTGGCTGGCAAGATCCGCTGCTGTACAGACCAAAGTCAAAGGTGAAGTGATCCCAATTGGATTGCCCTTTGTGCTGCCTTGGGGTTCGTCCCCGTAAAAAAGGATATGGACTTTGTCCCAGGTCGTATCGGGCGAAATACTTTGGTGACGGGGGAGTAAGGAGTTGGCAGCTCTAATAAAGTCGTAGCCAGTATCTGGCGGATTTTTGAGATCCAAAAGTTTGGTGTAGAGCCGCAAGTTACGCCACTCTCGTAGAGCGAGAATGGCCAGTAAACCCCGCCATTCACCTAAAACTGTTAGATGCAAAGGATGCTCATTGTTGTGCAGCGCCTGCTTGAAAAGCAAAGGCCGTGCCCAAATATCCGGGATCGAGTCGATCGACCGCTGGGTTGCACTCAGATCCGGTACCACTAAACTTTCAGCCAAATTTGCCAAAATCACCCCGTCTACGCTGACCCAAGAGGCAGCCTCTGACGGGGTAGCAACCGTAGCATCTGCTTTTAGCTTGGGCAGCAGGGGTTTACTACCTGCTTTTCCTTGGTCGCCATTCATTGCTAAAGCTCCTTTTTGGGACTGCATAGTTTGTACAGTGCATGGATAAAACAGCCGACATCGGAAGCGCCAACACTTTGCTCAGGGGTAAGTCGATCAAGAGCAACTTTGATATCGAGAAACGTATTGGGAACAAGCCTGCTCTGGGAAGACTCGACAGCGTAAAGACGAATATACTCATCTTTCAAAATGCTGACGCGCTTGTTCCCTTCGCTGTCTGCCTCAACCCTGTAAGTATCGGTTCTGAACAAATCTACCTGGCAGTTCCCTGAGAAAGACTGGGTGTCTTTAAGCCAAACGAGAAATAACTCGCAGTAATCCCGTACTTTTTTGAGGGAGACCTCGATTTCGGAGAGGCGCTCCTTTTTGAAGAAAAGTCCGAACCAAGGTGCTTTTTTGCGCTGCAGTTCAGCAGGATTAAGCAACTCCTTATAGAAATAGCCCAGGTAGGCATAGCTAAACCGCGCAAGATTGGCCAAAGAATACTCTGTTACCTTTCCACCAGGTAATTGCGACCAATTTAAACATACTCCTGGACTTCGAATGATATGCGTGCGCACAGGATCATTCAGTTGCTGCTCAAAGAAATGGAGAGCCGCTGTCGCCGCGTACAATTCAAGGTAATGGGGGGGATTGCGCTGCTCTTTGGATCCAAGGCTATTATTCTCTACCTGGGGCAAATCGTCGGTGCCCAACAGATAAACAGCATCGTAAATATCGCGATCTTCTGAAAGTTTGGACTGGTAGTAACTCAGAGCAGCCTGACTCCGCAGCAGAAATTCTTCTGCTCTCGCCTGAACCTGTTGGGCTTGTTGGGCGTCGGGGGCTGGAAACGAAAAGTAAGGTAATACCAAAGCACAGCCGATTCGAATCTCACTGGTGCTCATGAAGTCTGCAAGCAACCGCGCCACCGTCGGCATCCCGGAGGCTCCTGTACCACCAAAGATCGAGCCAACAATAAATACTTTTGGATCTTTGTCATTTTTGAGACGGTTGCTCAGTCCTTTCCACGGTTCTTCTAGATCTGGATCGTCGAGGTCGAGAATTTCAGCCATCACCGCTGCACCAATGGAAGGCCGCCCCAAAAAACCTTTGCGCAAAGAAGCTTTCTTTTCAGCATCCGTGTAGAGGACATCTAATAGTCCTGCTTCCAGCACACCCATTCCCGCGTAGGTGAAGCGCCTCTGAAAGGAAGGGTTTGCTTCATCAGCAAAAGGACTCCAGGCCCATTGGGATTTTTGCCGATCGACTGGCTCTAAACCATCCCGCAGAAAAGCGATCCTACCGACAGAGGGAACTGTACGCACTTCCCGGTATTTCTGCAAGGTAGAGCGAGCCCGCTCCAAACTGCCATTGGCGACATCTGGATCGATCAACAGGACAGAAATATCTTTGGCCCGATCAGAAGGGTTTACCAAACCAGCAGCAACCATATGTACAAACGCCTCGACACACTTTGCGCCTGTTCCCCCGATGCCAATTACATAATTGCTCATAGTGTCTCTTACCTATCTCTTGGATTTTGTGTAGAAACCATCTGCTCCTAGGGGAACAAGTAGCTGGGTAGACGGGTAGAAAAAGAAGGTAGATAACCAGTATCCGATGACCGTGTTATTGATGAAATAAAACAGCGACACGACCCAAAGATTGCTCACCCTGACGGGAAAAGCACCGGGCCAAAAAGCGGGAACGATAGCAGCGATCAAGGTGATCAGCAGAAATACCCACCACAAGCCAGTTGCAGACTCTTTAAATACGAACTCGCCTAACACATACCAGACCAAGCATAAAAACAGACTGATCCCGACCCCAACTAGGCCAATGGCCGTGAATTGCTTCAACCAAGTCGCACTGCCGTTGATACCGATAAAGGTACGCATTTGGTAGCAAAGGAAAGGCCAAAAAAATGCCATCAGCAGAGCTGTAACAGCGCCCACGATGACAGTTCCAATCCACCTCAATTTGTCCATCGCATCCTCCGAAGTTTTCTCAATCAAGGTTTGGTAACGTAAAACGCCATTCTGGCTTCTGGCTTCTGGGTCTCGATGCTAGCGGAGTATAGCTTTTTAATAAAACTCGTTAACTCCTGGGTCTTCGATTTCTCGACAGCGGCATTGTCAGTACTCCAATCGTCCCATTTCATTGGGTAGTTGCTAATCTTCGGCTTAAAAAATACTTGAACTAGGTAGGAGCCTTGCGCAAGCTGCTGAGACTTGAAATTCAAGGTCATTTTGAGCAAAAGCGCATTGCTAGTATCTTTACTAAAATCTGTGGAAATTTCAATGTCCTTGAGGGGTTCAGAAAGATTTGAGGGCGGTTTGGGCGAAGGATTTTCTTGCTCTGTTTGGGTGGGTGGCTCTATGGCGCGTTGTACCTCGACAAAGATTTCAGACTGTTGGAGATCGTAACTGGCAACGTCTTCAGAAAGCAGAACAGGTGCTTGGATAAGAGCAGTAAACTTAGCTTGGGCCACAGGATCGATCAGAAACTTGCAGATGTTCGTTCCCGGCAGGAGGCCATCTGGCTTCAAATTGTCGCTGACTTTGTCGAGGTTCCAAGCATCCTTGCTTGCTGGATCGCGTACTGCGCAATCACCTAAAAAACTGATCGGTTTTGCAAAGACCTGAGGCGTAAAAATGGTGTACTTGGTGCCACTGCTTTGTAGGGACGTATTGGTGAGTTTAATCGCTTCTATATAGTGACTGACATTGCCGTAGCTGCCGATCACGATGGCGTAGACTGGGCGCGTTCCGATGTAGGGCACTCCAGCAGTGCTGTTGTTCATGTCGAAGATTTTTCCATTGAACTCGCTCTTGACTCCGATCAAGGCAACTGAAAGACCTTTGGAGAGGTAATTTTTAGAGAGCGCAGCAATCAGCAACCCGGTGTCGCGATCTTGTTGAAACAAGTCTGTAACAACGACAGAAAGACTCTCTGGATTGCTTGGCGTATACTTTTGCTGTAAGACATTTTGAATGAGGGTGATCTGGCCTGCCCCGTTGTAAAAGCTTTTCTCTTTCCCCGCCGTTACATGCAGACTGCCTGGGAAAGGAACGATGTCTTTGCCGAATTTAAATTTAAGCACTTTCTTCGTCGGGTCAGGAAGGCTGTTGACGCCGTCTTCTAGGGCTTTAAGGAGTAATTGATAGGGTGTGGCTGCTGCAGTCGATGTAGTGAATCCAGACATAGACTCTGTCGCATCGACAAATAAATGTACTTCTAGTTTGTCTGAGGGTTGGGTAACAACAGGCACCAACTCACCAAGCCCTGGAATGGGTACTGGTGGTTCAGAAGCACATCCGACGAAGAGTACGAATGAGATGGAACAGAGAAACATAGTTCTTAGAAAGGCAATGAGCTTGGGCATCAGGGATCGAACTAAAGAACTAGGTACAAGGCTTGGAAAAATACCAAAATTAAAGAATAGCACCAGAGTACATCAACCTATATTCAAGATCATTTCATATCACACTTGAATGTACACCTACAGAAGTATTTTTTAAGATTCATGTCATAGACACGACGCGCCGCCACAGATATTTCTGCGAGAACTACCCTTGCTCTCGCGCGGGTTCAGACTCACCCAAGCAGATACTGGCTAGTTCTGCCCTCCATTTTTTCGTGAAAGTGCGCAGACTATCTCCCATTGCTCAGCAGAAACAGGCTGCACAGAAAGTCTGCTGCCTTTTTGGAGCAGGGGCATCGCTTCTAGTCCTGGGGTTGTTCGCAGTTCAAGGAGTGTGATCGTTCGAGGAAACGCTGATCGAAAAGCGATATCGACCATCTGCCAGATCGGTTTTTCCACCGTTGCCTTTGGGTCGTAGTAATCGCTGAGTGGATCTAGGGCTGTGTGATCTGGGTAAGCTGTGCGTACCACTTCGACAGTACCGACGATTCCGATCACATCGGTGTTGCTGTGGTAAAAAAAGCCCTGGTCGCCAACTTGCATGGTCATCATGAAGTTTCGGGCTTGGTAGTTGCGCACTCCGCTCCAGTCCGTTGGCTCTTTCTTGAGATCCGTCAAAGAGAAGACCAGAGGCTCACTTTTGAATAACCAGTAAGCCACGTTCACGAATTACCACGAAATAATTTTTCCAGTTGTGCCCGCATCTGGTCAAGTTCCGATTCGACAGGCGGAGCATCGTCGGGCCGCCAATCTAGGTTCTCTTTGGACTTTTCAGGTGGTACAACCAGTTGCCCAGACTCGATAATCAAAAGACCCAAGGCAGAGTCGTCGCAAAAGCGCTTGATTTCATCGGCATCAATGCTTTCGACTTGGGGAACCAAAAAGTCTTGCGCTTCAAGCAACACAGCGTAGCGATGGGCATCATCTTCGTTCTCGAAGGCAACGACAGCGTTCTCGCCTTCCGCACTCAATGTATAAATTCCCTCGTTTTCTGAACCTGCATTGAAGATCAAAACACTAAGTTGCATCAATTCCCTCCAGGTGCTGTCTTATTTTAATACTGAAGTACTGCACATCCGTATCCGCTTGGACAGTACAATCCAGGCGAAAAAGGTACGATTCTATGTCACCTTTATAAAGGATTGAACCACTAAGATGAAACTTGCATCAACATTGGCAGCAGCGCTTTTGGTTAGCGCACTGTTCCCCGCTCTTGCTCAGGCAAAACCAGGTTTTGCTGTCGGCGACAACGTATTTGATTCCAAAGAGGCATTTGTTGAGAGTGGCGCACGCTGCGCGACCAAAATGCCCGAGTCCATTCGTCAACGTCAAATTGAACAGGAAGTGAAAGCGTGGGTAGCGAGCCATCCAGAAAGTGTGAGGACTTCTGCGGCTGCCACCACGATTCCAGTGGCCATCCACGTCATCTACAGTGGTTCTGAAGGAAATGTACCGGACTCACAGCTCCAAGCCCAGATCGATGTGCTCAATGCTGCCTTTGCCAGCAGAGGCTACTCCTTTACGATCTCTTCGATCGACAGAACCAACAATGCGTCTTGGTTTACCATGCAGCCCGGTACAACGGCTGAACAACAAGCGAAGTCGGCATTGGTGATCTCACCCACAACAACGTTCAACTTTTACACAGCCAAGCCTGGTGGTGGTCTGCTCGGTTGGGCAACTTTCCCTTGGAGCCTTGCTTCAAATCCGACAAACGACGGCGTTGTTGTCCTTTTCTCGTCGTTGCCTGGTGGTACGGCTGCACCCTACAACCTCGGCGATACTGGCACCCATGAAGCTGGTCACTGGCTAGGGCTTTATCACACCTTCCAAGGATCTTGCTCCTCCTCAAATGACCTTGTCAGCGACACTCCTGCCGAAGCATCACCGGCCTACGGTTGTCCTGTTGGCCGCAATACCTGCCGTTCCAGTGGCGTAGATCCAATCACCAACTTCATGGACTATACCGACGACTCCTGCATGAACACGTTCACCGCAGGACAAGGTACCCGGATGAATTCGATCGTCAGCACCTACCGTCCTGCTCTGTAAGTTCGACTATTTAGATCACTATTACGCCGCTTTGGATTCCCCAGGGCGGTTTTCTTGTGCCTAAAACGTCAAACCGTATCCACGATCAACTTGACATCTCTTACGGAAATGCTAGGCTTGCTAAGAATAGAAATTAGTGTCGAGCCATGCTTACCATCACACCGCAAGACGAGGCAAAGCTGCGTGTTCTAAAGTCTCTCAGTGAAGTAGAGCAGCAGCAGGTCTTGGAGGTTCTTGCTAAATATCACCACAATCAAGCCAACCTGGACAGCAACAGGAGAGCAGACCAATTACTTGGAAGCAGCTTTACCCAGGAAGAGCGTTTGGATCTGGAGATCGAGTCACTTGCGAAGGCATTTGAGCACCGTCGGCGATTGCTAAGTGATACTGTGACAGCCCCCAAGGTAGCCGAGATTCTCAACACTTCTCGCCAGACTCCTCATGATCGTGTGAAGGCTCAAACACTCTTAGCTGTGATGGACAACGGGGCTTTGCGCTTTCCCTTGTGGCAATTTCTTCCGGAAGGGTCAGATGGAGTGCTACCTGGATTTCCGCAGGTGCTTAAAGCTTTACAGCTTTCCGACTTTGCAAAGCTAAGTTGGCTGGTGCGTCCCAATCCTTATCTTGAGGGATTAACTCCAGTGGAAGCACTCAAAAATGGGTTGGTAGAGCGCGTTCTTCAAGAAGCTAAAGCTGCGGGTCATGGTCAGGATTGATTGAAGGCATTTGTTGGGATGTCAGAATCTAATGTACAGTGAGTCTGTGTAGGGTACTAACCACTATTTATCTCCATGCGTAGGCAATCCAGCCTTTAGTGAAAGCCTGACCTGTAGTAATTGCCTGTGCTGGCGGCATTAGAAAAAGTTCCAAAACATTAATGACTTCAGCAAGCATCTTTTTCTCAGTTTTGAGTGGTGTACGGTTGAGAAATGCTTGCCATTGCTGAAGTTTTGCTCGATCTTGAGAAAACTTGTCGCTTAAGCACTCTGGGATATCTTCTGGAATTGTTGTTTTCCTGCGAGTGAAGGTATTCCCGATTGCTGCTGACAAAATCCTGCCATCAAAAGTGAAATTGCTGCTGAGAAACCAGAGATCATAGTAGTCTTTCATTCGACTATTTAATAGACCCAGCTTGACCATCGCCTCAAATTTTTCTGCCACTACAGTTTCCTTAGGGTAGATTAGCAAGCTAGGCTTTGGCAGGTTCAAGAGTACAAAGCATTCCATTTCCTCTGGTTCAGGAGTCACATAGTCTCCAAAGCCAATATCGAACTGTAGAGAAATTTCAATACCATCAAGAAATGCCTTGAATTTTAGTCTTATTCCTTCATACTCTTGATCTTCTTTAATTTTTGAATAGATTACGCCACTGAGATCAAAAGTAAGCCCATCATTTTGTTCAATATCCAACTGGCAGATCTCGCGGAAAATCTCTGCTAAAGCTGTAGGCTCATTTGACCCATAGGCTAGTAAATCTGCATCCCGCGTCGGACGATAGGGATCTACTGACCAAATAGATAGAAGCATTCCGCCCTTGAGAATAAATCTTGAACGGTATTCTGAACAGCCTAGCCTATATAGGATGCGCTCTAGAGCATATCGCTCAAGAATGAGATTAAAGTCATTTTCCAATCGCTTTGCCTCTTTTAATAAACGAGCACGGATAGATGCTCCGATATTTTTAATATTGTCTTTCGTCATGTTAGTACCTCAAGATAGGGTCGCATCACACTACTCACACGACAAACCTTAGCAAAGTGCCAAAGTTCTTGAATAGGGCAACGTTGCTGCTCACGGCATTCCTTGAGTGCTTCAAGGGCAACATCTAGACCTACCTTGCTTCGAAATTTGAAACAGTCCGCGATGGTTTTAGCAATGCCGAAAATACGAATTGGCACACCTTCAAGAACATGGAGTTCTACGCCTTCCTGTAAAGACTTTCCTGACATCCGAATAATCTTAAGGCGCGTTTCAATCACTTTGGGTGGATGGGCTTTATTAGCGATGGCAAACCAAATTTCTGATGGCTGTTGGGTCGTAAGCTGATGAAAACTGAGGGCAGAAAGTAGGCAAATAACTCCCTGTGGACTTCGCAGTGCGGGTTCCAGGAAACTATGGTGACGAGTCATCGGGAAATTCAGGTTGCGATAAACCCCATGTCCAATATGTTCAATAGACTCTTCGTTCAGGAGCTTCTGCAGTTTGCCCTGAATATTTTTGCGCCCAGACATCTGGCGAGGGCTAAAGAGTCCCGACGGAGGTGCCGTCTTCCGAAAAGCTCTACGTGCCAAGGTTTGCTCTCATTTTCCTGTAAATAGCGCGGTAGTTAGCTTCTAACTACCAAGTCAATTATAAGCTAACCTGCCAGAAAGCTTGCCATTAGGAGGATGCAGGAAACATCGAGAGGTCTCTACTATAACGGCTAACGACTACTTAAAGTAGCCAACTACGTCCACAACCAACTTGATAGTTGACTGATTTGCCTGCAGATTCAAATCCTTAGTGCAAGTTGCTGCCGATGGATCGCACACAGGTAAGACAATGCCATTTGCAATATTCAACCCAGGAGCGTTCGCGTAGTTCAGAACGCTGGCAGTTGGAATGAAGGTACCAAAAGGCCAAGCTTGGAGATGGCCAGAGCCTGCTGCGTTAACAGCAACAAAGTTGAAGAAGACAGCCTTAGCATCTGTTGGAATTCCACAGCCTGAAGCACTTCCACCTTGAGAGCTGTAGTCGAAAGTAGCACCTCCTTGGTTGACTGTGTAAGTCACTGGACTACCGATAGGCAGGTTTGACGAGGCAGTATTTCTGGTATCAACAATCCGACATGCTGATATGGGATAGAAACCTAGACTTGTTGCTGCCGAGTTATAAACCTCTGCACTATTCAAAACATTGAAAATTTGATTGGGGATATATTGTCCCCCTGTCACAAGCACTTTGCCATCAGGTAACAAAGTTGCTGTGTGCCAGGATCTAGGAGTATTTAAAGAGTCGGTGATGCTCCAAGTGCCACTTTGCAGGTCGTATAACTCGGCACTACTTAAGTATCCGCTGCTGCTGATTCCTCCCGCAATGAGCACCTTGCCATTAGCTAATAGCGTTGCTGTATGGCTTGATCTAGCTTTGTTCATGAAGCCAGTCATACTCCAAGTGTCAGTCTGAGGATCGAATAACTCAGCACTTCCATTGCTGCCTCCTTCTCCTGCAACAAGTACCTTGCCATTAGATAGCAATGTTGCTGTGTAAGAGTACCTTTCCATGTTCATGGAGCCAGTGGTTGTCCAGGAAGCAGTCTGCGGATTGTATAACTCAGCAGTGCTCAGGCTAATGCCATCAATGCCACCTGCAACAAGAACCTTACCATTGGACAATAGTGTCGCTGTGTGATTAGTTCTAGCCCCTTTCATTGAACCCGTGTTGCTCCAAGTGTTTGTCTGTGGATCGTACAAGTCTGCACTGCTCAAAGCAGTGATGCTGCTGGTTCCGACAACTCCTCCTCCAGCTATGAGGACTTTGCCATTGGGAAGTAATGTGGCGGTGTGAAGGTACCTTTTCGCACTCATGGAGTTTGTAACTGTCCAAGTGCCTGTGGAAATGTCGTACAGTTCTACGTTATTTAAAGTGTTAGTTCCATTGGTGAATTCAGTGCCTACTCCTCCTGCTACCAAAACCTTGCCGTTTGGCAATAATGTAGCTGTGTGTTGGTACCTAGCTATATTTAAAGAGCCAGTGCTGCTCCAGGTACCAGTTTGAGGGTCGTATAACTCCGCGCTATTTGATATTCCAGAACCACTCTGAGTGCCTCCCCCTGCAACAAGGACTTTACTATTGGGCAACAATGTTGCTGTATGTAAATACCTCTCCGTGCTCATCGAGCCAGTAATCGTCCAAGAGGGATCCACGACCAGCGGATAGCGCAATCCCAAAGGCATCACTACCAGCCTTAAGCGCTTTCCTCCCTCAAGGATCTGCCAATGCACAGCCGTTTCACTGCGTTTGCCAGCGCTATCCACCAACCAGGGTCGCTCGATGCGCACTCCTTGACCTCGGCTGTCTACAAACGCAATACTCCCTGCCACAGAGCGAATCTTCACTCCTTGGCTGACTTTCACTTTATAGTCAAAAATCGTGGGTGACGTGCTGTTGTGTAGGTACAAAAACTCCTCACTCTGACCTTGCTTGACGACTTGAAGGCTATCTGTGTTGGGATAAGCATTCTTGTAGACAAGCACCTTACCCTGTCGTTCAGCCTTTGCCGATTGTGCTCTAAGTGGTTGCACTTCCACCCGTACTTTTCCCTGTTCAACAACTGTGATGCCGTTGTAGGTGGGGGGTAAAAATAGGTGCATCTGATCTCTTTGCGCCATGGACATCCACGCTTGCTGCTCAAGGGGTTTTAGCCCCAACGGTGGTTGGATATTGGTAGAGTCAAGTGTCGCCTCAAGTCCCACTAGGATTTGCTTCCCAAATTGATGTGTCCGAGTTTTCCATTCGACTTCGCCTTGCAGTTGTGAGTGAAGAGCTGGAAATTGCTCAGAGAGAGTACAGCCAAGACAATCTGCTTGCAAAGCCACTGAGAATTGGTTTGGGTTTGAAGTAGCGCTCGAAGGTGCTATATCCACAAAGGCGATTAGCAAAGCAGTCAATAGATGAAACCAACGACGTGAAAGGGTAGAGAACATGGCAAAACTCAGAGTAGAGAGGCAAAGAATCGAAAAGGGAGTTCGCAGTGAGATTTTGTCTGTACATTAACTTAAGAATTTGCACAATATTAGTATGCCATTGCTGGAGAACTCCAAGAGAGAATCCGTAGAGGAATTCTTAAGCGAGAGCAGGATTAAGCTTGAAATGCGCAGGAAGGAGAGTTGCATATATGTTCAGGGATTAGTTTTTCCCACTCAAAATACCACGCAAGAATTCTATATGTAAAGCGTTTCTACCCCATCCAACAGCGGTGAACATTGATCCTCAACTACGAAACTGGATGGTATTGAGGATAAGCGTCAAGAATCGCAGCGAGTTTGTGCTTGGTAGTTTCAGGGACAATTTCCGGAGCGGTGAGCAAGGCGAATTTGAGGGCGCTGTGACTTCCGCAAACAGGTGCAGAAGTGTGTAGACGTTCGACAGTGGCTTTAATCAGTGATTGGGCAAGAACCGCATTTTTGCCGAGGTTTTCGAGGATCATTTCGATGCTGACACTGCCGTGGTCGGGGTGCCAACAGTCGTAATCGGTGACGAAGGCAATGGTCACGTAGGCGATCTCGGCTTCACGGGCGAGTTTGGCTTCTTGCAAATTTGTCATACCAATGATGTCCATACCCCAACTGCGGTAGAGGCGAGATTCGGCTAATGTCGAAAAAGCAGGGCCTTCCATACAGACGTAGGTGCCGCCGACGTGAATCCCTACATTTAAGGATTGGGCAGCTTCGGCAACGATTTGGATCAGTTCTGGAGAAATGGGCTGCTCAAAAGTGATGTGTGCGACAAGGCCATCGCCGAAAAAAGTCGAGGGGCGATCTTTGGTGCGATCCAAGAACTGATCGGGGAGTACGACATCGCAGGGAGGATAGGCTTCTTTTAAGGAACCAACTGCGGAGGCGGAAAGAATGTACTGCACACCGAGAAGTTTAAGGGCGTAGATATTTGCCTGAAAAGGCAGTTCACTGGGCAAAAGACGATGGCCTCGACCATGGCGGGGTAAGAATGCAACCCGCTCACCTGCGAGGGTACCGAGAATAAAAGCATCGGAAGGCTTTCCGAAGGGTGTTTCGATGAAAACTTCTTCGCGGTCGGTAAGGTCGGCCATCTGATAGAGACCGCTACCACCGATGATGCCGATACGTGCTTTTGGAGACATGGAACCATTTAAAGACTGGGCGATTCTTAGTGTACTGGTCAGAAGGGTCTGGCGGGGTACTCTAAAAACACTCGCCTTTGGAGTGAATGACGCTGTGTGGTTTGCCCTGCTTTATTGGATTGTGATCGGTGCAGCCGTAGGCAGCTTCGTGAATGTCGTCGCCTATCGCCTACCCCAAGGGCTTTCTTTAATATGGCCCCCATCCGCCTGTCCGCAGTGCAAGACACCCCTCGGTGCCACTGAAAATATACCGATCTTTGGTTGGGCAATACTTGGTGGCAAGTGCAAACATTGCAGCACGAGCATTTCTTGGCGCTACCCAGCGGTTGAATTGGCGGGAGCAGTGCTTTTTGCGGGTCTTGCCCTTCACTTTCAGGCTAGCTTTACGCCCACAAGCCTGGTCGAGATGAGCGCTTGGGGATTTTTTATCGCTGTTCTGCTCGCCCTGAGCTTGATCGACATCGATATTATGGAACTGCCCAGCGAGCTGACCCGCGCAGGTATCCTCGTTGGACTGATATTTCGGACTTTTTATCCGATCTGGGCGACGGGGCTTGGCAATGCAGGACCACCAGGACTTGTAGATAGTCTCTACGGGCTGCTTTTGGGCATCGGTCTTTTCGATACGATTAGCTTTGTTGGCGAAAAGGTAATGGGTAAAGAAGCGATGGGTGGTGGCGATGCAATCCTAGCTGCAATGATGGGTGTCTGGTTGGGTTGGCAGCTTTTGTTGGTCGGTTTAGCACTTGGCTTTACTCTGGGAGCCGTAATCGGCGTGGTGGCAATTGCCACCGGACAGCTAAAACGAGAAGAACCCTTTCCTTTTGGTCCATTTCTAGCGTTAGGAGGGGTAGGTGGGCTACTGTTTGGGGAAATATTGATTGCAAGTTACCTGAATTTCATCTGAAATTCACCGTTCCATCATTTTTTCATCAGTCAGGGATACAAACGTGGCAAGCGTATTCGCAAACTTATTCGGTAGCAAGGGCGGCATCGGGATTGAAATCAATTCCGAGCAGGTAACGATTGCACAACTCGAAAAACGGGGCAGCCGCCTGCGCCTCAAGCATCTGGTCTCCGCACCTACTCCAGCCAATTCGGTTGTCGATGGTCGCGTCGAAGATCCCCAAGCAGTGGGTTCGGTGATTCAAGACTTAGTGACCACCCATCGCCTCAAAGGTTTGCCTGTTTCGACCGCTATTCCGGGCCGCGAAGCGGTGATTCGGCTGATTAAACTACCTGCTGACTTGCAAGCGGACGAACTGCGCGAAGTGGTTTTAAACCAGGAAGCAGAACTTTACTTGCCTTTCCCACGGGAAGAAGCATTTGTCGATTTTCAACCCCTCGACTCCACCATCGACCCTGATGGGGTCAAGCGCCAAGAAGTGCTGCTTGTTGCCGCGCAACATAGTGTTGTGAATAGCTACACCGAGGCAATTCGACGAGCAAACCTAAATGTCAGAACGGTGGATATTGCCAGCTTTGCGCTCATTCGCGCTCTACGCAACCAACTTTTGCAGTACTCACCCGACGAAGCCATTGCGCTTGTGATTCTTCAGGCTGAGGGAACTGAAATCAGTATTTTGATTAAGGGCGTCCCACAGTTCTCGCGCACTGTCAATCTTGGTACTTGGGAATTTAGAGAAGTACTGAGCCGCACCTTGGACTTGCCACCGAACCAAGCCACAAGCTTGCTCCAGAGCCTCACACCCTCGGTAAGTGGCGCTGGTACAGAGGATCAGTCGTTCTCAGGACGGGGAGTAGCGGCACTACGTCGGGTGCTCACCGAACTTGCCGAAGAAATTCAGCGCTCTCTCGATTTTTATCTTTCTCAAGGCAATGTCGCTCCCGTGGCTCAAGTTCTGCTTGCAGGCAGTGGGGCGAATATTAGCCAGCTCGACCAATTTTTGAGTCAGCGCTTGACCCTACCTGTCACGCAGATCAACCCACTGTCGATCCTGGCACTTCCAGAAAATAGCGTTCCTGAAGAAAGCCGTGCAGGGGTCGGAATCGCCCTCGGCCTCGGTCTTCGTAGTCTTTAATCCAGCGCACCCTGAGGAGCCCATGTTTGTACCTGAGATTAACTTTCTCAAAGACCAGCCCAATCGCCCAGCAGGGGAGACTGGTGGCTACGTTGCACCTGCTCAAACAGACTTCAACGAGTCTACTGGCGGCATCGAGCCGCTGCTGATCGGGATTGCCGTACCTGTGCTGGCGTTGGCGGCTGTCGGCGGGATCACCTTATTCTTTAACTCTCAAGTGAGCGCCCGTGAAAGCACAAGCGCCGACTTGGCAGGTCAAGTGACCCAACTCAATGGCCAACTTGCCGAAATTGCCACCATCAAAAAAGACCTGGAATCTGAGCGTCAGCGCGTCGAAGCGGTGGTGAATCTCTTTGACCTGTCTAGACCATGGTCAGCGGTGATGGAAGACCTGCGTCGTCGGGTTCCCCAAGGGGTTTGGCTCAATTCTTTGGCGGCGAGCAACAGCAAAGAAGGTGATTTTGTTCAGCTCGATGGGAAGGCACTGCGATTTGAAGATGTCGCTGCTTTCCAATTGACTTTGAAGGATTCTCCTTTTGTCAGCGATGCCACGGTGCAAGACACCACCAAAGAAGAGAGCAAAGATGGTAGCCCAACGACCATCTCCTACAAGATCAAAGTGCAATTGTCCGGTCGCAAGCTCCGCGAACTTGTAACTGCCCTCGAAAGTACAGGTTCTGTCGGCCTGTTAGAAAAACTGCGTCGCGTCCAGCAGGAGAAATTAGTACGATGACTACGTCTGCACGTTTTTTTGGTATTGAACTAGATCGTCGAGGAATCGCCTTGATGGTGGGTGGCGGAGGGCTTTTGGTCGTTGCCCTTATTGCGTGGCAGATCACTTTGCCCCAGTACAACCGCATCCAAGAACTAGATACTCAGATTGCACAACAGCAACAAGAAATTCGTACCAAGCAACAACAAGTGGCCGAGAAGACTGGATTGCTTCTCCAGAAAGTCCGTTCTGAGAAACTGTTGGCTTCGACCATTTCGCTGATTCCCAACCAAGACAAGCTGCCCTCTTTGTTGATCGATGTCACCAATTTGGCCAGAAGTAGCAACGTCGATCTGCGCAAGTTCACCCCTGGCGAGATCAAGGCAATGCCTGAACTGAATGGGGTTGCGAATATCCAATCGACGGCTGCCAAAGTGAGTTTGACAGGCAGTTTTAGCGATGTCCTCCAGATGATTGGCAAGATCGAGCGCCTCGAAGAAATTCTGCGCATCGAAAATGTCACCCTCAAACCGATCGAAAACAAAAGCTTACTGCCTGGTGCGCCAACCACCCAGAAGCTCACCGTTGATTTCGATCTCACAGCCTATATCCAGGGAGCAAAAATATCCGCCCCTGCATCCGGTGCTCCGCCTGCACCTGCCGTCCCAGCACCCGCTCCTCCCGCCAACCCACCTAAGTAACACTTACCATGCAAGACGACACCCAGTTCCAGCCCGTAGAGCAAACACGCTCGGGGCCTAATCCTCTGCTGTTTGTAGCCCTCGGCATCGTTGCTCTTGGCGGGGGAGGCTGGTATTTTTTGCAACAGCAATCTCCCAGCCCAGAAGCTCCTGTTGTAGCCAGTGCTCCTAAACCTGCTTTGACCAAAAATGCAGCTTCGATCGCCGATGTCCCTGTGGTGCCAACCAAGCCTGCTCCCCCCGTGAGCGGCACACTCATCCCGGTGACCTCTCCCCAATCGGCCTTGATTCAAGCAAAAACGCAATCGGGCAAGGACGATCCATTTCGGACTGTGGCGACGGCACCCGCAGCGATTAAGGCCAAACCCGTGAAAGTCGTGAAGCTTCCGCCAGCGATTGCAACCGTAGTGCCCAAAGAATTTTTTGCCAAGACCATCACTGTCGTCGGAATTGTTGATACACCTAAGAACAACTACGCTATTTTGTCCTATCAAGGACGCGAAGAGATTGCCCATGTCGGTGACGCGGTGCAGTCATCGATTGTCAAGTCCATTTCTGCCCAAACTCGTACTGTAGTCTTCCGCGAGCAAGGGGAAGACGTTATCCGTGCTCTGGAGGTCAATCAATAATGAAAGCTTTACGTGTGTGGGGAGTTCTCTGCGCTACCGCCTTGATCCCTTGTTTGGCTACCGCAGCCGACGCTGCGAATATCACTGGGATCAAGGTTGTTGAAGGGGGTGGCAAACGCCAGTTGGTCGTTGAGTTAAATGGCACAGGCCCACGGGCGCAGGTGATCACGACCTTGCGGGACAAAGCCTGGGTTGCTGAGTTACGCGATACCCAGCTGAAGATTGGCCCAAATCCAGATGGCAGCTACCGCCTCGAACGTCCTGCCCAAAATCTAGATATTTTGGAAGCCACCCAAGTCGATTCACAAACCGTTCGGCTTCGGCTTGTCGGTTTGGATCAAGCGCCCGGTGTCATTCCCGGTGAATCCACTGCCACACGGATTGTTTTTGACTTGGGTGCTCCCCTGTTGGATCCTGCACTCAAGACACCCGTTTCCAGTCGCACAGGTGTGCCCGATAGCAACCCAGATGGGGAAGCTACCCGTCGCTTTAATGTTCGCGCTGTCGCACCGCCCACCGGGGACATCGCTATTGGTGAGATCACCGTCGGTCCTTCGATTGAACTTGGCACCAACGACAAGGTCACTTTAGTCCTCAAAGATGCCCCTGTTCGGGAAGTCTTGCAGATCTTGGCTCGCCGTGCTGGTCTGAACATCCTGTTTAGTAGCGAAGTCGGTACCCAACGGGTTTCCATGGACGTGCAGGGTGAGGGACTCGGCGATACCTTCAACTTTGTTTTGCGCCTGAATGGCTTAAAAGGCCGACGGGTCGGCAAGACAGTGTTAGTCGGAACGAATATTGCCCAAGATCTGCTCCAGACCCAGATTCGCACTTTTAGACTCAACCAAACTGATGTCAACCAAGTCGCTGGTGTGCTGCGTGGTTTGGGTGCCCAAGTCACTGGTGCAAGTACTGCAGGTGTCGGTGGTGCTGGCGCTGCTGCCGGTGGCGCTGCTGGTGGTGCTGGTGCGGGTCTCGGTGCATCGATTGGTCAAGGTCCACTGCAGGGCGAACTGTTTGTCAGTATCGATGCGCGGACTAACTCTTTGACCGTGATTGGTACACCCCGCGCCCTACAAATTACCCAAGCTGAAATTGCCCAACTCGATGTACGCCAACGCCAAGTGATGATCGATGTCAAACTCGTCGATATCAACTTGAACAATGTCACTGACTTAGGTTTTCGCTTCGGTGGTTCCTCTGGAAACTTCAGTCTGGGTTCCTTGAGCAATGGAGGAACACTCCCATTTGGGGGTAGCCCAGGTACGGCTTCTCCAGCCATCGGACCAACTACCCAAGGGACGATCACAAGTACAGGTTCATCTCCGAACGGCACTTTTGTGTTCAGCACCCTGAACTCTTTGATTAGCGCCATCGCCTTTCGTATTGATGCGGCCATCCAAGAAGGTTCAGCGAAAGTCTTGGCTGCACCAAAGATCGTTCTCCAATCTGGCGAAAGTTTTACCAAGCCAACGAATGCCAAACTTGACATTACTGACGATGTCATTGTTGGAACGACGATCAACGTCGATCCCGCGACTGGTTTAACCACCAGTACAGTCAGAATCGACAAAGTTGGCGTTATCCTCGATATCTCCGTCTTTAATATCGACGACAACGGCTACGTCAACGTCCAGCTCAAACCCGAAGTCAGCTCGATTAACGACCAAACACGGGACGCGAATGGTAACTTAGTCACCCTGCTCACTCGCCGCAACCTGAATATCCAACGCTTGCGCCTACGCGATGGGCAGACCTTCGTACTCGGTGGTGTGATCCGCGAAGTTGATCGCAACTT
>JACMLN010000051.1 GCA_014379585.1 Gloeobacterales cyanobacterium ES-bin-313 | reverse complement strand
TGGCATTCACCCGTAGACCCGAGGTGACGCCATCAAAGGATGCACCAACTGCTGCTGTGACATTGTCAAAAGGAACCTTGACTTCGACCGTTCTGCTACTCAGGATAGGCGTATATCCAGGACTATCGATCAAAATTGGCAAACCTGGCCAAGTGCGCGGCAGGTCGGGTTTTGTCCCTGGTGGAATATCCTTCACTTTGAGAGAACCCTTACCGCAGGCATCATCGGGAACCAGAACAACCCAGTGACTATGCCAGAGATTGCCATCGTTCTCTAAATTACCGTCACCATTCTCATCAAAGAGCGGTGTGTCATCAAAGTCTGGATGAGACGTAACCGCAAAAGCTAAAATACCTGCTTTTTGGTCAAATCCGACCTCACTAGGATCAATACTCGTAGGCCAAACATAGGAAAACACATCGCTTCCAGCTAGTTTGCCATTCGGTGTCGGCAGGGTGCCTCCAGCTTTTCCACTGACTTCCATGCGGAAGATGACCAAGTTTTTTTCACTCTTAATGGTGGTGCGGACGATATCAAAATCAGGTTTCACGTTACCACCAGATTTTGACTCGATTTCATGGGCGTTGACAGCCGTTGCTGACAAAAACGACAGAACTGCCAAAGATAGCGAACGAAAGTTCATAGCAAATCCTCCATGTGTGATTGGAATGAGTAAATTGCTTTAAGTTGAGATGCAACGAAGATGTTCAATCGATTAGCGGAGTCGCTGATCGTTGGTAGCAACTGTTGAGGCTTAGGCGAATCGATCGTGATCTCTAACTATTTGCTTCTTGGCTAAGAAGCAGACTCTAGAAATTGCGACCAGAGTTGATCTTGAACAGGGAGGGGAGCGGATTCATGTTCAGCACAATCGAAACGTAGCTGTCGATCACCAAAGGCAGCATCGACATAGCTGCAGTGGTGTGGAGCCCGGGGTTCAGGGTGAACCCCGGGACGAAAATAGCGACAAGTTGTACACATCCGCGAAACAGAAATCTGCCCCTGCTCTTGAAGGATACGAATCATCTTGACCAAGGCTCGTAGAAACACATCTTGTTCCGTTAAAGACAGACTATCCACTGCAGCAAGGAGAAAGTCGGGCCAAAGGGCAGACAATTGCGCAATTTTCTCCCCTTCAGTCGTCAAGTACAACGCCATTGCCCGCGCATCATCAGGATGTTTTTGCTTGCGCAAGAGACCCTTTTTGAGCAGGGCAGCCATTGCCACACTGGCCGTCTGAACAGTCACACCTAACCCCTCAGCAACATCCGTAAGGCGGCTGGGAAGTGAAGTCCGGGCTTTCAAGAAACTAAGAATTTGACCTTGGGTTGGGGTCAAGTTGAGTTCCTCCGCCTGTTGCCAAGCCTGGTTACGGAGGGCGAGGCTAATTTTACTCAGCCCCACTACCACCCGTAAACTCCCAGATTCGTTCTCAGCCGCAGACATTGCCTTCTCCCAACTTATTCAGTTGTACTGAATAAGTTATCCCTTAATGCGCGAGTGTTGTCAAGTAGGGGCACTATCAATTTCAGAGATCTGGCAACTGGACGCATAGCGGGGTAGTTTATCCCAAGCCATGATCGAGGGTGAAGCGAACTAATTCAGCGCGGGTGCTGGTGCCTGTTTTACTGAGTAGGCGACTGACATACTTTTCGATGTTGCGGGTACTGACGGCGAGGCGGCTGGCTATTTCTTTATTCATCAATCCTTCGCAGACGAGTTTGAGGACTTCTTGTTCGCGGACTGTGAGGGCGAGATCGACTGTTTCTTTGGGCACGGGGGCACTACGCTGACCCAATTCACTGACCATGCTCACAACTTCGGATTGGAATTGGCGGGAACGTTCGAGCAAATTGTGGATGATCGCTACTAACTCTTCGGGATCCCCAGGCTTTGGCATGTAGGCATCGCAGCCGAAGCGGTAGCCCTCGATCCGGTCTGCGGTCTGACCCTTGGCGGTCAAAAAAATCACGGGAGTAAACCGGAATCGGGGAAGCATGCGCAACTTCTGTAAAAAGCGATAGCCATCCACCTGGGGCATCATGATGTCAGTGACAACCAAGTCAGGATGGTGCTTCTCGGCCATTTCTAGCCCTTCGATGGCGTTGCGGGCGGTGGTGACACTGAAACCTTCGCTCTCTAAGTAAGCCTGGATTGCAAGGCGGATACCAGGCTCATCGTCTACGAGCAGGATATGGGCAGCCATAGTTTCTCCTCAAGACAGGGGCAAAGTGACAATGAAACAGCTTCCTGGGCTGAGATTCTGGGCAATGAGGGTGCCATCCATGGCGACGACGAGGTCGCGGGCGATGGCCAGCCCTAGACCTTGGCCAGGAACTCCATGGACTTCACTTCCACGGTAGTAAGGATCGAAGATCCGGGCAAGTTCCGTCTCTGCAATCCCAGAGCCATCGTCGCAAATCGAGATCTTGCAGGTATTCATTTCAGTTTTGACTGAAAGAGTGACTTGGCTTTTGGTGTACTTAAAAGCGTTATCTAAAAGGTTGGCGAGGACTTCGGCCAAGGCTCGTTCATCGGCCTGGACGTGGGGCTGGTCAAGAAATTGCGTTGAAAACTGAATGCCTTGACGTTCGGCCAAAACCTGAAAACTGGGTAAAAGATTGGCGATCAGTTCCGAAAGATCGACGTTTGTACAGACGAGATCGGCAAAGTCCCCATCCAGCAGGCTATCTAGGCGACGACATTCGCGGTCAATGGCTGCGAGCAATGGGCGGTTTGGATCGCGCTCAGCAAGGCTCTTGGCCATTAATTTTGCGAGAGTGCGGATCACCATGACTGGGTTGCGCATCTGGTGGGCAAGGCGGTCAAAATCCTCGGTCATCAGCTCGAAATTGGAAGGTACAGAGTTAAGGTACTGCCTTCTTGGTCGGGGCGTAGGCGTAGGGTCAGTTTACCGCCCATGGCAGCGACTAACCCTTGAGCCGCTGGAAGACGCAGTGTCACTGCCCCCGATTGGCTATCGACTCGAAAAGGGTTGTTGGCATCTTCTGAATGGCTCGTCCCAGTGATCTCGATCTGCAGGCGCAGCCACAGTCCCGCCCGCTCTGCTTTTACTTGGATATGGCTACCGAAGGGCAGACTGCGGGTGAGACGGTCTACTAGGCCACCGAGCACTCTCTCAAGGAGCATCTGATCGGCGCGGACAGTCAGCAATTCCTGGGGTGGATCTAAGTCCAAAGCCAAACCGCGCAGATCTGCCTGTTCCCGCCAACGCTCCAAGTAATTGATCAGCAGTTGGTCTACAGCGACGGCCTGGGGATGGAGCGCGAGTTCACCCTGCTCGTGATCCATCGCGAGGGCGAGCAGTTCGAAGCGTTCGACTTGAAGAGTACACTCGCGGTCAATCATTTCGAGGTGATGGCGGGTCACTCCCAAAAATTCTGGTCGTTTGAGCAGCAACCGGGTCAAGGTGCGGATCGTGGTGAGCGGCGTACGCACCTCGTGGGCAAGCAGTTCTAAAAAATCGAGCTCGACCCCATCAGCTGCTTCTTGGGCTTGAGAACCCATAGAGAGCAAGTGGCGACTGAACTGGGAGAGCAGAGCGCTATCGGCTTGGGCAAGGTTGGCAAGCTCACGGTCGAAGCGCCCCAACAAGTCTGGTCTACGCAGAGTGAGGCGGCGGCGCAGGGCTTCACGAGCGCGTTGGACGACAGCGGGATCAAACGAAAATTGGAGGAGGGGACTGCGGTGGCAGAGGACAAGACAGAATCTTGGCGCAACGATCAGGGCAAAACTTTCGTCTGCGAGTGGATCCGTCGTACTCAGGGGAATTGTCGTTCCTTGCTGCCCTGTCTTTTGAAAATGCCAGATCCGTGGATCGGCCGCACTCATGCCCGAAACAGCAAAACGGCCACCCGTCAATATTCTCAGCTGTTGGGGCTGTTCTTGAAGAAACTGCGCGACTGCGGCAACGGCCATGGCCCAGGTGCGCTGTCCGGCGCTCTGCAACTGTTCAGCAAAGGGAGGACCTGCCGCCAAAGTTTGCTGCAAAGAACGCAAATTCGGGGTTATACCGAGAGTATCCATCGAAGTGGTTCCCAGAACACTGTCAATGTATCTTCAGTCCACCAAAAGCCAGCGGCGGTTCTTACGGCTACACCAGTGGGGATCTCCTCACTACATGCTACAAATAAGGATGAATTTTCATCGCCAATCTTCGCGAACTTGCCCTATGAAATCCGCTTTGCCTATTCTTTCTGCTCTGTGTCTGACGCTGTCCTTGTGGACTGTTTCCCTGCCTCAAGTCGCCATTGCAGCCGCGCAAACTGCAACTGCCACCAGCGTCGATACCAAAGCTGCTGCGCTTCGTAAGCAGTTCCCCTATCTCGCTCGTGCGCCCAAGTACAACGAAATACCGATGGAATATCGGCTGGTGAATATTGCTGGTCCCAAAGCAAAAAAGATCCTCGATGATTACATCAACTACGGCTTTAGTGACTACGGCACGTTGATCCTTGGCCAAAAAGCCCAGTTGCCTATTGCCTTTCGCACCGAACCTTGTACCACCTGTGGTCTTGAGAAAAATCGCGGTCGGCAGTTGACCGAATATTTCGTCTTTTGGGTGCGTGGCCTCAGCGATAAGCAAAAAACAGAGCTCGTTGCAGCGCTTCAAAAACTTTAGTTAGGTTTCCCTATGGCTTGGACCACATTTCCCTTCGCTCAGACCAATACCGATATCGGTGGCACCATCGCGAAACTACTGACGGGCATCGGATTGCCTGCCGAATTAGCCCTAGTTCTCGGTTTATTGACACCCATGCTCGTCGTTGTCCTATCGGTATTAACGGGCGTGATTATGGCGGTTTGGGGCGAGCGCAACTGGTCAGGTAGGATGCAGCAGCGTTGGGGCCCAACCATCATTGGACTCGGTGGTTCAATTCAAGGGGCAGCCGACGGTCTCAAACTCTTGGTCAAAGAAGACATCATGCCCGTCAAGGCCGATCCGTGGCTGTTTACCCTCGGCCCTGCAATCGTGATCATTCCAGTCTTCTTTTCCTATCTCGTTATTCCTTTTGGGCAAGGGATGATTCTCTCCGATATTTCCATCGGGATTTTCTTTATCATCGCTATCTCCAGCATCTCCCCGATTGGGGCATTGATGGCCGGCTATTCCTCCAACAACAAGTATGCTTTGCTCGGTGGACTGCGGGCTGCAGCGCAATCTTTGAGCTATGAAATCCCTCTGGCGCTCTCGGTCTTGGCAGTGGTGATGATGTCAAGTTCTTTGGGCACCACCGAGATCGTTCGTCAGCAAGAACCCCTTGGGATCTTTTCTTGGTATATCTGGCGGCAGCCGATTGGTTTTATTATCTTCTTGATCTCTGCACTCGCAGAAACAGAGCGTGCCCCCTTCGACTTACCTGAAGCAGAATCGGAGCTGGTCGCTGGGCATCACACCGAATATTCAGGGATGAAATTTGCCCTCTTTTATCTGTCCGAATATGCCAACTTGATCTTGGCTTCGCTGATGGCTTCGGTTTTGTTTCTTGGTGGTTGGAGTTTTCCGATTCCCGTAGAGATGATTGCGAAGTTTGCTGGCATTGATCCAACGACTCCAGTTTTTCAAGTCGGTGCAGCCTTGCTTGGTATCACTGTCACGATTTTGAAAGCAACGTTTTTTGTCTTCCTGGCAATTTTGGCACGCTGGACACTGCCACGGGTGCGCATCGACCAACTGCTGAATTTGGGTTGGAAATTCTTGCTGCCTGTTGCCCTGTTTAATCTGTTATTAACGGCGACCTTTATTCAAGGATATCGCAGCTTCTTTGGTGGATAATTATTACGGAGTTTTGCCCATGCGCTGGCCTGTCGTTTTGCTCAGTATTTTGTTGGTAGGCTGCGGTGCGAATGCCAAGTTAGAAAGGGCAGCCAAACTAGAATTGGATGGAAATAAACTCGGTTCTGATTTCCTGGCCGCTTCTAAATCTGGCAAACTGGCTTATTGTAGTGCCTCGATGAAAGCCTATAAGACTTCTGGGGTGCAAAGCTTTTCGGTCAGTCCGAGTGTGGGCAACCTCACTCCCGAAATTTTCTGTGGACAACTCGCTGAGTACATCGCTGAAGATCCAGGCAACAAAGACGAGCGCCTTTCCCAAGCTTCGGCAACAGCGATCTTGCTCTACTCACGGCCCAAAAATCGTCAAAAAAGCGATGCTGAATTAGATCGAATGGAGTCCTCACCGAAGTAGTTTACGTTTTATCGTTATCAGTGTTGGCATCACCATGAAAACACTGTTTCCTGTGCAGCGAAGACGTAATGTCCTCCCCTTGGTAGACTGAAAAAGTCTTGCAAGAGGAGCAGCGATGTTTGTTGCCAATCAGTACTTGTTTGATATGGGGCCAGGGCAGTTTTTGGCCGTGGCCAGCGAGGGCGACAAAACGGTGCTCACTTTGCAAAGCAGCGGTGGCGGGCAACAGCAGAGCCAACAGAGCAGCTTCGTGGCTGGGCTTTGGATTGCCCCACCTCAGGCTTGGGAGTACGGAGGAATCTACTTTGTGCGGGTACAAACCCAAAGCGGTTCCCTCTGGTTACAGGCAGGACGTGGCCAAATTGGCTTGGGACAAACTCCGCCAGCGAATGCGATTCCATTGCCAGGCAGGTCAATGTCAGCTCCTCCGCCTCCATCAATATCTGAGATGCCGCCCATGAAGCCCATGGAAATGCCACCGATGAAGCAGATGGAAATGCGCATGGGCAACATGGCAATGCAGATGGGCGATCATCCTAAGATGCAAATGGGATCCCTGGGCGATCCTCCGAAGACAAGCGTTTCACCGGATCTTCAGCAAGAAAATCTGCGTTTACGCGAAGAAAATCTCCGACTGCGCGAAGAGTTAATGGCTCTACGTCAGCAACTTTGGGAACAACAGCGCGGCGGCTAAGGGCTAATCTTTCTTTCTGTCCTGAAAGCGCAAATGTAGGGGCGCAGCGTGCTGCGCCCATCAGCAGACCGGTACCATTCTCTAAGGCTTGGGTGCAGCCGAAGCGAGTTTTTCCGGCAAGAAAACGCCTGACTCAGTGACAATCCCTGTGATCAAAGCGGCGGGCGTGACATCGAAGGCTGGATTATAGATTTCTGCACCAGAAGGGCAGAGTACTGTACCGTCGATGGCTCTCACCTCCGTTTCACTGCGCTCCTCGATGGGAATCGCTGTGCCATCGGCTAAGGCAAGATCCACCGTGGACCAAGGGGCGGCCACATAGAACGGAATACCGAAGTATTTGGCTAGGATGGCGACTCCGCAGGTGCCGATTTTGTTAGCGGCATCGCCATTGGCGGCGATGCGATCTGCACCGACGACGACAGCATCGATCATGCCACGACCCATGCAGTGCGCTGCCATCGTATCCGCAAGGACTGTCACTGGAATGCCATCGTAGACCAGTTCCCAGGCCGTTAAACGCGCACCTTGGAGGCGAGGACGGGTTTCATCGGCGTAAACCCGTTCCAGCCGATTTGCATTCCATGCTGAACGCACAACCCCCAAAGCCGTCCCGTAGCCTGCCGTGGCCAAAGCGCCCGCATTGCAGTGGGTCAACAGGCGCAGACGGTTTGGAGTCTTTGGCAAAACAGCCAATCCGTGATCGCCGATTGCTTTGCAGGTTCTAATATCTTCTTCAAGAATTGCCATCGCTTCGGCTTCGAGTGCCTGTGGGCCAAGGGCTTTGGCCACATTGAGCATCCGATCCACCGCCCAAAAAAGATTGACGGCTGTTGGCCTTGTTTGTTTGAGTAGAGCGCCCACTTTTTCAAGATGCGCCAAGGGATCTCCTTGGGCTTCTTGGGCACCGAGTACCATTCCAAAAGCCGCAGCTACGCCAATCGCTGGCGCACCCCGCACGATCATTGTCTTGATTGCGGTGGCCATCGCTTCGGCAGTGCGGATCTCGATTGTTTTTTCGCTGTGGGGTAATACTGTCTGGTCGATCAACACACAGAATTGTCCATTCCACTGCACGGGTCGAATCTCAGTCTTGGCTTGGGTCAGCATTTTGCAACTTTCAAAGTAGGTAGCCAATCGCTATTGTTGCACTTGCTCTGATGCACTCCCCAAATTTTATATCGCGTCTGCCTCAGAACGAATCACCGTTGCTTCGTGGGTGACAGGAAAGTTGACCGAGTTTGCCACGTAGCACTTGACGTGGGCATCGTGGTGGAGTTTTAGGGCAAGACCTGTGTCATCCTGTGCTCTGACGGTGACATGGGGTCGCAACACCACACTTGTGAAGTGACCACCTGTAACCTCCTCTTCCACCATCGTGCCGGAAGCCTCATCACGGTAGGCAAGCACTGCAATTCCAGCCACGGCGCACAAGTGTAAATACCAGAGCTTATGGCAAGCACAGAGAGAGGCAACAAGTAATTCTTCGGGGTTCCAGCGCGTTTGATCGCCGCGAAAGGCTGGGTCTGAGGATCCAGAAATTGAAGCTTTGCCAGTTGCGATGATCTCGTGATCGCGACTGTAACTGCTGTAGTTAGAAGTACCAGTACCTCTGTTTCCGAGCCACTCCACTATGACTTGATAGTGGTGCTCTCGATTTTTCGCCATGGCCTGCTTCCTGTTGCTGGCGTGCTTCTTTTAAGGAACAGAAGGTGCGTTCACAGGAGTATTACCGTTGCCAGGAGTGGCAGCATCTTGAACGGTGGGTTGGGGCGAACCACAAGCGCTCAGGCCAAGGGTTGCCAAAGCGAGAAGCAAAAGTACGCGGCTGGAAATCAATTTCATAGGATCCTCACGGTCTTCCGATGGATTCTGACATTCTCTGGGCATTCTCGCAAGGGTTAGGCCAAGGAAGCTAAAACAGCTTTTTGGACGTGGAGACGGTTTTCGGCCTGCTGCCAAACCCAAGATTGTGGGCCTTCGATCACTTCATTGGTGATTTCTTCTTCTCGGTGGGCAGGCAAACAGTGCAACACGATGGCATTTGGCTTTGCCTGCTTGAGCAGAGTGCTGTTGATCTGAAAATCTCGAAAGAGCGTCTGGCGCGAAATGGACTCTTCTTCTTGACCCATGCTGGCCCAAACATCCGTGTAGAGGGCATCCGCATCGGCAACGGCTTCATGAGGATCGGTAGTAATGATGACGTTGCTGCCTGTCTGCGCAGCAATTTCTTCTGCGCGGGCAACAATGGCCGGATCTGGAGCAAAACCTGTGGGAGTGGCGATCGCCACTGAAACCCCAGCTTTTGCACAGCCGAGCAACAGCGAGTGGGCGACATTGTTGCCGTCTCCGATATAGGCCAGTTTGCGTCCGGCGAGATCCCCGAAGGCTTCCTGGACGGTGAGCAGATCCGCAAGAATTTGACAGGGATGTTCGAGATCTGTAAGGGCGTTGATCACCGGGATAGTGGCGTACTGGGCGTACTCTTCGATTTCAGCTTGGGCAAAGGTGCGAATCGCTAGGGCATTGACGTAGCGACTGAGAATGCGGGCAGTGTCTCTGACCGGCTCTCCGCGCCCCACCTGGGTGTTGCTGGGACTAAGATCGATCACTTGCCCACCCAACTGGTACATGGCGACGGTAAAGCTTACCCGCGTCCGAGTTGAAGCTTTTAAGAACACCAATCCCAGGACTTTGCCCCGCAAACTCGCCGTCCGCTTGCCCGTTTTGAGTTGTTCCGCCAAACTCAGCAAGCCAAGAAACTGTTCCGAAGAGCAATCATCAATACTGAGAAAGTCTTTGCCCTTGGTCAGGGTACTCATGGGGTAGAGACCAGCGGATCGTTCGCGATAGGCGTACCATTTTGCACTGCGATCTTCTGGGTCAAAACCTTGAAAGCGCGGGCGTACTGGGGATCATCCATGGTCGCTACTTGTTCAGGTTTGAAATTTTTGAGCACTTCTTTGCTGATTTCTACTTTGTAGTCCGGCTCGATCCCTTTTTTGTTGATGTCGCGACCGGAAGGGGTCTGGTAGTGGGCGATGGTGACAGCCATTCCTGAACCATCACTGAGGGGGTGAACCTGCTGAACTAGCCCTTTGCCAAAGGTTTTGGTACCCACCAAGACGGCGCGATGATTGTCCTGGAGCGCACCGGAGAGAATTTCGCTGGCGGAGGCGGAACCACCATCGACGAGGACGACGAGGGGCTTATTGGTGAGGGGAGGACGGTTTGCACTGATCAGTTCTTTTTGGCCATCTCGATCCACTGTGGAGACGATTGTGCCTTCGCCAAGCCAGAACCGCGCAATCTCAGCACTGGCGTAGAGAAGACCACCGGGATTGCTGCGCAGGTCGAGGATGTAGCCATCCACTTTGTCCGCATTGAGTTTCTCAAGCGCTAGGCGCATGTCCCGTGCAGAGTTGGCGTTGAATTGGGTCAGCCGTACATAACCGACCCGCTGACCAGCGTCGGTGCGCAACGAATATTTGACGGGCTTGAGTTCGATGCGGGTGCGCACCAAGGAAAAAGTTAATGTCTGGGTATCGCGGCGGAATTTCAATATGACTGTCGTACCCCCTGCTCCACGGATCTGGCTGACCGCTTTGTCCAAATCCAAGCCCTTGGTGGAATGGCCATCGATGGTGAGCAAGATATCCTTCGGCTTCACACCAGCCACGTAGGCCGGGGTATCCTCAATCGGAGCAACAACGATCAAGTCTTTCGTCTTTTTATCGAGGCCGAGTTGAATACCAACCCCCTGAAACTCGCCGCTTGTATCCACTTGCATACTCTGATACTGCTTGGGATCCATAAAGCGGGTGTAGGGATCGCCGAGGGTCTTTAGCATGTCCCGAACGCCCCGGTAGGCAGCTTCAGAGTTTTTGTAATCTTTGGCGAGATATTTTTTACGGATTTCCGACCAATTCTGATGATTAAAAGTCGTATCAACATATTCTCGGTCTACCACTTGCCAGACTTCGTCGATGATTGCTTTTGGGCCATTCTGAAAATCAGCTTTACTGGGGCCAACTGCAAAGATCAATGTCCCTAAGATCACAGCTGTTCCAATGGAAGTTGGAGATATGTAGTTACGAATTTTCATCAGTTTTTCACCATTAGCGAAGTAATGCATTGCGCATAGAAGGCCAGCGTAGCGACACTCTAGCACGGGTAGTTAGGTTGACATCCAGGCTACCCAGGGATGTTCCCTTCTTGAACACAAACCCTGTATGGCCTCTAAAATAAAGAGAATCTCTACTGCCCACCCATGCTGAAATCGACAACCCGCCACATTCATATTTTTGCGGCTGAAGTCCAGGACAATACTTTTGTCCCCAGTGACCGCAGACTGACCTTAGATGTCGATCCTGATAACGAATTTATCTGGAACGATGCCGCCCTAAAGCAGCTCTACATCGAGTTTGACCGCCTCGTGGCAGCCTACAGCGGAGCGAGCTTGAGCGAATACAACCTGCGACGCATCGGTTCGGATCTCGAAGTCTTCGTGCGCGGCCTACTCCAACAAGGATCGATCTCCTACAACCTCAACCATCGCGCTGTGAACTACAGTATGGGTCGCCCCCAAGTCAAAGACAGCCAAGATTCCAATTGGCGTATGCGCAACCGCTAGCCCGCGAAGTAATCGGCAAACTGCTCTGGCTCTGGAAAGCGTTCCCAGACGAGCGTTGCTCCACTTTGGCGGAGTTTTTCGCTGTAGTCAGACTGCCCTGGATGATTCCAAAGATGGGGGGGGACGATGCCGATGCCGATAAAGTGCAACCCAGGTCGTAAAGGCTTTGCATTTTCGACAGTACGCATATCCGCAACGGTATCGCCCAAGTAAAAGATCTGTTCGAAAGCTCGGTTGAAACGGTCTGCTAGTGCGAAGAGTCCGGTCGGATCGGGCTTTTCAGGCCCATCCTCCATGGCCACAAGGGGTGCTGAGGATAAGCCCAAGCGTCCAAGCGCGGTCTGAGCGGAAAAGCGGCTGGCTCCACTAAAAAATCCGTAGACCAAACCACGGGCATCAAGGGCTTGAAAGTGTTCCTTGGTGACGAGCAAAGCCTCATCGGCGATGTACCCTGTTCCCGCTGGCGAACCCAAGTAGCGTTCTTGGAAGAAGGCAATCAGTTCTGGGTAGCTGGGCAGAGCGATCCCCTGGCGGCGCAATAACTCCTGGGAACCAAGCCAATCATTGTTCCAAAGCCCTTCAGCTTTGAGACAATCGATGTCAGCCATGGTCGGGCGGCACCCGCCGAAATGTTCGACGGTATCCATGAGGGCGCGCCGATAGGAACTGCTGACATCGCGAATCACTCCATCAATGTCGAAAGCAATCAGGCTTTTCACAGGTTGGCGACGGAAGCCTCGTTGCTGTTCAACCACAGCACAAATTCATCGCGCCGATAGACGCTGGGGCGGTCGCGCCTGCCAAAGCGAACCAAACTCGGCAATCCGTGGAGGGCAATTTCTGATTGCAACCAAGTCCGAATGCCCTGGCTTTGGTTGGAAGGCATCTCCGATTGGGTGCCGTTGAACATCAGTACTAAGGTCGTTCCAGATGGAAGCGGCAAATCATCGCGAATTAAACGCGAAAGGGGACTTTTTGGACTTTGTGTCGGTTCTAATCGAATGGTTTTTCTTGATTCCATACCAGATCCCTGTTGCTTATTTCTGGCAAGCAGTAGCTGTTGTTACAAAAGCTGGCGCAAAACTTCATCTCGCCCCTCTTGGAGCCTTGCTCTGAGCCGTAGGACCCAGCAATCCCATGCTTGCCTAAGGAAATTTTCATCCTGATGCCAGTCTATCAGGAAGGTTGAGATACGGCTAGTTTCTGTTAGAAACAGCTAGCGGCAGCCAACTGACGGACTTCTCGCAGGTAGATGCGCCGATCCGCACTGACTTCGATCAGCCCTTGTTCTCGCAATTCACCGAGAAAGCGCGTTACTGTCACGCGGGTTGTCCCGATGGCGTTGGCAAACTGTTGGTGAGTAAGGCGCACATCGATGCGCACACCTTCGGGGGTCTGTTGGCCAAATTCGTGGGCGAGCAAGTATAAAAAGCCTTGGAGGCGCTCGATGACAAGGCGCTTACCCGCTAAAGCAAGCAGGGCTTCGGTCTGACGAAGGCGGCGAGTCATCTGCATATTCAGTTCTTTGAGAAGCTGAGGAGAACGCTCGATTTCTTCCATGGTCAGCCGCAGCAGATCCACGTTAGTGAGTGCAACCGCTTGATAAGGATCGAGAAGCGTCAGCGTCTTGGAGAGGGGCATCAGCGGGCCAAGCAGACCCAAAAGCGCTTCATCGCCAGAAGGCTGTAGGGTAATGACTTGGGCAATGCCGCGATAGATGATCCACACATCTTGATTGCGTAGGGGAATCATCTGACCTGCTTTGAAGCAACGCAGGGTCTTCTCGCGGTACAGCTCTTCTAGCAAAAGCCGTGAGTCTTGATGTCCCTCATGAATTGCCATGTGCACATGCCTCTGATGTGAACATACCGTACCCTTTCAAGGTAAAGGAAAGGTAATGGTCTTTAGGTTTCGAAGCAGGGTACTGTGATTTATGGGGGCAAACGGCCTTAGTCGCGGAGGCTGTAACCGACTCCCCGTACCGTGTGGATCAATTTCTTTTCGTCGTCGCGCTCGATCTTCATGCGCAGATACCGAATATAAACCTCGATAATATTGGACTCACCGACGAAGTCCTCCCCCCAGA
>JACMLN010000050.1 GCA_014379585.1 Gloeobacterales cyanobacterium ES-bin-313 | reverse complement strand
CCTTGGCAACTTTAGTGGCTTGATACTTGGTGTTGCTGGGTTGCGCAGTCCTCTTCCCACGTTGCGGGCGGGTGCGCAATCACCACAGTTTGTGGACTGGTGGCACGGTAGGTATGACGCTGCGCGTCCCAGACTCATGGCGAAAACCATTGAATTCAAAATTAAGAATTCAAAATTTTGAATTTTGAATTCTTAATTTTGAATTTTGAATTTCCCCGCGTGGTGGAGCGGAATGGGAGGCGGATCATCGAGAGAGGTTTGGTTTTCCGATGGGAGGGGCATTGGGTTTTGCCTCAGCCACTCATTGCGATCACGAATCAGTATTAGATCGGGACTTTGATCCTGCTACGACTTTTACAGTTCGCATCGAGAATATCTCCGATGCAGCAGGATGGGACAAACCTCAACAGGCTATTTGGACTTCAGCAGGGCGATTGATGCCCTGAATGCCGTATGCAAGAATGTCTCCACAAGTTGCTGTTGAGCTTCAGCACTGACGGTCTCAGTGAGGCGAGAGGCTGGTAGTACAGCCCCAACCCAATGCTGAGTGTGCCAAAAACCAAGACTGTCCAGGGCAGGAAGGCTGGCTGCGTCTGGATAAGGGTAAGGAGATACATACCAATACGGCTCAGGATAGCTAGTGTCCCCAGGCGATAAGCCCACTCCGACTGTGAGCGGACTGCCGTTTTTTGTGCCGGGAAGGGTGATGAGCGTTGCCATATCGAAGTGATGCGGCCAGATATGGATAGAAGTCGCACCCTCGGTCGTTGCAATGATTGCTTGAAACAACGGTTGTGTATTGGCGTAGTAGTCTGTTAACTCACGCAATGCCCCCGCTTGGCTGGCATTAAAGGCTGCACCATGGGCAAGCGGATGATCAGGAAAGTCATCGGGGGGATAATCCAAGAACACAACCTTGCTCGCATCTGCACCGAGTCGAGCAAGCTCCTGTTGAAGCCAGTTCAGCCCATCGGCCATGGTTTTACCGGGCAAGGGTAAAGAGTCGATCGTTTCGCTCTGCTGATCTAACAGAATTAAGGTGAGGCTGACTGGATCAAGTGCCACTTGAAATAACTGTGGTACTTGAATGACAGAGCCAACAAATACTTCTAAAACCGGATGCCACGCCAAACTGGTATGGCTATAGTCCGAAAGCGGTTCTGCCAATGCCGCGCCTGTGGCTGCAATAAACTGAATCGCATAATGCAGTTGCAGTCTGCTTTCGACTAATTCATGAGGGGGAATTTTTGCAATTGTTTGCCATATGTTCATTGTTTTTACTCCGTTGATGAATCATTTACTTTTGTTTCCAACGCATTCTCTTGTTGCATGCTTTGTAGAATGGCAAGCCCAGCAAAATCAATTGCCAGACCGTGATGTCCTACTTCATGCGGTCGATGAGATTATCTCCAATGCGTAGGGGATTAGCAATAATGGTTAAAGTTGGGTTCACAGCGCCACTCGACCAAAAGAAACTGCCATCCACCACATAGGGGTTGTCAATGGCATGGGTCTGACAGTTGAGACTGAGCACTGAGGTATAAGCCCACGGATGCTCATCTGAACCCCATAAATTTCTCATTCCCATCAAACCCTGCTACAAACACAGCCACAGTCGCACCCCTGAAAACGATCACTGGAATCTTCCTTGTTGGAGCGGTGAAGGAGGCGAGCAGAGAGCTCCGTGCTGCTGCAAGCGATGTGTGATTTACAAAGAAAAGCTCCCTAGTAAAACAAACCAGATTGCTGTAAACTGGACAAACGTTCATATCAAGTCCCCCTCATCTATTAGGTGATCATGAGCGAAGCAAAAACCTACCTAGAACTCTCCGAAGCGGAGGGTTCCCACAAGTTTTACGAGGTCGTCGTCAATGGCACCCAGGTGACAGTGCGCTACGGGCGCATCGGCGACAACGGCCAGAGCAAAACCGCAGAGTTTCCGACTGCCGAAAAAGCACAGGCGGATGCCACCAAAAAGATTAACGAAAAACTGCGCAAGGGCTACGAACAAGCGGTGGTTGGGGTGCGCCAAAAACGGGCAGTCACCCGCAGAGCCATGGCCAGTATTCCCGTCAGCCGTTCGCGGGTGCAGGCCATGCAGGCTCCGGTGCTCTGGAAGTTTGCTTCAGGTAGTGCCGCCTTTGGCATCTTTGTAGATCAACAGACCTGCTGGGTCGGAAACCAGACGGGGCGGGTGTTTGCCCTCGACCACAGTGGCCAGGTGAGAAACCAGTTTCAATTGCCCGATGGGGTGAAATGCTTGGTGGCTGACGATGCTTGGATCTATGCTGGTTGCGACGATGGCAAAGTCTACGACCTCGGCGGCAAAGTCCCCCGCGTCGCCTACGAAATTGCTAACAATATCGATATTTTCTGGCTAGATATCGCTGACGGTATTCTCGGTGTCTCCGATCAAGATGGCCAGGTGACGATCATCAACCACGAAGACGAATCCCAATGGAGCAAGCGCAGTACGGGCAATAGTGGCTGGATGGTGCGCTGCGACGAGATCGGAGTCTATCACGGCCATAGTCGTGGGGTGACGATGTACGATTGGGAGGACGGTCGGGTGATCTGGCAACAGCCTACGGACGGCGCTGTGCTGTTCGGTTGGCAGGAAGAATCTCTTGTTTTTGCGGGTACGGCCTCTCGAAAAGTCTACTGTTTTACCAAGCAGGGCAAACAAGAAGCGGTCTATCAGTGCGACAATGCCGTGTTCTCCTGTGCCGCTGCCGAAGATGGCAAGTACGTTTTTGCTGGGGACAACGACGACAGCATTTACTGTTTCAATCAAGCAGGGGAGCGGCTTTGGAAATTGGCTACAGGGTGCGGCTCTGTTTACTCGATGCAGTTTTTCGAGGATCGGCTGTACTTGGTCACCACCAATGGTTCTCTCGCCTGCGTCGATGCCAGTGAAGCGGCGATTCAGTCCGCCCAGGCAGGAACCGTACCCACCGTGGTCGATATCAAAGCGCCAAAACCGATTGCTGCACCCGTGGCCGTCAATTTTGTCGAAACCACCACGGATGCTGGGGCTGGGGTTCTGGTGGAATGTTTTGCCGAAGGTAGCCAACTGCGGATTCGGGCTCTTTCGCCTGGCTACGATTCTACGTGGCGCGTCCAATTTCCAAGAGATCTTCGCGAACTTGGGGCACGCTATGTGGTGGAAGCGTTACGCCCAGCCGCACGGGGCAATTTTTACCGCACCTACGGCGAGATTCGGAAATTGGTATGAAACTGATCCAGCGCACGTCTTTGTATTACCAAGAAGGCACCTCGGACAAAGTCTACGAGGTTGATCTTTGCGAAGTGAGCGATGGGCGCTTCGTGGTCAACTATCGCTACGGCAAACGCGGGGGGAACCTCAAAGAAGGGGTGGAAACACCCCAAGCCTTGTCTCAAAGTGAAGCCCAAAGAGCTTTCGACAAATTGGTCGCCTCCAAAGTAAAGAAGGGCTATCGAGAATCCTCGACTGCCGCTCCAGAGCGGACTGCTACATCAAAACCGCCTCGGCGCGGCGCGAATCCAGAGTTGCGGCGGGCTAGAATCCTCCAACGCCTCGACGAAACCAGTAATGTCGTCGGGCAACTGTTCAGCTTTGTCCAAAATGTTTTGGGTTCTCAACCCCTGATT
Source organism: Gloeobacterales cyanobacterium ES-bin-313 (assembly GCA_014379585.1). Taxonomy (GTDB): domain Bacteria; phylum Cyanobacteriota; class Cyanobacteriia; order Gloeobacterales; family Gloeobacteraceae; genus JACMLN01. Next base: position 30,431 of record JACMLN010000050.1, on the reverse strand, counting down.
AAAACCTGGCCCTTGGAGCGGGTGATCTGGCGAGCGGGGGAGTTGGGTTTGCGTGAAGCGACCCCCCTGTTGATCAAATTGATCGGGAGTAGCAATTCCCTGCGGGATTACTGCATTGCCTGGGCTTTGGGGCATTGCGGGGATAAAAACGCCATTGTTCCCCTCAACAATCTTTGTTCGGGGCCGACGACAGAAGCGGTTAGACGGATCGGCTTTGAAGCAATGCGTGCATTGGCTTCCGACGCTTTGCGGGCACAGCTCATAGATCAGGCCATCGACCTGCTCCCTCCCAATCTGCGAGAGTCCACCCGTCACGACCCACCGGAAATCTTCGATTCAGCGTTGAAAATTTATCTAGAGAGCGAATCAGTAGATCGCTTTTCGGTACTTATTCGCCTCTACTACATCGACAATCCTCAGATTCGTCCGACCCTGCTAAAAATCTTAAAGACATTGCCTTTCGCCTTCGGCACTTTCCAACCGATCCGCCATATCTTCAAAATGGCCGAATATCGCCACGATGGGGAAGTCTTTAGCCTGCTCGCTAGACGATTTGAGCAAGAAAAAGCAAATTATCGTAGCCCCAAAGGACAATACAGCTTCATCTATCTTCAAGGAGAAGGTGACTATAACTATCTACGTGTTCCAGAATTCAAAAAATATCTTCAAGAGCGCAATACGCAGTTCGCCTACAGTACCAAGACGCGGGACTATCTGCGCAAACGCGTATGGCGCACCCTGCGACGACTCGGCCAACTCGAAAGCTCTGAATATCTGACTTTAGCGACTGGAATCTTACTCACTTACAGCGATGACGATGCCCAAGAACCCCGCGAGGCAAAGTACAGCCGCTATGACTATCGGCAAAGACGAACGATCACTTTGCGGACAATCCATTGGGATCGTTTCGCTCCCTATTTAATTTTCAACCATATTCTCTACACCAACAGTCCTCGCTACGAGTTGAAGCACAACACCAAAGCATGGCGTTGCAAGGCTGGTTTCAAGCCGGGTGGCCTAGAACCGATAGTTCGGGAAGAAGCCTTCCCAAAGCTTTGGGAGCAATATCCGGAGCATTTATTGGTTTTACTAGAGCATAGTCACTGCCTGCTTGTTCACCACTTTGCGATCAAAGTATTGCAGGACTGTACTGACTTCTGTGCAGGTCTAGAAATCCCTCAAATCGTCGTGCTTTTGGGTACTGATTATGCAATCACAACCCAATTTGGTTTTGAACTGGCTCAAGCAAAATATGATGCCAATCAGCCCGATTTGCCTTTGGTGCTTGCCGTAGCCAATTGCATCATGCCCGATGCCCGTGCCGTAGCCCAGCGCTGGATTACGGAAAACCAGCAAGCTTTTCTCGGCGACACTGCTTTTCTGGCTGCCCTCATTACCAGCCGCCATCTGGACACACAAGCATTTGCTCAACGCCTCCTCACCACTGCGAATCTGAGTGAGTCCCAATCTCTGGCGCTCGTTGGTCGGCTTTTGGCTGGCTTGATTGCCCTTACAGAAGCCACCCCAGGTACGGCGGGACTTGTCGAAATCCTCGCCACCCTCTTTGCGCAACAACTGCGCAATATCAACTTAGAGGTGGTGCTCGACTTGTTGCGTCATCCTCTGGCGGAAGTCCAGACCCTCGGCGCACGGATCTTGCTCAACCATGCGACTCCAGTCACAGATCTGCCTGTGGGTCTGATTGCTGCGTTGATCAATTCGCCCTACCCATCGGTGCGCGCTGTTGGGATTCGGCTGTTTGGTCAGTTGCCAGAATCCCAGCTCCTTGAAGAACAAGAACTTTTAGTTGTCCTCGCCAGCCATGAACTTAGGGATCTGCGCAGTGCAATTCGTCCAGTCATTCGCCGCTTGGGGGCAAATAATCCAGCCTTTGCCAGCCACTTAGCTGCTGAATTGATCCCTTTGTTGTTGCGCCGAGAAGTCCACGAAGGCGTTCACCGCGATCTGACGTTGATCCTCCGCGAAGATATTCCGGGGTGGATGGTGACAGCTTCCTGCGACCTGGCTATGAACCTACTTCGCGCGAAAGCCACTGCTGCCCAAGAATTGGGGGGACTCGTACTCCAGCGTCATAGCGAAAACTGGGCCGCCGATTTCAACACGGCTGAACTGGTGCAGTTGGCCAACCATGAAATCTTGGCAGTGCGAGAAGCCTCCTGGTCGATGTTTTTGCAGGTCTTGCCAGAACGTCGTCTGCATCCCGAAGAACTGACCGTTGCCGCCCGCTACTTAGATGGCAAGTGGGAAGATACCCGGCAATTTGGCGAACAGGTTTTCCTGACGCACCTGATCGAAATAGATTTCACTCCAGCCCTCCTGGTCAATATCTGCGACAGTGTCAACGAAAAAGTACGTTCATTTGGCCGTGAACTGATTCTGCGCTACTTCAAAGTCGAACAGGGTCAGCAGTATCTTTCACAACTCAGCGAGCACCCCAGTGCAGACCTCCAACTCTTTGCCACCGGGTACTTAGAAGACTACGCCCAAGACAGTCCGGAGCGTCTGCGCGAATTAACTCCTTACTTCCTGCGGATACTTTCGGGGGTCAATCGTGGCCGGATCGCCAAAGCCCGCATCTTTGCTTTCTTGCACCGTGAAGCGCTCAAATCTGAAGCAGCCGCCCATTGCGTTGCAGCGATTCTCACCCGCCAATCCCTGACGATTGCCATCGGCAACAAAGCTGCAGCGATTGAAGCAATGATTGCCATTCGACAGATCTATCCAGACATATCTTTACCGATCCAGCCTATCGCCCCTGCCCACCGCATCTAAATCGAGAGCCATCATGCAGTTCAACTACACCTACAAAGGAATCAGCGCCGTTCAGCAGACGAGTACTGGGTCTAACCTCTCCTTTGCCCCAGATCTGACCCGCGAACCCACCTACTTTCGGGGGGAACTGCGCCAAAATATCGCTTTTCGAGAGGCGATCGGTGCGCTTCACGATGTCGTCGTTTCAGATCTGCGCTTCAAACCGAAGGATCGCAGCGAGTATCTTGCTTGGGCGGCCCGCCAAGAACAGATCGATTGGCAACTTGTGGCAGCGCAACGCCAGGAAACGGCACAAAAACTTCAAACAGTTCAAAAAGAATTAACTGATCTCTACCATTCCCGTGGCCAACGCTGGAGCGCCTTTTATCAATCTCGCCAGAAGTACTTTGATTACCTCTACCAAAAAGACCGTGATGCCTGGTTTGTTCTCGATCCCGTGATCACAGTTCACCCCGACGAGCTCTTTTTCGAATGCTTTAGCCAAGATGAGTCGAGCTACGGACGACTAGGAGCCAACTACGAAGTTTTCCAACATATCGACGAATTTGCCTGCGGTACGACCAACATCGACTATTCGGCGGCACTTTACGACGAATTCCAAAAGATCCGTTCCTATCGGCGCACCTATTTCGAAGTCGATCCGTCTGGATTTGGTGTCCAGACCAGCGGCGAACAGGACTACAAAGAAGTCAAGATCGACTTACCTGATAGTTGGGTGCGGGGCTTCTTGCAAGTCAGTTCGGCGATGTCTTTGCCGACCGTGCGTTTCGACCTTGAGCCGATGGATGTCTACAATCTTTGCTTTATCCTGCGCCGCCACAAAGAGAAACAGGGTCCGCGCAGTATGCGCTACCACCTCACGCCGGGTGAACCGATCCGCGTCACCTTCGACCCGTGGGGATACGAAGTCCTCTGTCCGCGATCGATCTATACAGGCACCGAGGCGCAAACGATTCGTGTCTGGGGACGGCGGCGGATTACGATTTTGGAACGCCTGATTCCTGTGGCTCGCAAATTCACGATTCATCTTTTAGGAACAGGTCTGCCTTCGTTCTATGTCGCTGATCTTGGCGATCTCTCCTTCACCCTTGGACTTTCTGGCTGGACTGCCAACGATTGGGCACGGTCGGGCAACTTTGACCTCCTAGCCCCTCGGCTCGAAGTCGATCCCTGGACCAAACAGAGAATATTCAACGCCCTCAAAGACAACTGGGCGGAAAGTCCCGATGCCCTTGCTCAACGCCTGCAACTGGATCGTCCCGTCGTCCTCGGCGCACTGGCCGCTTATACCCAGGCAGGACGAGCGATCTACGACTTGAACCGTCAAGTCTACCGCGTTCGAGAACTAAGCCGCGAACCCTTGCCCCTCACTGCTTTGCGCTTTGCCAACGAGCGGGAGCAACAAGCCAATCAGTTCTTGACTCAGAACGCCGTCCACGTCCTCTCTGCTAACAATACCGACGGTGTCCTGACCCTGAGTGGCACTGTCCGTCATGGCGAATCTATCTATACCCCAAGTCTGACTATCGATGGTGACGAACGCTTGATAGCTGCTGAATGCACTTGCAACTGGCACCAATACAACAAACTCTTCAAAGGTCCTTGCGAGCATATTCTTGCTCTACGTATGGCCCATTCAAGAATGCTTTAGTGTTTATCTATTTCACTGTTCTCAGGAAATTTAAATTTACTTTTTTTGCAGCCACTTTAAGACAGTTAGTTGCTATACTCAGTATTTACACGCGAGGTGAGTTCGTATATTTATGCGATTAGCATATTGTTTTGCGCAATTTATGTGGCTTTGAGTTTCTTGTATAACAGGAACGATAAGCATCCCAGAAAAATGCTGCATTGAAAAAAAGGTGTACAGAATCAAGAAGAAAAACTAACGACTCATCTGCATTTTGATCAGTATTAAGCAGATTTACCGAAAGGAAGAAGATGTATTTTTGGAAAAATGAGTTAGGTAAAGAGAACTTAAATCGATTGGGAGAATAAAGTGCGTTGCATTCGTAGGATCACAAAATTACTGTCTGGCATTGCTTTAGCAAGTACGCTCTTGCTCCCCACTGCTAGCTTTGGACAAACAACTCAACCTGTTTATACAAGTCCTACTTACTTCTTTGACTTTGGTTATCGCTCCCACTGGCTCCAGCCCTGGAGATCGTATCTAGAAACAATGCCCGCTACTGTTTTGGTCAATGGTATGGGTGTGAACCTCAACCTTACCTTTGACAACTCTGCCGATCCTGCGCTGCTGATTCAGATGTTGGCAAAACATGGAATTCGCCACGCCCGAATCGAGATTGGTTGGAACAATATTGATTACAGCAACGAAAGCCAGTTGCTTGCCTATAGCGCTCCTTACTTTCAGAAATTGCTGCTTGCCTGCAAACAGTACGGGGTTCGCCCGCTCATCTTGCTCAATGCCAATCATGGTGGTCCAACCCCGCAAGTCAGCATCACTAAAGTGACGACTCAGAATGCTCCAGCAGGAACAACGACGCTTACCCTTCAGGATACAAATAATCTGATTGTTGGTAGAAGTGGCCTTTCCAATCTTTCAGGTTATTGGGCGGCTGAAATCTTGATTACGAACATTGCTGGCAACACCGTCACACTTTCAAAACCTCTTCCTCAGACAATTGCAGCGGGGACGAGCCTTCAAATCAGTACGCTAAAGTACCGCCCCTTTAGCCCTCCCGGAACCGCTGATTTCAACGAAACTATGGCGGGTTGGAATAAGTATGTCTCGACCGTAGCACAATTTGTTTCCACGCAATTAGGCACCACAACCAATCAGACTGACAAGGGATTCGATATGGAGGTTTGGAATGAACTTTCGTTTGGTTCGGAATTCCTCTACATCAACCACTACTATGCAACGCCCTTGTACCCAAATACCGCTTCCTACAGCGATGAGACGATTTGGTACACTTTGCAGACTGAAACAGGCAACTACGTCACGGCTCATCCAAGCGAGTTTCCTGGAGTCAAGTTTGGTGATGGTTTAGCAAATACTATTCCTTGGCCTTACTCTGCATTTGAGCAACCAGCCATTCGGGCAATTGGTAAACACCCATATACTGGACGGGCATCCTACAACATCAATGGTGCGCCTGACGAAGGCAACCTACTTGCTGGATATGGTGCAACACCTCTCAACGCCCTTGGCCAGGTAGACGGATCCTTTGGGCCAGCTTACACAAGTCTTTTCCCGGAATATTTCGCCACAGGGATCCAAACAGAGACGATGACTCGGGAGATGACTCCGACCACAAATAGTGTGTATGGAGCACAACATGGACGCTACGCCCGTATTGTGAATGGTCAAGTAATTCCTTGCTGGACGTGGATTACAGAAGTCAATATTTCCCCTTCCGAAAACGGCATAACTAACATCAGTCAGGCTCTAGCGTTCAAAGCCAAGAACACCTTGCGATACTTCGCTTTTTATCTCAACAAAGGTGTGGAACAAGTCGATCTGTTCGGAGCCGTTGGCGGAGATTTATCCATCGGCACGATCCAAGATAACTTCTTGCAATACGCCAGTACGAATACCATCTACCCAAGCGACGACACCGCTTACACCTCGCCAGCACTTGCCGCCACAAGTCGGATGGTCAGCAAATTTACGTCAGGACTCGACACAACCCTGGTGGTTGGCAACACCCGGAGTTTGACGCTCAACGCGATCACAGATACCCACAACCATTACCAATTTGCTGGAGATGGTACCGCAGCGCACCCGAACCTTTATGACCGCGATGTCTTTGCTTTCTTGCCCTTTCAAGTCAATGCGAAGCGCTTTGTCATTCCTTACTATGTGATGACGCGGGATGTGATGACCAACCTGCCGCCTGAAAATTTCACTTTGACAATTGGTGGTGTCAATGGGCTAGGCGCACGACTCAGTGCCTACGATCCGATCACCAATCAAACAATTGCGTTGACGGTGACTGGGCGAACAAGCACTTCACTCACAGTGGTGGTTAGTGCGACGGATTATCCCAATTTGCTAACAATTCAAGAAAGATAACGAGTTGTCTGATGCCACTGTCCCAAGCTATTAGAGGAACCGCAAAAGCAGCAATCCACTTTTTACCGAGACCAGAGCTTGCCATCACCAGGGAGATATGGTATTTTGTCCATATACAGAGTACGCGCCGCCCTCCCCGTAGGTGATAAACCTTCAGCTACAGGCGGTATTATCAACTGATGTACAGCAACGAAAGGGTGCCATGACCTTGCAACCCGGATGGTGGATCGCCATCCTTGCGCTGAGTCCAAGCCATGCATCACTGGTTCGCTCTTGACGTTGCGGCCTAAGCGGGTAGTAGTGCTATTCCGGTGGGGCAAGCGCCTTGCGAATGAGCACTACTACCCGCAGTCCGCTTGAGTTGAGCAACCCAGTCCTGAGTTGTTTACGAAGGAACACTCTTTCGAAGCTGTACATTTTATTTTTTTCAGATCATGACCGAGCAGCCCCGCACCCGCCAAGAACTCTACGACCGGATTCGTCAAACCTCAAAGGACGAATTCATTCTTGAAGAGATGATCCGCCTTGGTTTTTGGCCGCGTCAGGGCACCCTTCCCGAAGATCCCGCCGAAGAGATCCGTCGTCAAGGGGAGTTACAGCGAGAACTTGAAGCTTTGCGCTCCGAAAGCCGGAAGCTCAACAATGAAGAACACTTGCGCAAGGCTGCCCGGAAGCTTCGCCTCCAGGAATCTCGTCAAAAACAACAACAAAACAAAGAGCGGCGGGAGCAAGAACGCATTGCCCGTGCTCAGGTGTGGGAGCAACGCAAGCAGCACGAAATTCTCTACTTGGGCGAGGGCGTCTCTGGGGGGCTGAGTGCCACTGAATGCGACCATGAACGGCTGGCGAGCTATGGATTGCCTGCCCTAGGCAGTGCCGAGCAGATCGCGTCTGCCATGGGAATCAGTGTTGGGCAATTACGTTTTCTCGCTTTTTCGCGGCGTACTTCAAAAGTTTCTCATTATATTCGCTTCACGATTCCTAAGAAGTCGGGGGGTGAACGGCTGATTTCAGCACCGCTGCCCCGACTCAAACACATCCAGCACTGGCTCTTGGCGAATCTGCTCACCAATATTCCCCTTCACGAAGCCGCCCATGGGTTTCGCACGGGACATTCCATCGTCACCAATGCCCGTCCCCACGTCGGTGCAGATGTGGTCGTCAATCTCGACCTCAAAAACTTTTTTCCAACGATTACGTATAAGCGGGTCAAAGGGCTTTTCCGTGCCCTGGGCTACTCCGAAGCAGCAGCGACGATCTTTGGTCTACTCTGTACGGAGCCGGAGGTAGCCGCGCTCAGTCTCGACCAGACCACCTACTATGTTTCTCAAGGCACCCGCCACTTGCCCCAAGGCGCGCCGACGAGTCCCGCGATTACCAACTTGCTCTGTCGCCGCTTTGACCGCCGACTGACAGCGATGGCCACAGCTCTGGGCTCTCAATACACGCGCTACGCCGACGACCTGACGTTCTCTGCTTCCGGGGAGAACCTACGCCACATTTGCACTCTGCTGCGCCGCATTGAGTCCATCGTCACCCACGAAGGGTTTGTGATCAACGAAGCGAAAACCCGGATCTTGCGCGGTGGATCTCAGCAGGAAGTGACTGGCATTGTCGTCAATAATAAGCTCTCTGTCTGCCGCAAAACCCTGCGCCGTTTTCGTGCGCTGCTCTTTCAGATCGAGCGGGATGGTCCTTCTGGTAAACATTGGGAAGGAGCGCCGAACCTCTTTGCCGCCATGCAAGGATTCGCTAATTTTGTCTATATGGTCGATCCTGAACGAGGCTTGCCCTTGCGTCAAAAAGTAAGACACTTGCGTAGTTTGCACGGTTGATTCAGCTAATCCTCACTTTCTGGAAACATCTTTGAAAGCTTTTCTCGCAGATCACTCATGGCATCAGTAATACGGTCAACGTTGATTCCCAATTGATTGATCTGCGCGTCTGTCTTCACTTGGGAGATATGCAAATCAGCTGTCAAACGCATAAATTGGTCAAGTCGCTTCTGGTAATGATCGCTGCTCCCTGTCATGACTGCACCGCCAGAATATTTCCAATATCGTTCACTACTCCTTAATCGTAGATTACAGGCTTTCGTGAACACCACTTAATCGACAATTCTGTGCAAAATTTCCTGCGCCGTACACAAAGAAGCGGCTTGAACCTGCAAAAGATGCCCAGAAAGTTGGAGGCTGGCATCCGCTTCGAGCAAAGCAGCTTGGCGTACCTGAGCAGACAGAGGCACCGAAGGCTGGAAGTATGCGGCTGAGGGGCGACGCACCTGAAGATCAATAATGGGAAGACCGAGGACACAGCGCCAATGGCAGGTGAAGAGATCCGGCTGTTGACTATTCAGTGTCACCAGGGCAGATTCGTCGGGAAAAGGACTCAGACTTTTAAATAGCAGTGCTTCCGGAGAAACAGCGAAATGTAGCAGTGTGACTCCAGGTTTTACTGTTGAACCAACGATTTTCCGAGCAGCCTTGTAGAGTAGCTGGCGTTGGGGATCGCTGAGGGGTTCAGGCTGCCAAGCAATCGCACCACGCTGGCCGATCGCTTCGCCGTAGAGAATGCCCCGCGCTGTCACCACAAGGGGCAAGGTAAGCCGTGTAGCCTGACTCTCTTTAAGCGCAATCGGCAGATCTAGGGAAGTCGTCGCTAGATCTTGGGGGCTATCCGAAAAGCCTTCCGGGGGGACACTCAGCCAAAAAACCTCGTCTGGCAGGGGCATGTGCTCAGGCAAGGTTTCGAAGCAGGCGGCAGCACCACCCCAGGAGATGTAACTATCTGCGAGGATTTTTGAGAGCAACGTTGGACCAATGGCCCAGATGGTCGGCAAGGTCAATGGCTCAAGACCGATGGGGATGACGTCTCCATTTCACCAAAAAGATCGGCCAATAGTCCAGCTGTCTGCTGGGGTTCTTCCGGTGCTGGCGCTGGCAGCATCGGTTTACCGAGCACTTCTTGGACCGCCAAAAGTTTCTGAGCCATGCCCTGCATTTCGAGTTGCAGACGATAGTTTTCGGACTGAATACCCTGGATCTTCTCCGCAACCGGATTCATCCGCTCTGTGAACTTGCGGCGATAGAGTTCGGGTACTTCATTCAAGTGATGTTCAAGCTGGCGATTGTTGTCGCTCAGGGTTTGGATCTTGCCTAAAAGGGCACGTAGTCCAGCCTCGCGGGCATCGATTTCCTCGCGACTACCTTTGACTTGGGTTTCGAGTTGATGAATATTTGCCTTGAGGTACTGATTTTCGCTCTGTAAAGCAGCTCTGTGCTCTTCAAAGCTGATCCGGGCTGCCTCAAGCTGCTTTTCGAGGTCGTGAATATTCCCTTCTAGATAGGCATTCTGGGCTTGAAGGGCACCAATTTGATCGTGAGCAGCTTCTTGTGAAGTAGAAAGCGAAACTTGTGCATTCAATGTCCGATTTTGCTGGTTGACTTTAACCAGCTCGCTGACTAACTGGCGAATCAGGGCATCTCGCTCCTGGAGCGCATTTCGCAGGCCAATGAGTTCGGCTTGAGGCGAGTAAACGGCCTCGGTTCCTGGAAAATTGACGACGGTCTGATTCACCATCACATGCCCATCCGCAAACTGTGGAGCTTAGTATACCCAGGCACTTCGCAGAATCTTCACAAAGTCGAAGTGGTCAACTCTGGAGGGGTAGGAATTTCTAGGTGTTCCAGGGTTTCAGGGATGATTGGGTCGAGAAAAATCTGTAAGCCGTAGGCGAACATCTCTTCAAATTCGGCTTTTTTGAACTCGGCGTTCCAGATCTCGATCTCACAGGTGTCAGAGGGATCCTTTGGTTGCACGAAGAGTTGGACGATGCGGGATTGGATGACGCAGCGCACCGCTTCCACAACACCCTTATGGCGGCGGTCAAGGGCAGAGGCGAGGCGCAAAAAGATGCTGAGATTGCGCACGAGACGCTTGTGGTCTTTGGACATCTGTTGAAAGGGAAGATGCTTCCGCTTCGGGGTGCTCTTGCGGTGGTAGCGGGCAATGTTGGCGATCACTTCGATTTCCTCTTCCGTAAAACCAAGGAGACCACCGTTTCGGATCAAATAGTAGGAGTGTTTATGGTGGCTGGAGTGGTTGACGAAGTGTCCACAGTTATGGAGCGTCGCAGCTGCCCAAAGCAGTTCGCGATCCACGGTAGACCAGCGATGTAACGTGCCACGGGTCTGATCAAAAAGGCTCAATGCAAGACGCGTTACCTGTTCGCTATGCGCCATATCGATGTGATATTTCTCTGCAAGGCGTTGAACACTGCGAGTGCGCACAGAACCCTGATAGCGCAGGCGATCCGCGATCAGCCCCCGACTGAGCATCCAATCGACGATCAGACCTTCCCGAAGCGCCGCTTCACAGACCGTCAAGCTGTGAACACCCAGGAGAATCATTGCCTCCTGGAGAATTGTCGCTCCCGCCACAATAATGTCCGCCCGCCGTTCAGAAATCCCTGGTAGGCGGCGGCGTTCTTCGAGACTCATGCCACGCAATTGCTGCAAGATCCGTTGCACACTGGCAAGGCTGAGTTCATGACCTTGGAGGCTGGTGGGGGAGAGTCCTGTAGAACGGGCGTCAATTTCGGCGAGGGTCGTAATCGTGCCACTTGTACCGATCAACTGCTCAAAACTGCCGCTCAGTTTTAATTGCTCGATGGCTGGCTCCAAGAGGCAGCGCACCTGATTGCGCAGATTGGCGAAGTCGCGGGTCGAAACTGGATCGCTTTTGACGAGTTCTTCGGTGAGGCGCACTGCCCCTGCCTTCACACTGGTCAAATATTTCGGTTCGTGGCCATTGCCGAGGACAATCTCTGTGGAACCACCACCGATGTCGATTACCACTTTTGAGCGTCCCTCAAAAGCAACTGCGGAGAGCACACCTAAGTAGATGCGCCGCGCCTCCTCTGGCCCCGAGATCAGATCGACGTGGAGGCCGACGACCCTTTCAACTTGGTGGAGAAACTCTGGCCCATTCGGTGCTTCGCGTACAGCACTGGTGGCAACAGCGATGATCTCATCCACCGCAAAGGCGACCGCCAATGTCTTGCAACGAGTCAGCGCCTCTAAGGCGCGCACCATGGCCTGGGGCGTTAACCAGCCTGTGCTTTGGCAGTACTCACCGAGGCGAACCATATACTTTTCGCGGGCGACAATCGTATAGCTCGGCAAGTCTGCTTGCAACTGCACGATCACCATATGAATGGAGTTGGTGCCAATATCGATGGCAGCTAAGGTTTTTGCCACTTCAGGATCAGGCATAGTTGTCAGTGCAGGGGACACCCAAATTGTAACGGAGACCACTCTGCACCCGTAAATTACATTTTTTCCTCCAGGCTTCGCAGATCACCTTAGAACACCTAGAATCGACGCTTTGGACTTCGATAGACAGAGGAGGCTCAGTCCCCATCAAGGTCCAATCTCAGGCGCGAAGATTGGCTCGAAACCCAACTGACTCACCTGCCCACCTGTGACTTCAGCACTGCTGCGCGTCGAGAAGGCACCAACTTGAATGTGGAGTTTGCCTTGATACTTGCGGTAATAAATCTTACGGTCGATGGTTTGCAGTTTGGCGAACCCTTCTGGGCCTGGATCGGCGACCAAAACATAGGTTTTTCCACTCCAGATCGGGGCACTTGGGGGATCCATGCGCTTCGGGACTGGCGTTGTCGATGGCGGTTGTACTGATACTTTGGAAGAATAAGTCGGGATCGCCTGCCTCGGTTGCGATGCGACCACGCCGATCACGAGCACACTCAGGGCCACGGATATGGCAACCCACCATCGCTGTTTTCCATCGGCTGAGGTTGGGGCGGTCTGAGGTGGCAGTGTTTGGGTTTGTTTCCAGACATCGAAATCCCGGATCTCGTCTGCTATCTCCAGATGCAGCCAGGGTGTCAGGCTCAAGCAATCGATCACTCCGCCGAAGTAAATCCTGTTCACCACGGCTGGAAGACCCTCCACCAGCAGATCTTTCGCCTGGGCATAGCCATCTTCTACTTCTGAGACTGTGATCCCAAACCCGCGTTCAGCCAGAAATCCGGTGATTTCCGTTGGTGAACGCTGCTCCACTTCGACAAGTTGGAGGATGACGCGCATTGGCTGGGGAAGCGTATTCAGCGCTCTGTGCAAATACCAGGCCAGCGGATCGGGCAAGAAAGTTTTCTCACTGCGGATGCACCCCCCAAAGAGCTTCTCCACCATCTGGGTCAGCTTCTCCTCCACAGGCAACAAAGATTGTGGATCGTGCTCAAGCATTTCAAAGAGATTAAACCAAATCCGCTGGCTCAGAGGGCGGTGTGTTGCTAGTTCACTGACCAACCTTTTGTAGCGCTCGTGGAGGGCAATCAGATGGAGCGGTGATGTCCCAGCGGAACCGATCAGCACTTCATCGCTGAGGTCTTCGAAAGCAGCAAGTTCAACCGTGCTCGCGTCAATCCCCGTTTCTCCTTCGTTCTGCGCCGGGAAACGGCTCATCGAAAACTCCTATCCGAACAACCGCTCTGGGATGCCCAATGGTAACAGGCCAGCGCAGCGCAGGATTCTCACCCAAAAAACTTGCCCGACCCTGTATAGTAGTGATTGCTACCGATTATGCCAGGATGACTGTACAAAACTGCTGGAGCGATGGTCGTGGATTTTCCTATAGATAAGTATATACGCTTAAGTCAGGCTTATATTCAGTTGGATGAGCGCCACCGAGATCTTTCCCAGGCGCACACAGAGTTAAAAGGCAAGTTCCTGCATTTACTCTCTCAATTTCAACAGTCCCAGAAGGCGCTTGAGACTTTGAGTTCGGAGCATACTGCTCTGCAGTCCGAGTACGCAGCCTTGAATGAATTCAAGCGCTTGGTGGAGCCAGCAAACTTGCAGATGCTCGAAGAGGCGATCCAGGCCGTTGAGATTCTTGAAGCGCGCAATGTTGGCGCTCAGAACCTGGATGTCTCGGTAGAAGATCAAGTGATCGCGGCCTACACCGGCCAAGAGGGGGGTGTGGATCTGTCTACTTTGACCGCGCAACAAAAAGCGGATCGACTCGTTTTTGAGGTTCAATCTGAGCATGCGGCCTGAATTTTTTCAGCCTGCCTATAAGCTGGGGTAACGGTAATGCAAGAAGCTTTCGGCAGCCTGACACGGGAATACAAGCGAGCAAGAGCGCTGCTTGACGGACTCGACGACGCTCTCGATGAAGTAGAAAAGCAGCGCCGTCCGCTGTTTTTGCTCCAGGGCAAAAAACTGAATCGCCAAGTACGCAAGGCGCGTGTCCTTTTCCAGGATTTGGAGGAGATGGCGATTGCCTACCCAGCCACTCCGGAACTACGAGAACTCCTCGACGACGTGGATCGGCAACTAGATCGCTGTGATCGTTTGGAAGATGTGCTGGCGGAACTGGTACCAGCTTCAGTAGGCACAGCGCCCCAAACACCGGCTATCGATAACCTACCTGCCATCGACCTTTTTGTTGGGCGGGAGGCGGAGATCGCGCGGTGTCTCGAAGGACTGAGTCCCCAGGAACGGGGATGGGGTGTGGTAATCGACGGCCAGGGTGGTCTGGGCAAGAGTGCCTTGGCCCTCGCGGTCGCCCATCTTTGTCGAAAAGAGGGATTTTTTGGTGCCTACCTCTGGGTGAGCGCCAAGACGACCTATCTGACTGCCCGTGGCGTGCAGCAGGACATCCTGGCACCAACGACCCTCGATGCACTGCTCGATGAACTCGCGCAGCTGCGGGGGGTGGAAATCCGCCGCCTCGGAACGACGCAAGAAAAATGCCAACATCTGGAGCGCGCCCTCGTGGGGACGCGTTCGCTGCTGGTGCTCGACAATCTGGAGACGCTCACGGCTGAGGAGCGCCAGGAGGTCGGTGAATTCCTGCGTCGTCTGCCCCGCGATTGCAAGGCAATCGTCACGAGTCGCCGCCGATCGGGGGAGAGTGCTGTGACTGTGCGCCTCGATCCGCTGCCCTGGCAGACTGCCTACGAACTGTTCGCCTGCCTCGCGGCGAAAGATGCGGATGTTTTAGACGTGGTTACCCAACTGGGCGAGAGCGGTATTCAGAAACTCTACACAGCAGCGGGGGGATCCCCCTTGGCGCTGCGGTGGACAATGCGGCTGATTACCCAGAAGAGCTACAGTTACGAACGGGTTCTGGAAATGCTTGCTCAAGCGGCTATGACCAGCGATCTGCACGGGTTTGTCTTTGCTGAATCCTTAGAACAGCTATCCGCTCAGGGGCGGCAGGTATTCTCGACCCTCGCGCTCTTTCGTGCCCCCGCTACACTGCCGATGCTCGCTGCTGCGAGCGGTTTGCCGATCGAACTTGTGCAGGGTGCCTGCGAACAACTGGTGCAGTTGTCCCTTGCCGAGAGCGATCCCGAACACGCACACTTTCACCTCCTGCCACTGACAAGTACCCTGGCAGGCAGCCGCATCGACGACGAAAGTGGCCTGCGCTTTGCCCAGGCATGGGCGGAGTTCGCCCGCACCTACGGTGGCGACCACCCCGCCGATTTCGCCAGTTACGACCAATTGGAAGCAGAGTGGCCGAACTTGCAAAGCTGCATGGTCTGGCTTCAAGAAGCGAGCAGTGCTGGCTACACGGCGATTCATAAGCGTTCGTCACTGCTTTTGATCGAATTTATCCGTTCGCTGCGCCGCTTTTTGTGGTTTCGGGGCTACTGGACGGAACTGGTGCAGATCGCGCGGCAGGGTTTCGATGTCTCCACTGCTAGTGAGCATTGGATGGGGGCGGTGTGGAGCGCCCAATGCCTGGTGTGGGTGTATGGGCCTTACGCCCGCAACGAACCCGAAGAGGCAGAACACTGGATGCAACGTCTGCTCTATGCGGCGGGTCAGTGCGGACTGCAAGAAGATGTCGATATTTATCGGCAGCGCTGGGAAGGTCTGCAAGCACGGGCACGGGGCGACCTGGATTTGGCTGAAGCGCGCTTGCAGGCGGTGCTCTACTTCTGTCGTACCCATGGCACTGTTCGTCAGATCGTCACGACCCTCAACGACCTTGGCCGGGTTCGCTGCGACCTCAAAGACTTTGAGCGGGCGAACGAGTGCTTTAAACAGGCTTATGCGCTGGCACATGCCCTAGAAGAACAACGGGCGATCTGTGCGCTCAACCTGGGGCTGGTTGCTTTTCACCAGTCAGATCTGCCTCTGGCCCAGCGCTGGTTGCAGGAAGGTCAGAACTTGGCTCTGAAGATCCATCGTCGAGATTTGGTCGCGGAAGGCCAATTCCGCATGGCGCGCGTTTTGTCTGGACTCGGCAGGAAAACTGAGGCTCAAGAACTGGCTGGACAAGCACTTGCCACGTTTGAACGTCTGCGCCACGCCAGTCTGGAAGATGCGCGGGCACTGTCGAGAAGATTGTCGGACGAGTGATTGGTGGGTTGCGATAAGTATGGCGAACGGCATTAGGGGGCAGGGGCAAGCCCCGCCCCCTAAAACCCCCGCCCCGTGGGGGACAGAAGCCTGTCCCCCACACCCCCTTGGCAACTTTAGTGGCTTGATACTTGGTGTTGTTGGGTTGCGCAGATTTCGTCTCACGTTGCGGGCGGGTGCGCAATCACCGCAGTCTGTGGACTGGTGGCACGGTAGGTATGACGCTGCGCGTCTCAGGCCCATGGCGAAAACCATTGAATTCAAAATTTTGAATTTTGAATTCTTAATTTTGAATTTCCCCGCACGCTACTGCGTGCCCTCTAACGATCCATACCGCATCAATCGCTCAATACCCAGGTGTCCTTGGAACCCCCACCTTGGCTGGAGTTGACCACCAGAGAGCCTTTTTTTAGAGCAACACGGGTTAGTCCACCGGGCAGAACCCAGATGTCGTCACCATTGTTGAGAATGTAAGGACGCAAATCGACATGGCAACCGTAAAAGCTGTGAGAGTCTTCGGAGTAGGTGGGATGACGGGAGAAGTTGACGACGGGTTGGGCTAAGTAATTGCGTGGGTTGGCTTGGACGCGTTCTCGAAATTCAGCGATTTCGGCGCGGGTGGCCTTGGGGCCGATCAACATGCCGTATCCACCGGAATTGTCCGCTTCCTTGACGACCAGGGATTCCATGTTTTCGAGGATGTATCGCCCCTCTTTCTCGTCTTCGGCCATGTAGGTATCGACGTTTTTGAGGATGATGTCTTCGCCTAGGTAGTAGCGGATGATCTCTGGCACGAATTTGTAGATCACTTTGTCGTCGGCAACGCCTGTACCGACGGTGTTGGAAAGAACGACATTGCCAGCGCGGTAGGCGCGCATGAGGCCAGGGACACCTAAATAAGAATCGGTACGGAACACTTCTGGATCGAGAAAATCGTCGTCGAGGCGGCGGTAGATGACGTGGACGGGACGCAAGCCAGCCACGGTCTTGGCATAGACGCGATCATTTTCGACCAATAAGTCGCGGCCTTCGACAAGTTCCACACCCATCTGGAGGGCGAGAAAGGCGTGCTCAAAGTAGGCAGAATTGTAGACACCTGGAGTTAAAACGACGACAGTCGGATCGGGGACAGGGGAAACGTGACGTAGGGTCTGAAGGAGGCGCAGGGGATAGTCCATCACGGGGAGGACGGGGTAGTTGGCAAAGACCACCGGGAAAACTTGCTTCATGATCCGGCGATTTTCGAGGACGTAGGAAACCCCGGAAGGGACGCGCAGGTTGTCTTCGAGCACCACATATTCGCCATTGCGGTCGCGAATCAAGTCTGTGCCACAGATCTGGACGTAGGCATCTTTCGGAACTTTCATGCCACAGAACTGGGGACGAAAGTGGCTGGCACTCTCGATGAGGTGGCGGGGTACGACTTTGTCTTTGAGAATTTTTTGATCGTTGTAGAGATCTTTTAAGAAGAGATTGAGGGCAGTCAAGCGCTGCTTCAGCCCTTTTTCGATCACCTGCCACTCACTGTTGGGGATGATGCGCGGAATCAGGTCGAAGGGGAAAATCTTTTCGGTGCCTTCGTCGGAACCGTAGACAGCAAAAGTAATGCCGCGATTGAGAAAGGCTAACTTTGCTAGACGTGCCCGTTTCTCGATCTCCTCACCAGAAAAGCGAGACAACAAAGTGGCCAAGGTCTGATAGTGAGGACGGGCTTGACCCTGTTCACTAAACATCTCGTCGTAAAAATCGCCCGGTTCGTACTGTTGAAGAAGAGTGGTTCCTGTGTCCGTCATCGATTACCCTGGGACTAGAGCTGCAAGGCCATTCTACGGGCTGCATGCTTTAATTTGCGCATAAGGGGATACACCATGTCCGAACCAACCACCGATAACCCCCTGATTAAACCCGGAGAAGTGAATCCCAGTTTCACGAAACTGGCGATGCGTAACATGGTGCTCAAGCGCGGCACTTCCCTCAAGCATTTCGCCCTCACTCTCATGGCTGTGATCGGCTTCTTCGTCCTGATGAGTGTCATCTTTCGGGGCTAGCCCAGCTTTGCGGCGCTTTCCACCAGGAAAGCGCTGTTGCAAAGATTAGCGGGGCAGTTGGGCGACGGTTTCAGTGCCAAGTTGCTTGACGAGGGTGGCAACACTGGGCTCAAACATGCCTGTGAGTAAGCTGGGTGCAAGGCCGTAGGCGAGCATGACCAGTACAAGCACAAAGGATGGAGCCAGTTCAGGCAGACTGACGCGGGGCATGGTCAGGAGTTGATCGGGAATCTTGCCAAAGAACGCTTTCGCCATCAATTTGAGCATGTAGATCGCGGTGAGGACGACCCCAAAGATACAGAGCACAGTCGGGATCTGGAAGCGCTCAAAGCCACCCCGGAAAACCAGGAATTCGGCGATGAATCCGCTCAGACCAGGCAGACCGGCATTGGCCATCGCTGCTGTTGTAAAGAAAGCGCCGACGATGGGCAATGTCGCGAAGAGGCCACCAAGCTTGGGCAGTTCGCGGGTGCCGGCTTTTTCGTAGACAATGCCGACCAACATAAACAGTAGACCGGAGATGATCCCGTGGCTGACCATCTGGAAGACAGCACCGTTGAGACCAATGGTATTTAAAGAAGCGATACCGAGAACGACGTAACCCATGTGGGCAATCGAACTGTAGGCGATCATCTTCTTCATGTCCGTCTGGGCGATGGCTGCCAACGATGCGTAGATCACGTTGATGACGGCAAGGACAGCGAGCAACCAGGCAAACTGGCTAGCCGCTTGGGGAAACAGTCCTAGACCGAAGCGGACGATGCCGTAGGTACCGAGTTTGAGCAGAACACCGGCCAGCAACACTGAGACAGCGGTGGGTGCTTCGACGTGGGCATCAGGTAGCCAGGTATGCAAAGGCACAAGGGGCATCTTGATCCCAAAGCCAAGCGTCAAAACACCAAGCGCAATCGCCTGAAATGCTAGGGGATAGGGTGTTTGCGGATTGGCGAGGGCATCAATGCTGAAACTCCCGGAGCCTGAGACAAAGAAAGCACTGAGGAAAACAACGAGAAGGGAGATGCCAGAGATGAACGTGTAGAGCAAAAATTTCGTGCCCGCGTACTCACGGCGCTTGCCGCCCCAGATACTGATCAAGAAGTAAAGGGGAATCAACTCCAATTCGTAGGAGAGGAAGAAAATAATCGCATCGCGGGCCAAAAACGCCCCCATTACTCCTGTCATCAACAACAGAATTAATGAGTAGTAGAGCCGCGAACGCTGATTGAGTTCCCAACTGGTGAAGATCGAGAGGACGACGAGTAAGCCAGTGAGCAACACCAAGGGCAAACTGAGGCCGTCCACTGAGAGGCTATAACTGATGCCGACTTGGGGAATCCAGTTGATGGTCTCTTTGAACTGTTGGCCACCGTCTGCATAGTTAAACTGGTAGGCCATAATGCCACTGGCCAAAAAGGTCAATCCTGAGACGACCAGTGCCCACATACGGGCGAACCGATAGCTGATCTCGCCAGGGAAGACTGAAAGGCCAAAAGCACCGAGGGCTGGCAGCAAAAAAATGACACTAAGCCAAGGCACAGGTCTACTCCGATTTAGAGGGTGAAGAATTTACAGGCGGTTCAGCACTAGTGACCCGCAGACGTTGACTGACCAAAATCATGCCGCCATCTTGCACAAATGCGAGGGTTAAGGACTGATCCTCTTGGCGACTCGGCGCTTGGCCTGTCTTGAAAATCCCTCCCGAACGCAGTGCTTCGAGGGTCGGCATTTGCAAGGTCGTACTCGTCTTTGCATTGATTGGGGTGAGGCTGATGCCGCCGAGGGCAGGACTGTCCTGGAGGGGCGTCGGCAAAATGGCCTCGATCTTAAAATCCCGTCCGGGTTTGACCATCGTCGGCAAGTTGAGATTGACCCGTGGTGGTTTTTCGCCGATGGAGATCGTCGTATTTTCCGCCAAGATCTCTTGGCCCACCAACTTGAGTACACCCTTCACCGATTCAAACCTGTTCAAACTCTCCACAGTGCTGACCAGTTGGGCGGGCTTGGGCAATTCGGTGCGGTAAGTGGCAGTCATATTCGTCGTCGTCACCACTTGCAGCACACCCTTGGGAAGCTTTTTGACGGAACGGACTTCGCTGCGGTACATGGGCTTGTCGATCTTGGCACACAGGCTGGTGAAAGCTTTGCGAGTCGCCTCAACATTTAGACCATCTTTGCTTTTAAAATTTGGGCTGTAGCGGGTGAGCATCCCATCCACATCGCAGCGGGAGGCTGTTTCATCGAGATGGGTCAGGGTCGCTTTCACAGCGACTTCATCCACGGACTGGGCTTGGGCTGCGCCAGCTACAAGGCACACAAGCGAGATCGTCAAACCGGAATAAGCGCTAAACCGCACGTTCAGAAACCCTAAAAGTTTACACTTCTTTATCTTAGCAGCCAGCCTTAACCCAGGACTAGTAGAAAATACTCATCAATGGCTTTAAAAAGCGGTGGACAGGCATAAGCGCGAAGAAAGGGCAAGGTACGACCAAAAACTGTTGAGAAACTTCAATGCCGAACCTTGGTTACCCTATTGGGAACCCACCTCTTGATCCATCTTGTCGTAGCCTTTTTGGAGATCGTCTGTCTTCTGTTTGAGCCGTTCTCGATAGACTTCGGTCTGCAACTTTTGGGTGCCCGTGGTTGGGCTAGTCGCGAAGATAGTTTTAGGTAAAGTACGCGATGAAAAATAAAATACACATCCAAGAACGACCACGAGAGCAAGCAAAGAAAAAGAACGCATCTGATTCGACTCTAAAACTGCACATAGAGCGTACCCAGAATGTCAAGAAAGCTTATGGGGTGTCAGAATGCAAACCAAGCAGTTGCAATGCGACCCTGTAAAATCGCTGAGGCAACTTTTTTCGTCCCCATGATCCGGTTCACCCAGTTTTTCTTTTTCCTCCTGCTTTCTAGCTTTTTCGCCCAAAACAGCGTCCGCGCCGAGAGTCTACGGAAAATCGATCAACAAGCGGCTGTTTCTGCCTTCGCTTTTAGTCCCGATGGTAAAACATTGGCCAGCAGCAGCTTTGATCACACAGTCCAGATCTCGGCACTTCCCTGACTTTGAGTAGAATCCCACACATTTATACGCTGTGAAATTCTGCCATCATAGGGAAGTAAGCCACAGCTCCCAATGATCAACCAGCGCGTACTTAAAGCCCAGCACCTCGCCCAACAAGATGGAGAAAAACCGACGATCGAACGGTCACTCCGTGGGCAAAAGCTGCGCAGGCGCGTTGCCATCGGCGATCCCCAAGCACCTCTGCTTCAATTTTTGAGCATCCTAGAGGTAAATCACTTGCTGGGCGAAGATGGCCGCTTGGCAGAGGATGTCCAGCTTATTTCCTTAGGGGATCACTTCGATTGGGGCACCCATGCCCAGCGCAAGCAAGCCACCCGCGAAGGACTCGAACTGCTCGCTTGGCTCGCTGCCCATCCTGCGGATCAAGTCACTTTGCTGTTGGGCAACCATGACCTCGCTAGGGTGGGCGAAATGGTGCGCTTCAAAGATGGCAACTTTGAGCAGGTGCAAGAAGAGGCAACCCGCATCTACACGGCGCGCCCCTGGAATTTTCGACAAGAAAGAGCCTTTCTCGACAACCATCCAAGCTTGCCCTCCGTGGAAATTGCTGCCCGAGATTTCGCCTGCTTCAACGAGCGCCAGCGCGACTTGGTGCGCAGTCTCCTCCTTGCTGGCCGATTCCGAGCCGCAACGGCAGTCGATGTCAATTTTCTGCTCTGTCACGCTGGCTTTACAGAGGCAGATCTCGAGACTGCAGGGATTCGCTCCCAAGCCGATGCAGAGCAAGTCGCGGAGGCAATGAATGAACGCCTCGATGTGGCTGTCCAAAATTGGAATGGTCTAGAACCACTGCACATCGAAGGTTTACATCTGCCTGGCAGTGGTCATCACCAGGAAGGAAGAGGGATTTTCTATCACCGCCCTGAGTTTGTTGGCGGGCCAACGAAACCAAGGGAGTCCCTAGTACGGCGATTCGATCCACGCACGTTGCCCAAAGGCATCACCCAAGTCATCGGTCATACCCGCGACCTCAAGTGCCGAAAGCTGCTCGGTTCCTGGGCGGACAGCAAAAAAACGCCTGAAGGGGGACTCCGTTTCTTGCGCACCGATGGTCAAAAAGTTCAATACGCTCCCGGTGTCATCGAAAAAACGGATGCGCACCAAGGTAGCCTCATTTTTGCCGATGCCAATATGGGCAGTGTGCGAGCCAGTACCTACCAACTGCTTGACCTCGATTCTCGTAGACCGTTTGTGCGGGATGGGAAATGACGTTGGATGGCACCCGGAACGTTTGATTGCGAAGATAGTACTTTGGAGGCAGAACAAAACTTCGCTCCCTGAGGCCAAGGGTATGATTGCTACGCCCCAAGATCCCTATTTCTCGCCCGATGAGTACCTTCAGATCGAAGAAAAAAGTCCGATCAAGCATGAGTATGTGAATGGGCGGCTCTACGCTATGGTGGGCGCAAGCCAAGCGCACAATACGATTGCAGGCAATCTTTTGACGGTTCTGCGTAGTCATATTCGCGGTTCTGGCTGCCGGGTGTTTGTCTCGGATATGAAAGTCCGTATTGAGCAGCGCAATTGCTATTACTACCCGGATGTGGTGGTGAGTTGTGATCAGCGCGACCAAGAAACCCCCATTTCTCTGCGCTTCCCCAGACTCATCATCGAAATTCTCTCGGATTCCACTGAAGCGTTTGATCGAGGGGATAAGTTTCAGGACTATCAGACCATCGAGAGCCTTCAAGAATACGTCTTGATCAGTTCAAAACGGCAACTGGTTCAATGTTTCCGTCGCAACGAAGAAGGGCTTTGGGTTTTGGAGTCCTACACAGAAGATCCAGGAACATTTCAACTGAGTAGTCTCAACTTTTCGAGCAGACTAGAAGTGCTTTATGAAGATGTTGCTTTCTAACTACATTGGATTCCAGCCAACTCTACTAATACCGTCCAACTCTACAAACTGAGCGATTTATTCACAAGGTCTGTCGGGGGGTTAACAATGCCGCGTTCCTTTTTGGCAAGTGAGATAAATATGGCGAACTGCATTAGGGGGCAGGGGCAAGCCCCGCCCCCTAAAACCCCCGCCCCGTGGGGGACAGAAGCCTGTCCCCCACACCCCCTTGGCAACTTTAGTGGCTTGATACTTGGTGCTTTTGGGTTGCGCAGATTTCGTCTCACGTTGCGGGTGGGTGCGCAACCACCACAGTCTGTGGACTGGTGGCACGGTAGGTATGACGCTGCGCGTCCCAGGCTCATGGCGAAAACCATTGAATTCAAAATTTTGAATTCTTAATTTTGAATTTTGAATTTCCCCGTGTGGTGATGCGGAATGGGAGGCGGATTGGGAGTGGTCTGGGTGAGCGATGGGAGGGGCATTGGGTTTTGCCTCGGCCACTCATTGCGATCACGAATTGGTATAATATTCTGAGATTGACTTAATTTACTTTCAAATAAAGAGTGAGTTCTTCACGATTATGAAATAACTGTTTTGCTCGGACAAGAACAACACGATTGCCTAACGTCGTTAAAGTTTCTTTCACGGTTTGAAAGGGCTTCTTGTGCATCAATTTAATCGTCAGTAATAGTGTGCCGCCTACTTTTAACATCGGTAAAAGTTTGGCGATCAGCCTCGCTGTTTGGTTGGGGCTACCGTTCATATCACAGACAAGCAAGTCGAAAGATTGTGGAGGGAAATCAATATTTTCAGCGTTGCGGGGCAGATAGGTAAGCCGTGGATTTTTGAGCAACGTGGCATCAAGTTTGCCAGGATCGACGGCAGTGACGCGCAGACCGCGTTCTAGAAGGAACTCTGTCCACCCCCCCGGTGCAGCGCCGATATCGAGGGCATTCTGAAATTGTCGAAAGTCGATGGCAAAGGCGCTTTCTGCTTCTAAGAGTTTGAACTTGGCACGGGAAATCTGTGCTGCTTCTTTTTGAAAACGCACGGCACCACCGGACCAGTCAGAAAGATTTGCAGCAGGCCGAGAAATGCCCCAGTAGAGTTTTTCAGCGCTGAGATAAATCGAAAGAATCCAATCTGCTTCGCGATTCACAGATGCAACCCCAAACTGCTCCATATTGAGGGCTTCTTTCAACTGGGCGGGTGTGTAGGCAAAATCAACACCGCTCTGTTTGCGCACCTGGATGGCTACTTTTTCGCCTTTTTGGAAGCGTGATTCAGCACTTGCTAAAGCTTGTACGGCTGTTAGATCTTGAAGGGTACGAGCAATCGCGAATTCCTGATCTACGGGTTGTATATGGCGCAGAAAGATCGGTTCATTTTCTTGAAGTCTACGCAGAAGATCTTCGCGAGGGGTTGCCGTCTTGAAGCGGAAGATTTCTCCCGATTCAAGATACTGAAATTTGAGATCCGGGAACAGTCGCCGAATTTCCTCTAACGCGTACTGGGCGAAACCTTGATTGGCCGTGCCGATCATGGATCCTCCCTTTTGCGACTTGGTTGTGAAGCTCTCTTATTGGAAAGCAGACTAGAAAATATCTTGACCGTCCCAATCTTGTTCAAGGCGATCCGCCTCGGTGGCCAACACAGTGACAGTGGCAACGAGATCCTCGGGTGTGAGGGTGGCAAGCAATGCGGAGTCGTAGATCGCTAAGTACTGCTTGCCGTCTAGTTCACCGATGCCCCAAGCCCCGAACATCATCCGAGCATTGGTCTTCAGAAGGTCGTAGGCCAGCTTTGGGGTGATCATTTGACCCTTGGGCACTTCGACGGAGACCGAATGAAATTCGAGCACTTCACTTTGAATGCCCTGGGCATCGAACTTGCCCACCTGGGAGATGCGCACATGTTGGCTGCGTTCGCCTTCTAGAGGAATTTTGACATGCACTTCAAAATCAGACACTTCGGTGACTACCCAGTCGGACTTGGCAGCCAAGCACTCACCAATTTTTTTGAATTCCATAGAGATGCCCTCTCGGGTTTTATGCTTCCAAGGCGACTTGTGCCTGGAAACTCTCCTGGATTGTACGGGCAATGCCGCTCGCTGTCAGCCCCAGTGATTCGAGAAGTTGGGAACGGGTGGCGTGGGTGACAAAATGGTCGTCGATGCCGATCCGGGTGACGGGGACGACAGCGCCGCCGTCCATCAAGGCTTCGAGCACCGCTGAACCGAAACCACCCATACGACAGCCTTCTTCCACAGTCACCACCCGACCAATGCGGCGGGCGAGGGGCAAAATCAACTCCGTGTCGAGGGGTTTGACAAAGCGGGCGTTGACGACACAAGCATCGATGCCATGTTCACTCAGCAAGTTTGCAGCTTGAAGCGCGGGAGTGACCATGGTGCCGATTGCCAAGATCAAGATATCGTTGCCGCTGCGCAACATTTCTGCCTTGCCCACCGGAATCGCTTCCCAACCTTCCGCCATGAGGGGCGCACCAGCACCGGATCCGCGCGGATAGCGCACGGCAATCGGGCCATCGGTATGTTGCACACCTGTGACGATCATCCGTTGGAATTCTGCTTCGTCCTTGGGAGCCATGACCACCATGCCAGGAATTTTGCGTAGATAAGCAATATCGAAGACACCGTGATGGGTCGGGCCATCTTCGCCGACCACCCCAGAGCGATCCAAGCAGAAAAAGACGGGCAGATGCTGAATCGCCACATCATGAATGATCTGGTCGTAGGCGCGCTGCAAAAAAGTGGAGTAGATCGCACAGACGGGTCGCATCCCTTCAGAGGCCAACCCAGCCGCCATCGTCACCGCGTGCTGCTCGGCAATCCCAACATCGAAGTAGCGATCTGGAAAGCGTTCTTTGAACTTGTCCATGCCTGTCCCCGTCGGCATTGCGGCGGTAATGCCGATAATTTTCTCATTCTGTTCGGCCAATTTCACAAGGGTCGAAGCGAATACCGCTGTGTAAGCCGGAGGTGTCGGCTTGGTAACTGGGACTGTTTTCCCGGTTTTAAGGTCGAATGGGGTTTGGGCGTGGTACTTGATCTGATTTTCCTCGGCAACCGCGTAGCCCTTGCCCTTCACGGTGATGACGTGGACAAACACGGGGCCAGGAATTGTGTGGGCGTGTTCAAAGGTTTCGATCAACTCGGCCAAGTTGTGGCCATCGATGGGGCCAAGGTAGGTGAAACCTAATTCCTCAAAGATCACTCCTGCTTTGGAGCGCGTGACGGTCATATACTTCACAGAATCTTTGATGCGTTCTAGTTCGGGACTAATTGTCGAACCGACAATCGGAATATTCTTGATCTGACTTTCGAGGTTGTCGGTCAACTGCCGCATGGTCGGGTCGGTGCGCAGACGATTCAAGTAGCGCGATAGGGCACCGACATTCTCAGAAATGGACATTTCGTTGTCGTTGAGGATGACCATGATGTTGGTCTTGCGCAGATGGCCAGCGTGATTCAAGGCTTCGAGGGCCATTCCTCCGGTCAGGGCACCATCGCCAATAATGGCAATCGCTTTGCGGTTGAGCCCCTGTTGGTCGCGGGCAATTGCCATGCCCAGGGCGGCGGAAATACTCGTCGAGGCGTGGCCGGCTCCCCAGCAGTCGAAGGGACTCTCGGAACGCTTGAGGTAGCCAGCAATGCCATCTTTTTGGCGGAGGGTATGAAAGTGTTGATAGCGCCCTGTCAGCATCTTGTGGGGGTAGGCTTGGTGCCCCACATCCCAGACCACCCGATCGCGGTCGAGATCTAGGGTTTTGTAGAGCGCCAGGGTCAATTCCACTACTCCAAGCCCAGGCCCTAGATGCCCTCCCGTTGCGGCCACGGTCTGTAGATGTTTCTCGCGAATCTGATGGGCAAGACGAGCCAGTTGGGGAACCGAAAGGTCGCGCAACTGATTCGGGTGGGAGAGGTCGCTCAAGTTCATTCAGCCAATCCTTACAGATCCTTAACAATTCATTATACGAGGTTAGGAACAAGACAGATGGGTTCCTTCCCCTATCCACAGGACTTAAGCTGGTTTTACTGGCTGACGATTCCAAAATGTCTCAACAAACGATCTTGCTCCTCCATGGCACTGCCGACTGTGCCGCAAATTGGCGGCCTTGGTGTCTCTGGCTCGAAAACCAAGGTTACACGGTGGTTGCCCCGGATTTGCCAGGACATGGCCTTGGCGGAGATCCAACAAGCGACTGCTCCGTCCTCGCTTGTTGTCAGTTCCTCAGGCCGCTGATCGAAGAGCACCGTCCGGCCCTGTTTATCGGTCACTCCCTCGGTGGCACCGTATCTGTGGAGTTGATTCGCCAAGGCATCGCCGTCGAACGCCTTCTGCTCGTTTGCCCAGCGGTTGCTATCCCCGATCCGACCAAACTTTTCTACAACGTATTTACTCAAAATCCTTTAGAGTTCGCCTACAGTCAAAACGCCTGGTTGCGTCCACTCTTTTCCTTTAGCCCACGTATTCAGACTGCGAATAGCACGCCACCTGATGTGGTACGCAGTGCCTGGTCTTCTTTGCGGGATTGGCAGGCTCCTGACTGGTCAAGTTTCAAGTTGCCGATTCGGATATTGACTGGGCAGTTGGATCCCATTGCGCCGCCTAGCGCCCTCGAAGCGATCGTCAAACAGTTGCCCGATGCTTCCCTCACCGTTGCCCCAAGCAGCCATCAGCCCATGGATCAGACCCCCATCACCTTCAAAAAGTGGCTGGAATGTAGCCTTTCGTGAACAGTGATTTCGGGTTGTTTACACACTGTTAAAGAACGCAAAAACGTTTGCTACACTCCGAGTTGGTCTATTGATACACCTGTATGCCACTTCTCAGCAATATTCTGCTTGCCCTCGAAGATGTCGAATCTCCTGCCCCGATTGGAATGCTCCAATCTCTACTCAATCTGCCCGGTAGTCGAGGCGCGAGGATTACTCTGCTTCACGTCGTTAGAGCCATGCCTTCCGCTGAGAAATATGGCGTGGCACTGGCGCGGGGGACAGCCCTTCTCGCCAATACAGTCGCTGAATTAGGCTTGCCCGCCGAGCACGAGTGCAAGACGATCCTGCGCACAGGGGATCCGAAGGACATCGTCTGTCAAGTGGCCGAAGAGATCAACGCCACGATCTTGTTGATGGGATCGCGGGGTCTCAACAACGTGATCGCCATTCTCAAAAGTTCGGTCAGCCAGTACGTTTTTCAGCGGGCTTCTTGTCCAATGATTTTGATCCGCGATGGGGTCTATATCAACCGCCTCAAGCGGATCGCTGTGGCAGTCAGTGACAATATGTCGTCGAAGTTCGCTCTAAAAACGGCAGTAGATTTGGTCAAACAGATTCCCGGTGGAGTCCTGTTCTTGGTGCGGGTCAGTACCAAAAATACCGATATCAGCAAGACTATCCGTCCAGAGGATCAAAGTTTGATTCTGGCAACTGCCGCGGAGTTTGCCCGTTCTCAAGGTATAGAATACAAATCTCTATACGGTCAAGGCAATTCTGGAATGGAAATTTGCCGCCTCGCCGAGGAAAATAGCGCAGATCTGTTAGTGCTTGGCTGTGCGGATCGTAGACCCTCCATCGCCATGAGCCTACCTGACCTCGACCGTCTGTTGGGGAACTCGGTTTCTGACTATGTGCGCACCCATAGCAACTGTCCAGTGCTTCTCCAGAAGACGTTGGATTAGGTTCTGGTCTGACGAACAAATGTGAAAGGTTGACGCTTCGATGGCTGAAACTTTGTCTTTTCGTTAAAAAGTCCAAAACAACAAATACACAGAGCTTGGCATAAGCAATCTGCTCAAAGCGGGAACTTTAGAGAAACTTCATCGTAAGTTTATGAACTACGGCTTTATTTTCTGTAGAGTTGAGAAGCTTGAATGATATTCATAGTTTCCGCAAGAGGCTTCAGAAATGAGAAAGAGTAATCGCAATAACTCAGGGTTTTCACTGATCTCGGTGACATTAATCTCGACAGCGACGCTACTGCTTGCAGGAGCACTTTTTCTTCAAGCTGGGGCATCTCGTCGAGATGGAATTTCGCAAAGAGCCGGAACAGATAGCTTTTATGCGGCAGAAACTGGTATCAATACGCTGGCTGGAAAATTGAGTCAGATGGGTCTTGGAGCGAATGCAATCAGTTACACAAATGCCAATCTACTTGTAAATAATCAATCTATTATTACCTCTTTGAATCAGACGCAAGCAAGCATGGTAGTGGCAGCATCAGGAGGCCAGATCCAGGCAGGAACAGCCTATCAAGGAGCCGTGCCTCAGGGTATTGGCAATGGTCTGAGCTATCTCATTTACGAAGTCAACATTTCAACTTGTCAAAATTCAACCTATCCCTGTAATAGCCTCAATGCTCCTGTTGCCTGGGATCGGACTACAATTCCAACCAATGTTGCTCGTCTTGACGTTAAAGCGATGGGTTTTCGGGGTCGCAGTGTGGCCTCAAATGTGAGTGCTTCTATTTTTCCGAATGTTGTCCCTTTCCCAGCTGGCAACAAGTATGCAGCTTTTGGACGGGACTATGTCAGCCTAGGCAACGGTGATACTTTTAGTGCAATGCCGTTCTGTAGCTATGCCAATGGTGTTGCTGACTGCTCAGTAGTCACCTACATGCGCGGGATCTACCGCAACAAATTAACAGGCGTTGTTTCCTATATCACTGATTCCTCAGACGCGAGTCTCTCCTCGGCTTTGTCCACTGTCTGTCCTACCCTCTCGAGTTGCGAGACAGTTTCAGGCATTTATAAACAAACAAATGGTGGGGCATTCTTCGCAACTGCAACAAACCTGCCACCGTCAGGAGCAGTCGCTTGGCCAGTTGTTGACAGTACAACTGGTAATGCATTGCCCTTGCCGCTGACTCCAGGCGCGACGACCGGTACCGCCAATCTGGCCCCTGCCTTTCCAAGCGGAACGGTCGTGGCAAGTGGTGGTACCTATGCCTTGGACCCAACCTATAGCTACTTACCAGCGGGCAACATCGGCAATGTTGGCTCCAATGGCACCACTTCTGGAGGAACATCGGGAGTCACTGGTGGCTCTGGTAACGTCGTTAATGGCTCTGTTGCTTGTACTAGCACTACCTGTCCACCGCTCTCCAACACTCCCACGGGAGGATATCAGACAATTCCAGCCCTGAGCTTTCCTCAAGCTCCAGAGCCACCTAGTGCATCGATGACCTGTGCTTTGAACGGGAGTGGT
>JACMLN010000049.1 GCA_014379585.1 Gloeobacterales cyanobacterium ES-bin-313 | reverse complement strand
GTTGGATCAAACGATGATGTAAAATAGGCTGTCAATCGCATCCGAAGCAATGAAAGTTACCCAAGAGAAGTTGCCCCGCTCCCAGATGGGCCTTAATGTCGAAGTGGAAGGGGATCAATCCCAAAAGACTTACGAAAAATTAGTGCGCGATTATATGCGCACCGCCCGCATTCCCGGCTTTCGCCCCGGCAAGGCACCCCGCCAATTGGTACTGCAGTTCTATGGAAAAGAGCGGGTTAAGGCGGCAGCCCTCGGCGAATTGATCGAGACTTCCCTGAAGGATGCTATTGCCCAAGAAGCGATCACCCCTCTAGCCGAACCCCAACTTCGCGAATCTTTCGACGAAGTTTTGGGTCGTTTTCAGCCCGGTCAGCCGATCAGTTTTAAAGCAGCAGTCGATATTCAACCAGAAGTGACCCTCGGTGCTTACACTGGCTTGACGATCAAGCATGACGACGTTCCCTACGACCCAGCCACGGTCGATGAACAGCTTACAAAATATCAACAGCAGCGCGCCAATCTCGTTCCCGTAGAAGGCCGCCCCGCCGAGTCTGGGGATACAGCAGTGATCAACTTCGCTGGCACCAAAAAAGCTGACGGTGAACCGATTCTGGGTGGCTCTGCAGAAGATTTTTCTCTAGAGTTATTGCCCGGTAAATTTATCGCTGGTTTTGTGGAAGGGTTGATCGGCATCGAGATCGGCGAAACACGAATTCTCGATTTGACCTTCCCAGAAGACTATGCCCAAGCAGAATTAGCAGGCCAAGAGGCGACCTTCGAGATTACTCTGAATGACCTCAAGACCAAACAACTGCCAGAACTAGACGACGAGTTCGCCCAAGAGATCTCAGACGGCGATTTTGAGACGCTCGATGGCCTCAAAGAATTCCTCGAAAAGCAAGCCCGCACAGAAGCCGAGGACAAGACCCGCGCCAACCGGGACGCAGCCATCGTCGCCGCAGTCGTCGCTGGGATCACCGTCGAACTGCCCGAAACCTTAGTGAGTCGCGAAGTGCAGTTCTTGGCGGAGCAGACTGCTCGCAATCTGCAACAGCAGGGCATCGACCCCAACCAAATCTTCACGGAATCGAATATGCCGCGTCTGCGCGAAAGCCTGCGTACGGACGCTGAATCTCGCCTGAAGCGGACTCTCGCTCTTGCCCAAGTCGCCCGCGTAGAAAACTTGGTCGCCGATGAAGCAGGGGTCGTCGATCGCGTCGCTGAGTTACAGAGCGAAGTAGATGAAAATATCTCTCAGAGTGCGCTTACCAATTATGTGCGGGAAGAATTACTTACAGAGAAGATTTTGGACTGGCTCGCAGAGCAATCTACAATAGAGCTGAATCCAAAAGAAGCCGATCTTGTTGTCACAGACGAGAACGCCTCGCCCGCATTAGAACCTCCCGTTCTCCAAGACGAGAGTGTGGCCCAAGTGCCAGAGCCAGAAGGAACTGATCCCGTCGTCCCAGACGAGAGTGATGCAGAGCCTGTCCAGTCCTAATTCACATCGGTAGGGATCTCATGCCCAAGTACGACTCTCATCTTAAGTGCTCCTTCTGCGGCAAGTCTCAGGAGCAAGTTCGCAAGCTGATCGCCGGGCCGGGGGTCTACATCTGCGACGAGTGCGTGGAACTGTGCAACGAGATCCTCGATGAGGAACTCTTCGAGGGTTCTGCTCCTCCCCAGCCCCAACCCACCAAGGTCAAAGGGGCACGCGCTTCCAACCGGCGGGAAACCACCCTCAAAAAAATTCCTAAGCCCCAAGAGATCAAGTCCTTTTTGGATCAGCACGTCATCGGCCAAGATTCCGCCAAAAAGATCCTCTCTGTGGCCGTCTACAACCACTACAAGCGCCTAAGTTCCAAGCTCGAAGAAAACGGCGACGATGTTGAGATTCAAAAATCCAACATCATGCTAATTGGGCCCACGGGTTGCGGCAAGACACTGCTCGCCCAAACTCTGGCAGAATTGCTCGATGTACCTTTTGCGATTGCCGATGCGACGACTCTCACCGAAGCGGGTTACGTGGGCGAGGATGTCGAGAATATTCTGCTGCGCCTCCTGCAAGTTGCCGATGGCGAAGTTGAGCGTGCCCAGCGTGGAATTATCTATATCGACGAAATCGACAAGATCGCTCGCAAGTCCGAGAACCCCTCGATCACCCGCGATGTCTCCGGGGAAGGGGTTCAGCAGGCTCTATTAAAAATGCTCGAAGGAACTGTTGCCAACGTTCCTCCCCAAGGCGGGCGCAAGCATCCCTACCAGGAATACATCCAGATCGACACGACCAATATCTTGTTTATCTGCGGTGGCGCTTTTGTCGGCCTTGATCGCGTTGTCGAACAGCGCAGCGGCAAGCGAGCCATGGGATTCAACCAAGGCGGTGAGATCCAAAACCGCGAACAACGCCTCGTCGAATCTCTCAAGTCCCTGGAGCCAGACGACTTGGTCAAGTTCGGGCTGATTCCTGAATTTATTGGCCGCATCCCCACCGTCGCCGTCCTCGAACCCCTCGATGAAGCGACGTTGATCGCGATTCTCACCGAACCCAAAAATGCCCTGCTCAAGCAGTACCAACGCCTGCTGCGCATGGACGGTGTAGAGATGGTCTTTGAAGACGATGCGATCCAGACCATTGCCCGCGAAGCGTTCCGACGCAAGACGGGGGCACGGGCACTGCGGGGCATCGTTGAAGAATTGATGATGGAAGTGATGTTTGAAGTCCCTTCCCGTGCTGATATTCGCAAGTGCGTGATCACCCGCGAGATGGTCGAAAAGCGTTCGACTTCCGAACTCTTGATTCTGCCCAATTCCCTGCCGAAGCCTGAGTCTGCTTAATCCCCGTGGCCAAAAATCTGCGCTTGTTCTGGCCGTTGGAGTGGTTTTTCCTCCTCATCGCAGTCACGAATCTGGGACTGGTCGCTTTTGATCTGACCTACTTGCCCCTACGAGAGTTTTACAGAACGACTTTTTCAGAGGTTCAGCGCCGCTACGATCCCTACAAGGGGATTGCTCCCAATCCCACATCCCAGCAGTATCTCCAGGCAGCCGCAGAACTTCAAATAGTATTTGAACAGCCAGAACAAAGTGTGCGGCAAGAAAAGCTCCTCAGCAGTCTGCGTAAATACAGTGCATTTCTCGCCGAAGGCAGTCCTTTTGTCACTCTCGGTAGACAAGGGGTGCTGACGAAACTGCGCACGCGTATGGCCAAACACATGGGTACTGAAGATGCAAAGATCGCCTTCAAGCAATTTTGGACGAGTGCCAATCTTGTGCCTGAGAGGCGAGCCAGCGAACTCCATTTTTTTGACACACAGATCCAGCCTTTGCTCGCCAAAAATTATGACCGCAGCTTTGCTGAGGATGGCGAGTACGTCGAAGGCTTCTGGGAGCGCATTGACCTCTGGTTTGTAGCGATCTTTGTGGTCGAATTTGGCTTACGAGTGATAGCGGATCGTAGCGGTGGCCAAACACTGAAAACGGCTCTGTCGAGTAACAGTATTTTTTTGCTCCAGTTTTTACCTGCGATTAATGTCCTTCCAGGAGTGCGTCTCGGTTGGTTAGGGCTAGTCCGGCTCGTTTACTTGGTAGAGCGCTTAGAAGATTTCAATATTGTTCCATCGCCAGTGGGATTATTTGTAGGGCGCTATTCGACGGTGATCGTCGATGAACTTTCGGATCAAGTGTTTGTCAAAGTTCTAGAACAGTGTAAGCAACTAGCAGAGCAGAGCAATCCTGACGCACTCCTTCCGACTCTTTCTGGGAATGCGCCGTCTTCTTCTTTTGGGCATTTTGTCAAAGGCCAGACGCGCTTAGCTGTCCAAGAAGTGCTGCCAAAAGTGCGGCCACAACTCGAAGATGTTGTGACCTATGCCCTCAAACACAATACGCCGATTCCCGGAGCCATTGTGGCAAGCATGACCCAAGCGGTTATAGACACGGCCTACTTAGCGGCCAACAATGCTGTCCAAGAAGATCCAGAACTAGATCGCTTGATCCGCGCACTCACCACTCAACTAGTCAATACCCTCGTCAGTACTTGGCGGGTTCATGGCACGGCCCGAGATATCCAGGCACTAGTGGTCGAACTGATCGATCAAGCAAAGCAAGAGTACAAAGTGCGCAACGGGATGCCCCCAGAATAAAGGCGAAGATGCTTTCATAACTAGACGCCATGGGTACTATAGAACTCGATTCCTTCTCCAACCATGATGAGCCACCGTTCAAAAATCTTGTTGATGACAGGTGTGGCATTGCTGTGTAGTCTTTCTGCAGCAAAAGCGGATGTGTTGGTTGAAATTCAGGGGGCTGTCCAGCGTCCCGGTACTTACTTTGTCTCCGACCATGCCACGATCACAGAAGTGATTCGCACCGCTGGCGGGTTGAGCAGTCAAGCGGATAAGCGGCGCATCGCTGGAGAGCAACGCATTTCTCCAAATAGCAGTAGCAGCAAGATTATTGTCACGATTCCCTTTGTCAACGGCAGTACCCGCCCAATTATTGCCAGTGCCCGCTCCAGTTTTACACCAGGGAACTCGCGCTCTGGAAATTCTTCCTCAACCATTCCGAATGCAGATATTCGAGGGGAATGGCCAATCGGTGGCATTGAAGGCTGGGATGTTAAAAAGCTTCCCATTGCCGTTTGGGTAGAACCCCTCAACGATCAAGAGTTGATCTCTCGCTATGCCCCAGCCCTTGAGGCTGCACTCGGAAAATGGAATCAGCTCTGGCAAGAGCTTTCGATGCCCAAAGCCCTACTGCGTATTGTCAACGAACCAGATAAAGCCGATATTGTGATTCGCTGGCGGCGGCTCAAAAAAGAAATCGTTGGGGCGAATACCCTGGGGCACGCAGTTCCTCTCGGTGAAGAAATTACCTTTCAAATCCCAGGAGAACAGCAGCAGTACCTTTGGAAAAGATATAAAAAAGCGTATATCGAGTTAGATCTCTACACAAATGATAGTAAGTTCTACGGAACAACAGCGATGTATTGGATCATTACCCACGAGGTGGGACATGCACTGGGATTAAAACATACCAATGATCCCAGCGACTTGATGTACCCCAGTATCGGAGTGCCAATCAACGAAGATCGCGAGCGCGAAGCCCAAACAATTTTGGAGAAATCTAAAAACTTCAGCAGTTCTTTAAGCGCTCTAAGGTTTATTTACAACACGATCACAGTTGTTTCTGCAAAACAGCCCGCAACCCCTTAAGCACTACGAACTGTTTTGGCAGTAATCTGGCACCGGGGTGGTACAGGTGAAAACGATCAAACCTTGGGCATACTCGGATCGACTTCGTCGGCCCAGGCATGAATGCCACCTTTTAGGTTCTTGCCAGTAATCCCAGCCGTTTGCAGAATGCCGAGTGCCTTGGCGGAACGCATGCCACTGCGGCAGTGGACAACCAAGTCGGAACCGTTGACGAGGCTGCGGATTTTTTCGATGCCTTCGCCCTGTTCAATGGTTGGGAGGGGAACGAGGGTTGTGCCCGGAATGCGGGTCGTTGCAAATTCATCGGGATTGCGCACATCGATCACGACTACATCTGCTTTTTGATCGAGGAGTTGTTTAAGTTCGGTTGCTGTGATCTCGCCCATGGTTGCCTTTGCCGCTTCTTCTTCGGCCTTTGCCTGCGGAATGCCGCAGAATTCTTCGTAGTCTATCAATGATGTCACTGTCGGATGGGTTCCGCACACCGGACATTCAGGATTTTTGCGCAGCTTGAGTTCTCGGAAGCTCATATTCAGCGCGTCGTAGAGCAATAATCGACCTTTGAGGGTACGCCCTGCACCCAAGATGATCTTGACGGCTTCGGTGGCTTGAATCACCCCAATAATTCCGGGCAAGATCCCTAAGACACCGCCTTCGGAGCAACTTGGCACCAGTCCTGGTGGGGGTGGCTCCGGGTAGAGGCAGCGATAACAGGGGCCATCCTCGTAGTGAAACACTGTCGCTTGGCCGTCGAAGCGGAAAATCGAGCCGTAGACATTCGGCTTATCCAGCAGCACGCAGGCATCATTGACCAAGTAGCGGGTTGGGAAATTGTCGGTGCCATCGATGATGATGTCGTAATCTTTGAAAATTTCCAGGGCATTTTCAGAAGAGAGTCGCACTGGGTAGCGAACGATTTCGACGTAGGGATTGATATCTTTGAGGCGATGTTCGGCGGAATCGATCTTCGGTTTGCCGATCCAGGAAGTGCCATGAATAATCTGGCGCTGAAGGTTCGAAGCATCGACGACATCGAAATCCACCAGACCAATGCGACCCACACCAGCGGCAGCCAGATACATCGTCAGAGGCGCACCCAGCCCACCAGTGCCAACGCAGAGGATAGAAGCAGCTTTTAGCTTTTTCTGACCTTCAACGCCGACTTCCGGCAAGATCAGATGTCTGGAGTAGCGCTCGTACTCCTCTTTCGAAAGTTCAATCTTTTCAATATCGGGATTAAGCACAGGAGCTTCCCCCGGCAATTGAAGGCACAATCGAGATCACATCGCTGGCTTGCACCGAAGTTTCCTGCTGATTGAGATCGCGGATATCTTCGTCGTTGACGTAGACGTTCACAAAGTTACGCAATTTGCCATCTTCGTTATAAAGATGTTTTTTGAGATCGCCGTAGCGCCCAGTCAGATCTGCCAAGATCTCGGAAATGCTGCTGCCTTCGAGTTCAAGGCTCTCTAAGTTCGCCGTGTAGCGGCGCAGAGGGCCAGGAATCAATACTTTCACGGTCATGTCATACCTCCTTCGCCTGGAAAAATGCTTCGTTTTGAAACTGTCTATCGTCGTCGAGCGTCCAACTGGTGAGAACTTTCGCCTTGCCCTGCTCCACAGACACGATCATATAGGAGTAGACGGGCCAGGCATTATTTCGATCAAACTCTGAGGGGATGGCTGGGTGATCTGGGTGAGAATGATACGTACCAATAATCTCTAGCCCTTTACTGCGGGCATGGCGTTCGCCTTGGCGATAGTCGTCGGGGGAGATCATGAAGCGCCGTTGGCTGGTTTGACCGTCGTCAAGACCGAACTCTCCAGAGCCTTCCCAGTTATTTTCGACAGCCCAAGTCTCCACCAAAGTCTTGCGATCCTCTGGCTCGAAGCGACCGAGTAGAAGTCCGCAACATTCGTGGGGATAGGCGCGTTCGCCGTGATCATAAATTGCCGCCATCTGCGACTTGGTGAGTCCCAAACTCATTCCAGCCAAACTCAATCGGAATACTGATCTATCTTCGCATTTTCTGGCGCCGGATCGCTAGCGGCCTTGGAGAGCCACTCGCTGTAGGGAGTACTGATCACTCTGCCAAAACTGCGCATCCGCCGGGCGAGATCTCGGAGGGCACGGTTAAAATCGACCCCAGCGTCGACTTGGCTGCGCAAGTCATGGGCTTTTAGATAGTCGCCGATTTCGTCGATCAAGTCTGGCTGACTGTCTGCGGGTGCTTGACTATAAAGATTTTCGAGCATGGAGATGCGCTCTTCGAGTTCC
>JACMLN010000048.1 GCA_014379585.1 Gloeobacterales cyanobacterium ES-bin-313 | reverse complement strand
CGAATCTGACCGACCTGACGATTGCGGCCAACGGTCAAAATCAGTGCCCCTGGATTTTGGAGCAAGATCTGTTGGAGGTCGTTGGTATTGCGGATAGCGTAGTTGTTGGCTCCTAAGATCCGATCACCTGTTTGCAGGCCACTGCGGTCTGCAACCGAGCCTGGCTTCACTTCCAGAACAGTAAGGGTCTGCGAGTCGAGGACAACCCCTAAGCCTCCCTGACTGGGCTGTCGGGCGACATATTGGCCACTGCTATTCTTGGACTGGGCAACAAGTTGGCGTACAGGGCCGGTGGCTGTGGCAAAGCCGATGCCACTATTGCCGCTTCCCCCTGGACTAAGAATGGCTTTATTGACCCCGATAATCTCCCCATTGGAGTTTAGGAGTGGTCCACCAGAATTGCCAGGGTTGAGGGATGCGTCAGTCTGTAAATCACCACTGGCCGCAATCCGACTGAGAATACCGACCGTCAATGTCCGATCAAGCCCAAAAGGATTCCCGATGGCGTAGACCCGCTGACCAACGCGGGGTGGATTTTGGGAGAGGCGCAGACTAGAAAGCTGTTTATCAGGTTGAATCTGAACTAAGGCCAAGTCGTTGCGTCTATCGAGGGCGAGAACTTGCCCCCTGTAAGTGCGACCATCGGCAGTCTGAACTTGGACTTGACTGGCTCCATCGACGACGTGGTTGTTGGTGATGATTAAACCCCGTGGGTCGATAATGGCACCAGCACCGCTCCCGCCACGGGTGCGAATGCTGACCACAGCCTTACTTGCCTGGTCATAAACGTTGATCGTCGTCGATTCTTCAGGGTCAAAGGCGAAGGCAGACTGTCCAGCTCCAAAAGTGAGGGCTGCTAGGGTAGCCAGGGAAAACAGTGACTTTTTCATAGCTGAATATCGAGGAGATGGTGCAAAAGACGCTAGTAGCTAAGGCTTCGTTCCTCACAGCTTGAGTATAATCTTCGTAAACTAAGCTACACAAAACCTGATTGTGTACTGTCGCTTACGTGACAATTGCCAAAAAAATTGCTAGATGTCGATAGAGATTCCGGTGTATGGGACGATGACTGATCAAATCAAGCGCTCCAAAGTAGAGATTATCAAAGCAGACAGCCACAACCTACGTGGAGCGATCAAGCAGCAATTGGCGGAGGAAGCCACCTTCTTTCCAGAAGAGTCTGTGCAACTGCTGAAGTTTCATGGGATCTACCAGCAAGATGACCGCGATGACCGCAAGTCTCTCAAGGACAGTGGTCAAATGCTGGACTATTCCTTCATGGTTCGCACCCGCAATCCTGGTGGTTATGCGCCAGCTGCTTTTTACCTGGCCATGGATCATCTTGCCGATCGCCTCGCAAGTGGTACGCTCCGCGTCACGACCCGCCAAGGTCTACAACTTCATGGTGTGCACAAGTTGCATCTCAAAGAAGTGATTGCCGAAATCAACAAGAGCCTTGGAACGACCCTGGGAGCCTGTGGAGACATCAACCGCAACGTCATGGCTCCTCCTGCCCCGTTTACCGCAAAACCCTACGCAGTCGCCCGCCAAACTGCCGAGCAGATTGCTGAACTGCTGACTCCCCATACAGGTGCCTACTTCGAAGTCTGGCAAGCGGATGAAAAGGTGTTTTCTAGCCAGGAAGAATTTGAACCGATCTACGGCAAAACCTATCTACCCCGCAAGTTCAAGATCGCTGTAGCGGTTGAGGGGGACAACTCTGTCGATATCTACACCCAAGATCTCGGAGTCGTGCCGATCTTCAACATTCACGAGAAGCTCACCGGATTTAATCTGACCGTCGGTGGTGGCCTTGGCACAACCCACGCCAATCCAGCGACGTTTCCTCGCAAGGCAGACCATCTTGGCTTTGTTACCCCTGAAGACTTGCTCGCTGCGGTGAAAGCGGTGGTTTCAGTGCAACGAGATTTTGGGGATCGCTACAACCGCCGCCATGCCCGCCTCAAATACTTGATTCACG
This sequence comes from Gloeobacterales cyanobacterium ES-bin-313, assembly GCA_014379585.1. Lineage (GTDB taxonomy): Bacteria > Cyanobacteriota > Cyanobacteriia > Gloeobacterales > Gloeobacteraceae > JACMLN01. The sequence continues at coordinate 12,246 of JACMLN010000048.1, read as the reverse complement.
ACCAAGGCATCGACTGGTTTCATAGCAAAGTTGAAGAATACCTTGGTAAACCTCTTCAGCCTTGGTTTCCCCTCAAACCCTGGGTCTTCGAAGACTATCTCGGCTGGCACCCCCAAGGGGATGGGCGGTACTTTTTGGGTCTGTGGATCGAGAATGGGCGTATCAAGGACGAGGGCACATTTCGTCTAAAGACTGCTCTTCGAGAAATTGTCGAGCGCTTTCAGTGCGATTTGCTATTTACGCCGACCCAAAATGTTTTGCTCACAAGTATCTTGGCGGATCAACGCCAAGAAATTGACGCAATCTTAGCCACCCACGGTGTCCGTACCGCTGAGGCTGTCTCCAATGCTGAACGCTACTCGATGGCCTGCCCTGCTTGGCCAACCTGTGGTCTCGCCGTTACCGAGTCTGAGCGTGCCCTGCCGGGAGTCATCGATGAAATTGGTGCGAAGCTGGCTGACTTGGGTCTGAGCGGTGAAGCGATTTCGATTCGGATGACCGGTTGCCCAAACGGGTGTGCCCGTCCCTACATGGGTGAGATCGGTTTTGTGGGCAGCGGCACCAACGCTTACAACATCTACTTGGGTGGTAATCTTGCCTCTACCCGCCTCAACTGGGTGTTCCGCGAGAAAGTGAAGCGCGAGGAGATTCTGCCTGTTTTAGGACCGATCTTCGAAGCCTTCAAACAAGAACGTAGCCCCGAAGAAAGTTTTGGAGATTTTTGTCTACGAAAAGGGCGTGAAGCGCTACTGACAGTTTGATCTTCTCTCCAGCCAATTCCACTTCTTGAGTACAGGTTTACGTATTGATCAAATTGGGGCATGCAACTGCATGCCCCAATTTGTGTTTATCTGTTTTTTCGCGAAAGAGTATCAACTTTTTAGGGCTTCTGCGATGGGGCTTGTTCCATCGGAGCACGGCTGGGGGCACGTTTGGGAAGGATTTTTTCTAAATCGAAAAAGGGCTGGGCGAGATTCTTGGCACTGGTGTAACCAGTCTTTTCGTAGACCAATTTGCCTTTGCCGTCGAATAAGAGCATACGTGGTACATCTCCAGAATAATATTTCTGGAGATCTGGTTGATCGTCAGGAAATGCATCCGCATTAACTGCTATAAAGTTGATCGCTTTACCGAAGCGCGATTGTAACTGAGTAATCTCATAGGTTTGCCGTTTACAATCACGCGAGTCGTTTACATAGATCACAATGAAGGAAGGTTGACCATTTTGGATCGAGTCTTTGAGAGTGACTCTCTGAGCTGTGATGTTCCCATTTGTCCCATAGACATTGAAAATATTGTTCTCGTAGGTATCATCCGTTACATCTGCATGGGTGGCCTGAGAAGTAAGCAAGACAAGGCTTACAACTAAAATGGTGGTGGTGAAGCGCTTCAGGGTAGGCAAGATTGTTGTGCTTTTCATCATTTCATCATCTTTCTTTACATCAGGATAGCTCAGATTCTCGATATTTGAGACAGCGATCCCCGTCTCCGATTGCAACAAAAATTCGCACGGTTTAAGTGATCCCCACGCAGCAGAAAGGAGGTATAAATAAGAAACTGAGGAAACAGTTTTTTTGATCCCCGTTTTGAACTGCAGTTAGGAGACCGATATATGTCTGGAATCATGGGCGAAGCGGACTTGCAGGAGCGGATTCTTGCAGAACTCTGCCGCCATCCGCGCTCGATCGTTCAGTTAACTTACGAACTTGGACAACCCCCCTGGGTTGTATTCCGCACCGTCCACAACTTGAATCGTTCTGGGGAAGTCGTCTACGCTCCTGGCCGTGGTCAGTGGTGTCTCGCGGGAGTGCGGGCGGTTTCTCTGCAAAGTGCTGTATCATAGGAAAGCTTTGTAACTGTACGTGAGAGCCTGCTATGGCCCAGCCTAAGAAGAAAACCTCCAACGCCAAGCGCGATCAGCGCCGCGCAACGTGGCGCCGCAAGGTTGCTGTTCAAGCCGAAAAAGCGCTTGCCCTCGGAAAGTCGATTCTTTCTGGCAACAACACAGGTTTCTACTATCCCCAGGTAACTGAGGAAGAAGAAACCGAAGAGTAGTTGTTTCAATCCACTCTTTAGACCAGGAGGCGAGCGATCGCTTCTTGGTCAATTTTTTCGAGGCGTGGTCCTAAACGGGAGACGACCTCAGCAGCGCCATAGGAAGCGAGCAGACCTGTCTTTGTAAGGGGCAAGTCGTGGGTCAGGCCGTAGAGTAATCCAGCTGCGTACATATCTCCTGCACCTGTGCTGTCTACGGCAGTGACTGGAAAAGCGTCGATGGGGTGGATTTCGCCTTGGTGGCCAATCAGAGATCCTTGGGCACTCATGGTAATTGCGACCATCCCACAGAGCGGCATCAAGGCTGCAAGTGCCTCCTGGGGCGTTTTCGTACCTGTAAAAGCTTCGATCTCCTCTTGATTGCCAAACAGTAAATCGACATGCTCGGTGACAATTTTTTGGAAATCGGCTTTGTGGCGGTGGACACAGAAGGGGTCGGAGAGGCTCATGGCAATTGGGACTTGGTGCTTGCGGGCTTCTTCCATAGCGAAGAGCACTGCCTGCTTTTGGGAATCTGTATCCCAGAGATAGCCAGTGACGTAGAGATAGCGACTCTTGGCGAGGATCTCCGTTTGCACATCGGCAGGGGCTAATTCCCGTCCTGCGCCCAAATAGGTGAACATCGTGCGCTGGGCATCGGGGGTAATCAAGATCACACATAACCCCGTTGGACTTTCGCCAACAGCCAGGTTGGTATGGACACCTTTGGCTGTCATGCTGTCGCGATAGTCGCTGCCAAAGCTGTCTGCGCCAATTTTGCCTGTGAAGCAAGTCGTGCCGCCGAACAACTGGATGCCAATCATCGTATTGGCTGCTGATCCACCCGCTGCGCCGTTGATCGGTAGTCCGGCGAGCTTGGGAATGAGCGCGTCGTACTGTTCGCGGTCAATCAAACTGACTCCGCCTTTGGGTGCGCCCAAACTGGCCAAAAAATCGTCAGAGACTTGCACTTGAAGGTCGTGCAGCGGGTTGCCGAGGGCAAAGACATCGAATTCTTTCATGATCAATGTAGAAAATCCATAGGGTTAGTGGGTGTACCGTTGATGCGCACTTCAAAGTGCAGGTGGGGGCCTGTAGAAAATCCCGTCGAACCGACAGCCGCAATAATCTGGCCACGTTTGACCTGTTGGCCGATGGTGACCATCAATTGACTGGTGTGACCGTAGAGGGTCGCCAAGTTGCCGCCGTGGGCAAGGATCGCACAGCGTCCATAGCCACCGTACCAGCCTGCAAAGATGACTGTACCATCGCTCGCAGCTGTGATCGGTGTGCCAGGGGATGCAGCTAAGTCGATGCCTGTGTGCATCTTTTGGATGCCAAAAATTGGATGAATCCGAAAACCGAAACCGCTGGTGAGGGCACCTAGAACGGGAATGGCCATTTTCAGAGGGGAGGGGTTTTTGGCCTGGTTCGTGCTCAGGGCACGGATCATCTCCGAGAGTTGGCCTGAGTCGCTGGCGAGTCGCTGTTGGGCTGATTCGTAGGCTTGGGGCAGTGTGTTGAGGCGATAGACGAGATCAGCCTGGGAGGATGCTTGCTTTTCGATGTTGGCCTGTTTTGCGCTTAACTGTTCGATCAAAAGCGCAATGTCGTTTTTTTGGGCTTCGACAGCGAGGCGTTTTTGATCGAGCGCTTGGCGCTGGGTTTGTAACTTGGCGAGGATCTGCCGATCCTGACCAAAAACCTGGCCAAGCTGATAGCGCCGGTCCAGCATGGCATTGAAATCTCGGCTGGCTAAGAGAAGCGACCACCACTGCTGCGCACCTTGGCGGTGCAACAAGCGCAGGCGCGTTACCGTTGCTTTTTGTTGGACGGCGTATTCAACTTGGAGTTTGACCAGTTCTTGACTGAGATCAAGAAGATCTTGTTGTGCAACCAATAGTTGGGTACGGCTCACTGCTAAGGCATTGGTGGTGAGGAGGTAGTCCTGGGCAAGGGCGTTCATCTTCGCCTGGGCTGGGTTTTCTTTGGTAATCGCTTGTGGTGTGGACTCACTAGACGGCACCGACACGGACTGGCTAGATGGCACCGACAAGGGAGCTGCATTCGCCGGAATGCTCATCATCCAAGTGGCGAAGATTGCTAACCACACTTTTTTGCTGTCCATAAACCTCACCCTAAAGGGCCAATGCCAGCGAGGTCGAGAATGTGGGGGATCACCTCTTCTTTTTTGATCGCCATCAGGTGCACCCCTTGGCAGAGTTGGCGGGCCATTTGAATTTGCTCGGCGGCAAGTTGTATGCCTTCTTGCAGGGGGTCAGCAGCGCCCTCAAGGCGGTTAATCACCGATTCTGGAATATTGACACCAGGAAGGACCCGATTGATAAAGTGAGCGTTCTTCGCGGACTTGAGCAAAAAAATCCCGGCGAGGATCGGTCGCCCAGCCTTGAGTGCCATCGTCTCCATAAACCAGGCCAATCGCTCGAAGTCCGTGATCATCTGGCTTTGAAAAAACTGAGCACCAGCATCGACTTTGCGCAAAAAACGGCTCTTGATGCCTGAATCGCTGGGACTTTGGGGATCGATGGCAGCCCCTGCATAGAACTGTGTGGGCGCATTGAGGGCATGACCTGCACAGTCTTGCCCCCGATTGAGGGTAGCAATGGCCTGCAGAAGGCGCACAGACTCAAAATCGCACACCGATTTGGCCTCAGGATGATCCCCGGATTTAACCGGATCGCCTGTGAGCGCGAGGATATTGCGGATCCCAAAGGCAGCAGCACCAAGGAGATCCGCTTGGAGGGCGATGCGGTTGCGGTCGCGGCAGGCAAACTGGCACACAGACTCAATGCCCATTTGTTCCAGCAAGATTGCCCCTGCCAACGGACTTAGGCGCATGACTGCTCGGTTGGAGTCGGTGACATTGACGGCATGGACGCGGGGCTTTAACAACTGGGCTTTGTGGGCAAAGTCTTGGGTATCTGGTCCCTTGGGGGGCATGATCTCAGCGGTAACTAAGAAATCGCCGCGTTCAGCCGCAGCCTGTAATTTTGAAATCGTGCTCATTCCTGTCAACTGTTGGGCACTCTCCATCCTATAGCGATTGCTGGATGACAAGGGTTAAGAACGAATCTTCGCAGAATCAACATACTCTTGAGCCTTTAGAGCAGAGATGATTAAGAACGCAGGGCATCGGATCGGTCAGTAAAAGCGTGTCAATTCTTTTAACAGTATTTAAGGTGGGACTTGTACAGTATGACAGCGGCATTTGAGGGCGGTGTCTCAGAGTTCCAGTTAGGCCATTTTGAGGGAGCGGTGCGCTGCTTTGAGGAGGCAGCCTACGCTTCCCCAAGCGATGCGCGGGTGCTGATGTGGCTCGCTTCGGCGTATCTGCAAAACCAGCAGATCGATGCAGCCGTGACGGTCTACCGTCGCCTTCTCAGTTTTTCCGATGCTCAGGTTCGCCGCTTTGCCCAAAATGGCATTCGTGCCTGCGGTCAGCCCGATCTCACGCCAGCGCTTAAAAATACTCTGATCAGACCCTTGATCGAGACGGAGACGCTACCAACCTTGCGGATGCCTTCTCTCTCGATTTGGGACATCACCACAGCGGCGTTTCGGATCGCTGGCGAAGAATGGGGTAACTTTGCACTCAGCAGCTTTTCAGGCTACTTTTTGCTGCTATTCAGCGTGGGAGTAAGCCTGATTTTGATCGGTGCAAATGCTGCTCTGAGTGGCGGATTCAATAATTTTCTGCATTTTTTCTATCAACCTGGAGCGAATATTGCGCTCTTAAAAAGCGGCTTCTACCCTTTGGCCTTGGGGATCAGTGCACTTTTGACCATCTGGGGGATCGGCAACTGGTTAATGTCCCTACTGTTGGTGCAGCGCTGGACTTACTACGTCTATGTTGGGCAAGCCTACCCATTTTGGCAGACTCAACAGACCTTCGGCCAGCGTCTCTATTCCATGGTTTGGTCGATCCTTGTCGCTCTCCTACTTTCTTTGCCTCTATGCCTATCTGCAATGCAGATAACGGGGTGGTTCGCGCTGCCCATTGCCTTGGTCAGTGTGGCCTTCTTGGCCTGTAGCATGGTCGCTCTCCCCGTGATCGCCGTCGAAAACAAAAATGCTTTTGCGGCTCTAGTCCGCAGTTGGCAGTTGTCCTACAGGCACTTTTGGCTCGTCGCTTGTCTTTCCCTCTTGATCCTGTTCGTCTGGCCGTCTCTGTGTTTTTCTGTAAGTGGCTGGGTTGTGGCATTGTTGCCGGGGCAATGGCCGATCCTCGCCCATGCCGCCGTTCGCATCTTCACGATCTTCGGACTCTATACCCTTGCTTTTCCAGGTATTGGCACTTTGTTGGGTACGGTTTACTACGACCTCGTCACCCGTGGCTTAGACCCCGACTAGAATAAGGGGAAACGTTATTCTTCTTGGCTATGCAAAGCCTTTTGCCCTACCTCGATTGGCGTCAGCCTGTCCTCGACTGGCTCACAGAGAATGTGCCACCGAAGCGTCTTATCCATATTTTGGGGGTCGAAAAAACAGCAATCGCCCTCGCAGAGCGCTACGGAGCGGATCCTCAACGAGCGGCACAGGCGGGGCTTTTTCATGACTTGGCCAAATATTTTGGGGCAACGCGGTTATTACAAGAAGCCCAACGCCTTGGTATTGCCATCGACCCAATTCAATTACAATCACCCCATCTCCTCCACGCTGAAGTGAGCGCCATGCTCGCAAAAGAGCTTTTTGACGAGTGCGATCCCTCTGTGTTGGGAGCCATTGCCAACCACACCCTTGGAAATGCAGATCTTGATCTCCTGTCGCAAATTCTCTATGTGGCCGACTGGATCGAACCAAGCCGCCACGGCGAAGATGTCGAGAAAGTGCGTCGAGCAGAGGCACACAGCCTTCTAGAAGCTGTTCTTGCTGGAGCAGATCAGACTATTCTGGAGTTAGTTACGGCGCGGCGAGCCATTCATCCGCGCACCCTGTTGACCCGCAACTGGGCACTGGCCACTTTAGCGACAAAGGAATCAACTTGACAGAAGACAGTGCACTCGATATCACCCTCGCCGCAGTTCGAGCCGCCGATGATCGCAAGGGAGAACAAATTCTCGCCCTTGCTGTCGGGCCAGTGACGGTTCTAGCGGACTACTTTGTGATTGTGACAGGCAAATCCCGCCCCCAAATCCGCGCCATCAGCTCCGCTGTCGTTGATTTAGTCAAATCGGAACTTGACCGAGTTCCTGAGCGCATCGAAGGGATCAACGAAGGGGGCTGGGTACTGGTCGATTACGGCGAAGTCATCGTCCATATTCTTATGCCCCAAGAGCGTGGGTTTTACCAGTTAGAAGCTTTCTGGGGACAAGCCAAACGTCTCGATCTCACCAGCATTCTGGAACCTTCGCCCCAGGCATCTTGAGCGTGAGCGCCAAGATCGAACACTGAGAATCCATTCGCAAGAAGCTTTCGTAGACTCTTTAGAAGCCTGGATGACCCCAGGGAAATTGAGTCCGCCATGCTTATATCGATTCAGGAGCTTGACCGCAATCTACTCACCAAAAACCACTATGCTGTGGAGAGGTTTCGAGTACGGCCTATCAATAGACCCGACAAGATGGCGATGGATGCCCTCAGCGATGCCGAGGTATACGCTCTACTTAAGCAGGGCGATGCCGATGCCCTTGGCACGCTTTACAATCGCCATGGCACAGTGGTCTATCGGCTGGCTCTGCGCATTCTCACCAATGCCCAAGAAGCGGAAGATCTCACCCAGGAAGTCTTTTTGACCCTTTGGCGCAAGGGAACCTACGATGCAAAGCGTGGCAGTCTCAGCAGCTTCTTGCTCACATTGGCGCGTTCGCGTTCCATCGACCGCCTGCGCAGCAAAGCCTCAAAGCTGCGCTCCTTGCAAAAATTTAAGCACGAATTTGGCCATGAGGGTGGGCCACCACCCCTGGAAAAAATTGACCAAAGCGAGCGTTCCGCCATCGTCCGTTCTGCCCTCCAGCAATTGCCTGAATCCCAGCGCTCCGCCCTCGAACTGGCTTACTACGAGGGACTGAGCCAATCAGAGATCGCTGAAAAATTGGACACTCCCCTTGGCACTGTGAAAACCCGCTGTCGGCAAGGCTTAATAAAATTGCGGGATCTTCTTCGAGATTTAGTGGGATGACGCGCATGGACAGTCGATGGCAAGAAATCATGGCAGGTTACGTCCTCGGCGATCTTAGCGAAGCCGAGCAGCTGGCCTTGGAAAACTGGTTGCAGAAGCACCCAGAGGCACGTTCGGAATTGGCGAGCCTCCAAGAAACTCTGGCACTATCTGCCTACGGCCTCGATGAGGAGGCAAAACCTTCCGAATCTTTGCGCTGGCGGATTTTACAAGAAGCGCGGCAGTCCCAGCCGACGGCTTCAGTGCCCGTGTCTTCTGTCTCACCACCCAAGCGACGAAACTGGTTGAGTTGGGGGGCGAGCATTGCTGCGGCTGCAGCCATTGCGGTATTGAGTATGGACAGTATCCAAGTGCACAACGAGCTCGCCCAAGCCAACAAAGAAATCGACCATTACCGCGATGTGGCAGCCATGCTCCAAGAGGGGAACACAAAGCTCGTTTCCCTAAAAGGCATGGACGCTGGGGAGGGTTCTTCGGGCAACATCGTGGTCACCCCCGGAACCCCAGAAGTTGTCGTCACCCTGCGCAATTTGCCGATGCCCCAGACTGGCGAAGTCTATCGGCTGTGGGCAGTTGTCGATGGCCAGAAAGTGGCCTATGGGGAATTTATGCCAGCTAAAGATGGCAGTGTTTTTGCGAAGTTGCCGATTAACGACAGTTTGCTGGCCGCGCCTTTGGTAGTCACCCGCGAATCTGTCACTGCCTCAAAGCCAGCGGGGCCCATGGTGATGACCAGTCGCATCTAAGCTGGTAGGGTGTTTCTCGAAATGTGCAATGACAACGGATAGCGAAAGCATTCGCCGGATCTTTAATGCGATTGCTCCGGTCTACGACGATCTCAACGACCAAATGAGCTTTGGTCTGCATCGAGTCTGGAAAAAGATGGCGGTGGATTGGGTGCAAAGCACGCCTGGAGATCGGGTGCTGGATCTGTGTTGTGGAACGGGGGATCTCGCTTTTTTGCTGGCTCGCCGCGTCGGAAGCTCAGGCAAGGTCTACGGACTCGATTTTTCAGCAAACCAGATTGCACAGGCGCAAAAACGGGATAAAAAAAGAGCAATTCGTTGGATGGTCGGTGATGCCCTCGCTCTGCCTTTTCCTGAAAACTACTTTGATGGAGTGATTCAAAGCTTCGGCCTGCGCAACGTCGTCGATATTTCGGTCTGTCTAAGAGAAATACGTCGCGTTTTGAAACCGACTCGCCAAGCTGTCATTTTGGATCTCCATCGCCCAGACAATCTGGAATGGTCTCGTTTCCAGCAGTGGTACTTAGAACAGCGGGTGGCAAGTTTGGGACGTGAACGCGGTTTAGAAGCAGAGTACGCCTATATTGCACCGAGTCTCGAACGCTTTCCGACTGGGGCTGAACAGGTGCGCTTAGCCAAAGCGGCAGGCTTTCTTCATGCACGCCATTTACCCTTGATCGGTGGTGCAGTTGGAGCATTGATCCTATCGTTTTAAGCGATACGGATTTTGCTGACGTTGAGTAGCGGGCTTTTCGGCCATAATAGATGTGCAGAATTTTGGGTTTTGCGAACTTGGGAGGGTTCTCTTAAATGGTTGGAAAACGCGGAAAAGGTGCATCTGCTGGAGAAACATTTGCGCAAATGGCTTCGGCCTCCGGTCTACGCCAGCGTATGCTTTTTACAATCGGCATGTTGATTCTGGCTCGTGTCGGTATCTACTTGCCCTTGCCAGGGATTAACCAAGAACTTTTTCAAAAGGCTACCCAAGATAATGCGATCATTGGCTTTCTAAACATTTTTGCGGGTGGGGGCTTTAGTACCTTGGGGATCTTCACCCTCGGCATTTTGCCCTACATCAACGCCTCGATCATCATGCAACTGTTGGTGCCTGTGTTTCCGAAAATGGAAGCCCTTCAAAAAGATGAAGGTGAACAGGGTCGCCGTCAGATTGCGCAGTACACACGCTTTTTGGCGCTTGGCTGGGGGATTATCCAGAGTGTCGGTATCGCCGTGTGGATCAAAGCCTTTGTTCCAGATTGGGGACCGCTGTTTGTTTTCCAAACTTCGATGGCACTCACCGCTGGAGCGATCTTTGTGATGTGGCTGAGTGAACTAATCACAGATCGTGGCATTGGCAATGGTGCTTCGTTGTTGATCTTTATCAATATTGTGGCCAGTTTGCCGACGGCTCTCACTCAGACTTTCCAGTTGATTCAGGCAGATTCCTCCCGCCTACTCGGCACATTGGTCTTGCTGGCTGTGTTCATGGCGATGATCGTTGCGATCGTCTTCGTTCAAGAAGGCACCCGCCGGATTCCGATTATTTCGGCGCGTCGCCAAGTGGGACCACGTCGCCAACAGTTTCAGCAGCAGGAGACCAGCTACTTGCCCCTGCGTGTCAACCAGGGCGGCGTGATGCCAATTATCTTTGCGTCTTCTCTGCTGTACTTGCCCCTTTCTTTGGCGCAATTTGCCCGGAATGCCAACGTCGATAAAGCCGTAGGCTACCTGTCTAGTGGTTGGGTGCACAACTTGCTTTACCTTGTGCTCATTCTATTTTTCAGTTACTTCTACGCCACCTTGGTGATCAACCCCGAGGATGTTTCCAAAAACCTCAAAAAAATGGGTTCGAGCATCCCTGGCGTGCGTCCTGGCAAAGCGACTTCAGACTATATCGAGCAGATCATGAATCGGTTGACCTTTCTGGGGGCGGTTTTCTTGGCGGCTGTCGCGATCATTCCAACTTTTGTTGAGCAAGCGACGGGTGTTACCACCTTTAATGGCATCGGCGCAACCTCCTTGTTGATCTTGGTCGGTGTGGCCATCGATACCGTGCGTCAAATTCAGACCTACGTCATCTCCCAGCGCTACGAAGGCATGGTGAAGAAGTAGTGGTTATCAGACGCATGATCTTTTTGGGTGCTCCTGGTTCTGGCAAAGGCACCCAAGCCCAGGCTCTCGTTCCCAATCTCGGTATTCCTCAGATCTCGACAGGCGATATTCTCCGCGCTGCTGTCAAAGCAGAAACACCCCTTGGACTCGAAGCCAAGGCTTTTATGAATCGGGGTGCTCTGGTGCCGGACGAGGTCGTGATTGGCCTGATTCAAGACCGACTTGTGGAGCCGGATGTATCAGGTGGTTGGATGCTAGATGGTTTCCCCCGCACCACAGTGCAGGCGGAGGCGCTTGATCAGTTGCTCGAAAAGCTCGGACAGCCCCTAGAAGCGGTTGTGCTGATCAATGTGCCCGAAGCGAAACTTGTCGAAAGACTGACTGGGCGGCGCACCTGCATGACCTGCAAGCGCGTCTTCCACGTCCTCTTTAATCCGCCACCAACGACCATCCCTTTTTGCGATGATCATGCCGATTGTCCGAGCGAACTGGTGCATCGTCCCGACGATAGCCTCGATGTGGTGATTCAACGTCAGGCGGTTTACCGCGATCAGACTGAACCATTGATTTCCTATTACGAGCAACAACATAAGTTGCACTCCATCGACGGCGATCGCCCAGCAGAAGCGATTACTGGGGAATTAAAAGCTTTTTTGGGCTGAGTGCCCTAGGACACCTTCCCAATGGGTGTCTATGTTAATATTTACTGAGTCCCGTGTGGCTCACGGTGTCCTGTATTCGGTACGAGAACCTCTTCTTGGCCCTTGTACACTGCCCGCTTCAACCCCGAAGATGCAGGCCAAATTGTTCAAGCCATCGGTAGGGTCGCTGTTCTGTCCTTGTCGATTGGTTCATTTAGTTCTGGAGACAAGCAGTGACGTTATTTGTAGGCAACCTGCCCTTTTCTGCGACTGAGCAGGAAATCATTGAAGCTTTCGCCGAGTACGGCGAAGTGAAGTCGGTCAAGATTCCGATGGATCGGGAAACTGGTCGTCCTCGCGGTTTCGCATTTGTGGACCTCGATCCGGAAACTGCTGAGCAGGCAGCAATCGACGACTTAGACGGTGCAACCTGGAACAACCGGGAAATCCGTGTCAACAAGGCTGAACCCCGTCCTGATCGCCGTAGTGGCGGTGGCGGCGGTGGCGGTGGCGGCGGCTATCGTGGTGCTGGCGGCGGCGGCGGCGGTGGAAACCGTGGCGGCGGTGGCGGTGG
>JACMLN010000047.1 GCA_014379585.1 Gloeobacterales cyanobacterium ES-bin-313 | reverse complement strand
TCGACTTGCGCTCTGCCATTGCCCAAGCGGTCGAACAGTTTTCTGCGGACGTGCGAGAAGGCAAATAGCCAAACAGACCATGATTTCGAATTATTTAGCGATTGGGGCGTGAAAGCGTAGAAATGACAAGCCCTACCGCGCAGACCAAAGTAGCAACGCTGACAAAGGGCAGCACCGGGCGCAGCGATCGACCTGTAGATACGAGATAGATGCCAATAAATATCCAAAGAGCGCTAACCAAAATCATCCAGTAGCGGGTCATAGATTTTCTCCTAGCAGCAAGTATAAGTAACTCTGTGTAGCAAAATCTCAGGCGGTCTGCATCGCTCCAGAGGTAGATTGCGGAGAAGTTGTTAACGGCAGCCGGACGGTGAACACTGAACCTGTGTCAGAACTGCGGGTGAGTTCGATGGTACCTCGGTGGCTCTGTACGATTGCCTGACAAATAGCGAGACCAAGCCCGTAGCCACCGACTTTGCGATTGCGGGCTTGATCGACTTGATAGAAGCGCTCAAAGATGTGGAGTTGATGCGCCACAGGAATACCAATTCCCGTATCCTGAACGCTGACGACAGCCTGACGGCCAACAACCTGCAAGATTACTTTGACCGAGCCACCTGCAGGGGTGTACTTGATGGCATTGGCGATCAAGTTGATGAAAAGGCGATACAGTTGCTCGCGCTCGCCCAGCAAGATCACATCCGCGCGCGATTCTTGAAGCACTTCAAGTTGGACATGGGCTTCCAATGCCATCGGAGCAAGTTCTTCGTGGAGATCCATCAACATCTCATTCAAGAGGCAGGGCTGATCGGTTTTCGGAAGTGTCGCATTGTCCGAACGGGCGAGAAAGAGGAGATCAGACACCAGTTCACCCATGCGGACACTGGTGCGGTCGATGGCTGCAAGTTTTTCGCGGGTCTGGGTTTCGTCGAGGAGCGGCTGTCTAAGCGCTGCTTGGGCATTGGCACGCACAACAGCAAGAGGTGTGCGCAGTTCGTGGCTGGCATCGGCAGTAAACTGCTGCAACTGGGTGTAAGAACGCTCGATGGGAACCATCGCCTGACCCGCCAACCACCAGCCCGTTAAGCCTACGGCTCCAAGTACCAGAGGAACACCGCAGACCAGGACAAGACCGATGCGAGCTAACTCCTCTTCGACTGGTGCTAGAGATAAACCGAGTTCCAAAAAGCCACCTTCCACAGTGACAGTGCGCACCCGGTAGGTCGGTTGACCCGCGATCGTATAGATCCCTGGCCGGGGGAAGTGGGGGGTGAGGCCGTTGGCACTGCCGACCGATTTGCGCAGATGCCCTGTGGTGGCATACCAACGCAGATAGCCCCGTGGGAAGTTACTGGCGCGGGTTTCACTGCCCAAAAATGGCACATGTTCAAGGTCGATTTGGATTGGCTGATTGTCGTCCCTATCTCCATCGTGGGATTCAATGCCACCTAGCAAAGTTTGGCTGAGATTTTCGAGGTCGCGATCCACCTCGCCGTACTGCTGCTGCACCATAAATCCGTAAAAGCCCAAACTTGCTCCCAAGACAATCGCCCCCATTGCCCCCGTAATCGCGAGGGCAAGTTGAAGGCGCGTCTTTTGGAAAAGCGGTTTAAGCATTGTTCGACATCCGATAGCCAACCCCGTAGACCGTATGTACCAAGGGAACAGGAAAACCTTCATCGATCTTGCGCCGCAGCAGTCGGATCTGGGCGGCAATGACATTGCTCTCCGGTTCCTCTCCGACTTCCCAAAGGTACGTAAGAATTTGATCGCGACTCAACACTTGGCCAGGATGCCGCAAGAAAAGTTCGAGCAGTTGAAACTCTTTGCGGTTGAGGGGAATTTCTTGGTTCCCCCGATAAGCCATCATCGTTGCGGTATCCAGTTCAAGATCTGCGTAGGTGAGGCGGGCAGCAGTAAATTGTGGAATCCGCCGACTCAGGGCACGCACCCGTGCGAGAAGCTCGGCCATATCGAAGGGCTTGACCAGATAGTCATCGGCACCACTATCAAGACCGACGACTTTGTCCTGTGGAGCGTCTCGGGCAGTCAAGAGCAAAACTGGAGTGGTGCAGGAGCGCTGACGCAATTTTTTGGTGAGTTCGATTCCGGTCATCCCTGGCAGGAGCCAATCGAAGATGCAGAGGTCATAGTTAACACTCAACAACATTTCCCAAGCGAACTTGCCATCATCGACCCAATCGACAGAGTGGCCCTCCCCCGCCAGGATCGCCTTGAGGGGCAGTGCCAGTTCGCACTCGTCTTCGACCAAAAGAATTTTCATCTTCCCTATTTTACAATGCCGCGAAGCGCTATACTTTTCTAGGCAATCTGGAGTTTGGCCAAAAACCATAGGCAAATGCTTTTGCCATCTAAAATCTCACCAGCAAAGAGGCGCGCTTCAAAGTCGGTTGCCTCAAGCCAATGCAAAGTAATTGCTTCTTCGGGGTCAGGGTCGTGGCCCGTTGCCGGATAGAGGTCTGTAGCAGCGTAGAAGTGGGTGCGTTCATTGCTCGTTCCGGGCATACGATAGACACTCGGCAGCGTGATCCAGGTTTTGGCAAAAAAGCCCGTTTCCTCGGCGAGTTCTCGGCGCGCAGCCAGGGCAAGATCTTCCCCTACCTCGACCGTACCGGCTGGGAATTCAAGCAGGGTGTGTCCGATGGCATAACGAAACTGTTCAACGAAGAGGAGGCGTACCCCCGTGGCAGTGCGCTCGAAGGGGAGCACCACCACCACAGGTGGCTGTTCAAGTACCTCCCAATCGCGCTCCAAAGATTTTTCGGTAATTAGGACGCGATCTAGGAAAAGTCGTAGTCGGTTACCTTGATGTATCAGAGTTCTTGCTTTGCGTTCGATAGTCATTGGTTTTGCGGCGAGGGGCAAAATTGCTCTCACATCCTAGGCTTTGTCCTCCAGCAGTGGCATGATAGGAAGAGTTTACGCACCCAGTCATGGATCCAAAGGTCATTTCGCTCATTGCGCTGTCCACAATGCTGGCAGCACCACTGGTTGGGGCACAACCGGCGACCAATGCTAGTGGCCAACTGAGCATTACTTCCGATGCCCAGGAAGCAAATACAAAAACCGGTGAGATTGTGGCCATCGGCAATGTGCGTATCGACTATCCGATCAAAAAAGTAACTGCAACAGCGGATCGCGCGGTTTACCTGACCAAAGAGAAAAAGATTATTCTGACAGGTAATGTCCGCGCGGTTCAGGACAAAAATCGGATCAATTCTGAAACATTGACTTATTTTATTGTGGCAGGTGTTTTTAAAGCAGAACCAAAAGACAAAAACAAACAGGTAGAATCTTTCATTACGATTCCACCAGAAGCAACCTCCAGTTCCAGTACCCCAAAGTAGGCAGACCACGGTGAAGATCACCCTTGATCGCGTTTCCAAGCAGTACAGCAAACGATTGGTTGTCGATAAAGTCAGCCTGGATGTTTCCCGAGGCGAAGTAGTTGGGTTGTTGGGGCCAAACGGAGCAGGAAAAACAACGACATTCTATGTGATTACTGGTTTAGAAAAACCGGATAAAGGCCGTGTTTGTCTCGATGGTCAAGACATTACTAGCCTGCCGATGTACAAACGGGCACGTCTTGGCATCGGCTATTTGCCGCAGGAAAAAAGTATCTTCCGCCGTCTCAGTGTCGAAGACAATATCTTGCTTGTTCTCGAACAAAGTGGTGTTCCTCGTCGCTACTGGCGCAAACGCCTCGAAGAACTCCTCGATGAATTCGGCATTGGCCGCATTCGCCACAGTCTTGGCGCGCAAGTCTCTGGGGGAGAAGCCCGCCGCGTCGAGATTGCTCGCTCTTTGGCTACAGGTGTCGAAGGTCCCAGCTTCCTTCTATTAGATGAACCTTTTGCAGGCATCGACCCTATCGCCGTCGCTGAAATTCAAAAGATGGTGACGCGATTACGGGATCGGGGAATCGGCATCTTAATCACCGACCACAATGTCCGCGCCACTTTAAATACCACAGATCGAGCCTACATCATGAATGAGGGCAAATTGCTAGCGGCAGGCAGCCCGAAAGAACTCGCTAGTAACGAAACAGTTCGTGAATACTATTTGGGTCGAGATTTCGTCATGTAGCGGCAGTGTCCCCACATATTCCTTTTTATGATTTGCTCATTTTTCACCCATTGGTAACGCAAACCTCTCCCGATCCGTCTCCAATTCCGCTCCACCACGCGTAGCGCCCAATGTAAATCCAAGTATCAAGCGTAAAAGTTCGCCAAGGGGGTGTGGGGGACGGGCGCGTCCGTCCCCCACGGGGTGGGAGTCCAGAGGGAGGGGCTTGCCCCTTCCCTTTGGTGCCGTTCGCCATATTTCTTTCCGTAGCCAAGTAGCATTAAAACTCGTGACACTTCTTGCATTTACTTAGCCCCTCGATCATTCGCCATCTCTTTCGCTTGAATCGCCAATTGCAATTTTTGGATCAAAGTATCCCGTAGCGTTCTAAAGTATTGCACTGCATCATCTAACTGCGCTGCTTCCGCATAAAACAGCAGCGGATCCACCAGCCAAGTTTCGGTAGGTGGCATTTTTGCTTCAAGTTTACCAAGGTCCAACATCATGCCAACCCACTGCAAACTCGAAGGAATATGGGTTTGGTGTAGACGAGAACTTTCAACCAACTGGGAGATGAGGAGTTCAACATCGTCATCCTCGCTGTAAGCCCGTACCGCTTTGCCAACTGCGTTGAGGTGAAAAGCCAATTCGCGAACACGCGGCAAATGCTGGGGCTGAAAAATGGATGCAAGGGAAAGCCGTTGAAAGTGGCCTTGGTCATCGATGGCCAAAAGCAGGCCCATCAAGTTGCTACTGAGGTTGACAAGGGCTTTGTCGAATTCGATGCGGGTTGGGGAGCAGTCTTCCGCGAGTTCGTACCACCCACCCCGACCCGTCAAGATCGCCAAGGCACGTTGGCGACTTTCAAGATCCCCGCCAGCGATCCGCGTTAAACCACGAGGGCCAGGACGATAGAGCGTCGAAGCCCCACTGCCTTCCCGCAGCCCAGTCTGCATCGTCACTCCTCGCAACAGCCGACCGACGATTTTCCCCATCGGTTCTGGCCAGAGGTCGCTGAGTCGTCCGAAGAGCGTCGCTTCTTCGAGTTTTTCAATAAATGCTTGACGTAAACGTTGAAAATAGATGCCGTTGGCGCTGAAGACGACGATTGGCAAGTCTTCTACCCCACCACGAACAATCAGTTCGACGAGATCCGTGACCACTTCCAAAAGCTGATCGGGATTGGGACAGACGAGCAAGACTTCGGGAAGCGTACCCTGTGCCTGACAACTGAGCAGATCTCCCTGCAAAATTGTGGCCGTTGGTAAAGCCAAGATCTCAGAACCCTTCGCGATCTGAAAACTCTCCTGGCTACGGAGCGTGCTGCTGCTAGCAGAACCTCGGCGCTCTAGCATCGTGACCTGACCATCGATCGATCTGCCCAGATCGCTAAGGTGATAAAAGAAGCTGACCCCAAGGGCACCGGGCGGCAGAATACCGACGCGCGACATAGATTCAATCCTCTTGAAGGGCGGCAATGACAGTACAGGCTTTCTGCAGATTGGAAACACGCATCATCAAGCGGGTCAGTTGCCCAGCCGAAGGGACGCTGCCGTAGGCATAGGAAATATTGATCCCGGCATCGGCGAGGGCTTGACAGAAAACCGCCAATTTTCCGGGTTTATCCGTGAGGCTGACAGCCAGCACATCTGCCTCAATCACATAAAATCCCTGTTTGACCAAGACTTCCTTGCAGAGCGCCGGATTATTGGTGACGATCCGCACCACGCCTTGCTCGATGGTATCGAGGACAGACAGGGCTTCGATGCTCACCTGCTGACTGGCCAGAGCTGCCCCGATGGCCGCCAAAACTCCTGGTTGATTGGCGAGCGCTACGGTCAATTGGCGTTCAATGCTGTAATCCATGCTTTTTGGGTCGAAAACCGTCGCCCTGAGTCTATCGCACCCTTCTCCGTAACAAATGTTAAAAGATACCTGTGAAAGTTCACAGCTAAAATGAGGCCAATTCAGTGTCCGATTCCACAATCGCGAAAGGACTATCCGCCATGCATGGCCAAAAACTAACCTCTACACTCAAGGCTTCGGTGTTTGCTGCACTGATGCTGGGTCTATCTCTCGCTGGCGGTGCCACAGCACAAGAAACCGCCATCAATCCTAAGCAAGTCAATGAACCTTTGGCTCCCTGTGCTCAGGTTCAAGCGTATAAGGATGCGAAGGCTGCCGCTTATACAAAGCTGGATGAGGCCACCAAAAAAGGGATCTCGTTGACTTTCGATAAAGACGGTCTCGATACGAAGTTTGCCCGCTACGACAAAGCATCCTGTGACAAAGAAACAGGACTGCCCCACCTCGTCGTCGATGGCCGCCTCGATCACCTTGGCGACTTTGTGATACCTGGTTTGCTCTTTTTGTACATTGCCGGTGCCCTCGGTTGGGCAGGGCGTTCTTACTTGATGGAATCCTCTGGCCCTGAAGATGAAATCTTGATCGATCTGCCTCGTGCCATCAAGTGCCTGCTCCTCAGCTTCCTCTGGCCAGTCACAGCTCTTCCGCAACTGACGGGCAAGATGTTTGAAGCCGATGACCGCATTACCATTTCACCCCGCTAGGAGTTCCCCTATGAAACTTTGGTCTCCCATCGCTGGAGTCTTGTTTATCACCGGTAGCCTCGTCGTCCTCGTCCTCGCTAATGTTGTTCTGAAGTATCCGCTGTTTTTCCCGACCAACTAATTTCAGCCAAATTCTCCGAAAAGGCGTAGACAAGAGACTGTCTACGCCTTTTTTGTGGATGAATTGTGAAACCTCTTCGCCTGAACGCTAATCTCTGCGTATGTTTTGGGCACACTCTAGTTTGTGAGCGCATGACATGGTGAGACTTTGTGAAACGCATTTTGCTTGTCGATGATGATGCCAATTTGCTACGGGTTCTCAACCGCTATCTGACGAAGCAAGGTTATGTCGTGCAAGCGGCATCCAGCGTCCAAGAAGCACTGAGACTGTTCGAATTGGAGCCGCCGGACTTAATTGTCTCGGACGTAAATCTGCCAGAAGTGAACGGCCTGGAGTTTTGTAAGCAAGTTCGCCGCCGCCGCCGTGGTGAGTTATTGCCGTTTATTTTCTTGTCAGGTTGTGGCGCAATTGACGACCGCCTCGCTGGATTGCGGGTGGGGGCAGATGACTATTTGCCCAAACCTTTTGAACCGAGAGAACTGGTTGCTCGCATTGAAGCAATGCTAGAACGTGCGCGTCGCACCCAAGCAGAAATGTTGAGGCTTTTACAAGAACCTTCAACACTCAATACTGTTCAGCCCCGCCAGACTATGACACGAGTACCAGAAGTCCACAATCTACCTCTTTCGCCCGCTGAACGCCGGGTCTTCGATGAGATCGTCGCTGGCATGACCAACCGCCAGATCGCAGAAAAGCACTACCTGAGTATTCGCACCGTTCAGTCCCACGTCGCCAGCATCTTGCGCAAACTCAGTCTTGAGCGTCGTAGCGAGATTATCCGCTTCGCGTTTGAACACAACTTGGTAGCCCGCTAGAAACGTGGCCGATTTAAGCGAGATTGGAGAACGCGCTGCTGTAATTCAGCACGGACTTGATACTCTAGTGCTCGAAAGCGGTCGCCATCTGAAATCTTGATTGCATGAGCGATCAAGAACTGGATCATGGCTTGCTTGACGTTGATCGCACTGTCGGGTTGGGTCAAACCCTGGCAGTAATCAGCGATCCTATCTCTAAGCACTAATTCGTAACTCATGGACTTCCTCTCTAGCGGCCCCATCTGCAAAGATAATAGCGCAATGTCATGAAATTTTGACAAATATCTTGTTAAGATTAGACGGTTTTTAAAAACAAGGTGTAACGACAAAAACATTAACACGGTCAGATCATTGTTTTGGGAAAAGGCTATTCACCACCCAAAGTGCAGAAGCAGCAAAGAGTGCCATGCCACAGAAGATCAACCAGTTAAGCTGAAGAACCATAGTCGTCCTCTGGAAAATTCTTTTTATTTTAAAATCAGCAAGACGACAATAAGATGACTCTGTAATGTATTTTGTGTCACAGGCGCTCTTCTGCATAGGGCATAGTAAAAGTAAATGTGCTGCCTCGGCCTAGTTCACTCTGTACAAAGATCTGGCCACCATGGCGGTCAACCAGACTTTTGACAATGGCTAGACCGATACCACTGCCCCCAAAAGCGCGAGAACGAGAACGATCTGCTCGCCAAAATCGCTCAAACACGAGTCCCTTTGTGGGCTGCTTAAGAATCCCCGTCTCTTTAGAGCGGGGAGTGTCGACACACTGAGTGTTCGACCCCGGCCTCCCCGTCGGGGTTCTTTTTGGGCATTGAACTCATAGCCAGTTCATAATGCAGTTTGAAAGTGATAGTGAGTGCCAAAAAGTAGGGTCTACGATGCGAAAACTTGTCCTTTTATTGTTGTGTCTCTCTGCAACACCAGCCTTTGCCCAGGATACGCCGCCCATCAGCTTGACGGAGGCATTTACTGAGGCAGATGCTCAAAATCCACAGTTGATTGCGGCACGTCGCACCTTGGATCTTAGCCAAGCAGATATTACGATTGCAGGTGCGATTCCGAATCCTCAGATTGCTGCCCAGTACGGTTTTGGTTCTATTTTTACCGAGCAGGGTAGTTCTCAACAGGTGGGAGTTTCGCAAACCTTGGAACTTGGTGGCAAGTTACCAGCACGCCTAGGGCTGGCCAATTCCAACTATCGGCTGACCCAACTGCAACTGAGTACTTTGCGCTGGGATATTCGCGCCCAAGTCAGGCGTGCTTACGCTGAACTTGCCGCTGCTGAAGCCCAATCGCGGTCAGTCGATCTACAAATTTCGCTCGTCCAACGCCTTGTTGACATTGCCCGCAAACGTTTTGAAGCGGGGGCTTCTCCTGAAGCGGAGCTGCTCCAAGCCCAACTGAGCCGCAACCAGATCGATATTCAGCGCACCCAGGCGCTTGGCCGCATCCAACAGGCACGTACCCAGTTAACAGCTCTCCTGGGCAGCAGCTATCAACAGGAAATTGCCGTCAAAGACAAAGGACTTTTTGACCTCTCCATCGACAAGACCGAACTGGTGCCAAAGCCCGATGTGCCGATTCCGACCCTCGATGCACTTTTGAGCCAAGCCTACAACCAGCGCCTCGACTTGCAAGCCACGCAACAGCAACAAGAAGTTGCCCGCCAACAGCTCAACCTCGCCCAAGCACTCAGAACGCCCGATCTGCAAGTCAGTGCTGGATATCAGTTCACCACCTACACCAATGGCATTGCCCGCGCTGACGGTATTTTTATTGGTGCCGGAATCACAGTGCCGATTTTTTACAACCAGAATGGCGAAGTGGCGAAGGCCCAAGCGACCATCGAGCAATCGGCCCTACAAAGTACTGCACTGCGGGCTTTGATTAGTACTAACGTGCGAACCTCGTATCAAGCCTTAGCCACGGCTCGCGAAAATATTCGTAAGTATCAAACCCAACTGATTCCCAATTCGCGGGATGTTCTGAGCTTGGCCCAAGAGAGTTATCAAGTCGGCAAGACAGGCTTGACGAGCGCCATTTTCGCCCAGCAGGCTGACCAACAAATCCGTTCTGGCTACCTTGATGCCGTCGTTGCTTATCAGAGTGCCTGGGCAGACTTAGAAAGAGCGGTGGGTGCGCCTCTCGCCCTCTAGTCAAAGTTCACGTCATCGTCAGCCATAAGACATTCCCACCGTGTAGTTATCAACCTTCGATCTCGAACTTGATGCCTTGGGCGAGAGGAAGGGAGCGCGAATAGTTGACGGTATTCGTGGCGCGACGCATGTAGGCTTTCCAGGAATCGCTGCCGGATTCTCGACCACCACCAGTCTCTTTTTCGCCCCCGAAGGCCCCCCCGATCTCCGCTCCACTAGGACCAATGTTGACATTGGCAATTCCACAGTCACTCCCGATTACCGAGAGAAAAGTCTCAGCTTCGCGCAGGTCGGTGGTGAAGATCGAGGATGAGAGTCCTTGGGGAACGTCATTGTGGAGTTGTAGCGCCTCGGAAAAGTCCTTGTAGCGCAACACGTAGAGAATTGGAGCAAAGGTTTCGCGGCGCACCATATCGGTCTGAGTCGTCATCTCGACCAGCGCTGGTTGCACATAGAAAGCCTCTGGGTAGATGTCACTGAGCACTCTTTCACCCCCAAGAATGTTTCCCCCTGTGGCCTGGGCTGTGCTCAAAGTGCGCTGCATTTGATCAAAAGCGGCTTTGTCGATCAATGGACCAACGAGGGTGCTCGGTTCGAGTGGGTTGCCAATTGGAATCGAGAGGTAGGCACGCTTGAGGCGTGCTAGGAGCGTATCGTAAAGGCTTTCGTGAATCAAGAGACGACGCAGCGTCGTACAGCGCTGCCCAGCAGTCCCCACTGCCGCAAAGAGAATCCCACGAACCGCGAGGTCAAGATCCGCCGAGGGACAAACGATCATGGCATTGTTGCCCCCAAGTTCGAGCAGGGCACGGGCGAAGCGTTTGGCAAGGTTCTGACCGACTTCGCCACCCATGCGGGTTGAGCCAGTGGCGGAAACCAGGGGCACACGAGGATCGTTGACTAAGACTTCGCCAATGTCTCGATTGCCAAGGATCAACGCCGAAAGACCATCGGGAACTTCGCCAAAGCGGGCACAGGCTTTCTCAAAAAGTGCTTGGGTGGCAATGGCTGTTAGAGGAGTTTTCTCCGAAGGTTTCCAAACGGTGCTATCGCCGCAAACGATGGCCAAGGCTGCATTCCATGCCCAGACTGCCACCGGGAAATTAAAAGCACTGATGATACCGACGACACCCAAAGGATGCCAAGTTTCGCGCATCGTGTGCCCCGGTCGCTCAGTGGCAATCGTCAATCCGTAGAGTTGGCGAGACAGTCCCACAGCGAAGTCGCAGATATCGATCATCTCCTGGACTTCCCCTAAACCTTCTTGAAGGATTTTTCCAGCTTCAATCGAAACTAGACGCCCCAAAAGCGCTTTGTAGGTGCGCAGTTCCTCGCCAAATAGCCGGATCAGTTCGCCTCGACGTGGCGCTGGCACCACACGCCACGCCAAAAAAGCGGCCTGGGCGCGACCAATTACCTCTGTCACATCTTCAGCACTGTGTTCTTTGATGCGGGCAATTTCGCTGCCGTCGATGGGAGAATACACCGCTAAACTGCCACCGCGCAGCCGCTCTGGATCGATGCCCAACTCACCGAAGAGGGCAGAAACTTCGGTCGCCAGGGAACGGATCGGGGCAGTCGTGGACATACAAGAAACCTCACACACAAAGTATCAATTTAGCCCAACGCCAACGAGGATCCCAGCCACCCCAGCACCAGCAAGCAGCCAGGCAGAGTTGACTTGAAAGCGCAGCAGTAGAACAGCACAAACAAAACTGACCACTCCCGTAAACAAGTCAAAAACGGCTGAACGAGCCAATTCCCAGCCAACTCCAGCCATCAAGGCCAGAGCCGCAACATTCACGCCATCGAGTAGATCCGAAGTCCACTGTCGTTTTCGCAACTGATCGAGGTAGGGCGAAAGAACACTGACATAAATCAGCGAAGGCAAAAAAATACCAATCGTTGCGACAATGGCACCCGCCCATCCCCCCGTCAGATAGCCGACAAAAGTTGCGGTGGTAAACACAGGCCCAGGCGTAAACTGGCCAACTGCAACTGCATCGAGCAACTGCTTATCAGTCAGCCAGCCCAATCGATCCACAAAGTCAGCCCGCAAAAAAGCGAGCAGGACGTAGCCACCGCCGTAGAGCACCCCACCAATTTTCAAAAAAGTCAGGAATAGTCCCAACAAACTAAACGGTTCAGCGACAGCAACAGCAGGCAGAATCGCTAGCAGTGGAATGCCATTCAACCTTTTGGGAAGCGTTCGCCAGCGAACAGCAACGACAAAAAGCCCGCCACCCAAGAGCAGTACCAAAACATTTATCCCTGCCAGGTACAGACCCAAAACAACGAGACCAACACAGATCAGCAGGCGACCCTTCAGCGCTTTACGACCTAGCTTCCACAGGGCTTCGACAATGATGGCAACCACTGCGGCCTTGATCCCGTAGAGCAATCCAGCCGCCTGGGGAGTCGCGCCAAACTGGACGTAAGCCCAGGCAAATGCGAGTACCATCCCTGCCGCTGGCAAGATAAAACAGGTGCTTGTGATCAGCAGTCCAAGCCAACCAGCACGCCGCAGACCGATATAAAAAGCGATTTCAGTCGAAGTTGGCCCAGGAATCAGGTTACTGGCTCCGATCAAGTCCAAAAAACTCTCTTCATCGAACCACTGGCGCTTCTCAACCACTTCTTTGCGCATCATGGCGATATGCGCTGCTGGGCCACCGAAAGCCGTGAATCCCAATTTCAAAAATAGCCGCGCCAAATCCCAAAGATCCCGCTGGTCATCTGGCAGTGAGGTACTCACAGGTTTTCACCGTACTTACAAGAATATCTGCCACGGAAATTACTACTTAGACTATCTCTGTTTTTGCAATGGATGGGCGCAGCGTGCCGCGCCCCTACACAAAACACGAAATACCACCCATTGGCCAGACATAGATGACTTACCATTGGCACCCAAACCTCTCCCAATCTGTCTCCAACTCCGCACCACCACGCGTAGCGCCCAATGCAATTCCAAGTATCAATCCGTAAAAGTTCGCCGAGGGGGTGTGGGGGACGGGTGCGTCCGTCCACCACGGGGCGGGGGTTTTAGGGGGCGGGGCTTGCCCCTGCCCCCTAATGCCGTTCGCCATCTCTTCAAAAAGTAGTAAATCTCACTCTTTTTATCCCAACCTCGACAGTGTGAACTCTACCCCCTAGACTGCTAGCACTTACCCCCAGAGAGTGCTAATTTGGATCGTGGAGAGTTTGTGGAGTATGTTCTGTGGCGACAATTACTGTAGCTGCAACGTCCCTGAAGCCCCTGGGCGATCGGGTACTGGTAAAGATTTTGGGTGGAGAAGAAAAGACAGCTGGTGGCATCTTTCTGCCGGACACCGCCAAAGAAAAGCCTCAAGTAGGCGAAGTGACAGCTGTTGGTTCTGGTCGCTTGAGTGACAAGGGCGAGCGGACAGCGATGGAAGTAAAAGTAGGCGACAAGGTGCTCTATGCAAAGTATGCAGGCACCGAACTCAAGGTTGCTGGCGAGGAGTTCATTCTCCTAGCTGAGAAAGACATCCTGGCTATCACCGAGTAGTCAAGCATTTTACTGATTGGGAGCGTGTAATGGCAAAAATTATTGTATTTGATGAGACAGCCCGTCGTGCCCTAGAGCGCGGTGTGGATGCCCTGGCGAATGCGGTGCGCATCACCCTTGGCCCCAAGGGTCGCAACGTCGTCCTTGAGAAGAAATTTGGCGCACCTCAGATCGTCAACGACGGTGTGACCATCGCCAAAGAAATTGAACTTGAAGATCCCCTCGAAAACACTGGGGCACAGTTGATCCGCGAAGTCGCCTCCAAGACCAACGATGTCGCAGGCGACGGCACCACCACCGCAACCGTTTTGGCCCAAGCGCTGATCCGCGAAGGTCTGAAGAACGTTGCTGCTGGTGCCAACCCGATCAGCCTCAAGCGCGGTATCGAAAAGACCGTCGCTAAGCTCGTCGAGCATATCAAGCTGATCGCCAAGCCCGTTGAAGACTCCAAGACCATCGCCGAAGTCGCCACGATCTCCGCTGGTAACGACGAAGAGATCGGCAAAATGATCTCCGAAGCCATGGACAAAGTCGGCAAAGAAGGCGTAATCACCGTTGAAGAATCCAAGTCTCTTTCCACTGAACTAGAAGTGGTCGAAGGGATGCAGTTCGAAAAGGGTTATGTCTCTCCTTACTTCGTCACCGACGCTGAGCGGATGATCGTCGATATGGAAGAGCCTTACATCTTGATCACCGACAAAAAGATCTCGATCATCCAAGATCTGATCCCAGTTCTTGAAAAGGTTGCCCGTGCTGGTCGCCCACTGTTGATCATCGCTGAAGACCTCGACGGTGAAGCCATGGCCACTCTGGTCGTCAACAAGTTGCGCGGTGTCCTCAACATTGCAGCGATCAAAGCACCTGGCTTTGGCGATCGCCGTAAAGCGATGCTTCAAGACATTGCCATCCTCACAGGTGGCGATGTGATCTCCGAAGAAATCGGCCTCAAGCTCGAAAATGCCTCCATCGACATGCTCGGCAAGGCGCGCAAAGTGACGATCACCAAGGATAAGACCACGATCGTCGCTGGTACCGATACCAAGGCCGCCGTCGAGAAGCGCGTTGCTCAAATCCGTAAGCAGATCGAAGACAGCGAATCGGACTACGACCGCGAAAAGCTCCAAGAGCGCGTTGCCAAACTCGCTGGCGGCGTGGCCGTGATCAAAGTCGGTGCTGCTACTGAAACCGAACTCAAAGATCGCAAGCTGCGCATCGAAGATGCTCTGAATGCCACCAAGGCAGCCGTCGAAGAAGGCATCGTTCCCGGTGGTGGTACGACCTTGCTGCACTTGACCAAGCAGATCCCTAGCATCAAAGCTGGTCTTGCTGACGACGAAAAGATCGGTGCGGACTTGATTTGCCGCGCCCTCGAAGCGCCTGTCCGTCAGATCGCTGACAACGCTGGCCTTGAAGGTTCTGTGATCGCCCAGAAGGTGCGCGAACAAGATACCAACATTGGCTTCGATGCCCTCAAGGGTGAGTTCGTTGACATGCTCCTAGCTGGTGTCGTCGATCCCGCCAAGGTGGTTCGTTCAGCCCTCCAAAACGCCGCTTCGGTTGCAGCCATGGTGCTGACCACCGAAGTGCTCGTCGTCGAGAAGCCCGAGAAGAAGGGCGCAGGCGGTGGCGGTGCTCCTGACATGGGTGGCATGGGCGGTATGGGTGGTATGGGCGGCATGATGTAGTTGCCCAAATTGGGGCGAAGTGTTTCCGGGGTACAATAAACCGACGATACTTCGCCCTTTTGCCCGTGCGCTTAGAGATTAAAAATTTATCAGCGGGCTACGGCCCCATCCAAGTTCTTCAGGGTTTGCACCTTCGGGTCGAACCAGGAGAACTTATTTCTGTGATCGGCCCCAACGGTGCGGGCAAATCGACCCTTTTGCGCACCATTTCGGGGCTGATTCGGCCAACCACCGGATCCATTACTTTTGATGGCAAGCAGCTTGAAAAGATGCCTGCTGACCAAATCGTCCGTCAGGGTTTGATTCATGTTCCTGAAGGACGGCGCATCTTTTCTAAGCTTTCTGTCCTCGAAAATCTAGAAATGGGGGCTTACACCCGCCGCGATGCCATTGCTAAAGATCTCGACGATGTCTTTGGGTTGTTTCCACGGCTTGCAGAGCGCCGCATTCAAAAAGCTGGAACCCTTTCTGGGGGAGAACAGCAGATGCTCGCCATCGGTCGGGCGTTGCTCTCAAAGCCGAAATTACTCGTCCTTGATGAACCGAGTATGGGGCTAGCGCCGCTGATCGTGCGCAGTATTTTTGAAATTATCCAGAAGATCCGCTCCCAGGGCGTGATGGTATTACTTGTCGAACAAAATGCCCTCCAAGCCTTGGGTCTGGCGGATCGTGGCTATGTACTGGAGAATGGTCGGATTGTGCTTGAAGGCCCAGCAAAAGACCTTTTAGCCTCCGAAGCCGTGCGCCGTAGCTATTTAGGTGAATCTCTCGTCCACTAAGATAGTAAAAAGTTGTGGAGCGCCCATCGTGTCCCGTTCTCTCTCTCTACTTCTCGTTCTATGTTTGCTGACCACCACTGCAGTGCAAGCCCAGCAAACGCCTTCTACAGATCCACCCACCGCACCAAGTTCTAAACCCGCCCGCGTATTCGACTTGAGTACCAAAAGTGGAGGGCAAGGCAGCAAACAATTTTCCGAGCAAGAATTGCTCAAAAGCTTCGTCGCCTGGTGGCAGTCTGAACCCAACCGTCAACGCAAGCTTGTTGGGGTTGTTAGTCTCGCTGTTGGCCAACAGCAACGCATCGGCTGGATCACAGGCTTGGTGAGACAAGGCGTCGGACAATACGCCCAGCGCACCCCGGATCTGGACAAATTTATCAATTTTCTGCGCAAGCGCTACCCAGAGACCAACTTTCAAGACCCGGATGTGCTCAACGCTGTGCATATGAGTGCGACAAAATTAACCCGCACTCTCGGTGGACTTTTTACAGAGCCGAGTGGTGTTGCCCTATTTGCCCTGATCGATCCAGAACTTGCTACCCGTGGCCGCCTCGTCGCGATGCAATCCTACTTATCCCGTCGCGGAACCTGGGATCCCCAGGGCAATGTACAGATTCAAGGCCAGATCGATGCCCTACAGCAGGCGCTTGGTGAAGGGGTTAAAAATCCCCTTGCCGAAGAGGAGCGATTGGTCGCCATGCAGAGCTTGCTGAAGGATCAAGGTGTTCCGATTCCAAACACCGTCGAGGGTGCCGAGATCTTGGTCGATCAAATGCTCAGTCGAGCGATCGATATCTCCAATGGACACCACTTGCCGATCCCAGTGGATGGAACCCTCCTTGACCCAAGCGGATTGGTGGATAAGGCACTGCGCAGCCTCGACGAGCGGATCACCACTGCTGAAACTGCCACGGCCAAGTAGGGATTGGCGATCCCTAGGGAATCCTGCATATAGAGAGCGTTGGTCAACATTTTGATGTCTGCAGTCACAACCAGTGCTTTTTACTTACTTCTATTTTTGGTTGGGGTCGCGCTGCTCGGACAAACGATGCTTGCCAGTAAGAAGCAAAATCGTGCTGCCCTCTTTCGGCAAAATGGCTTGCTCTGGGGCACCTATCTGAGCTTTTGGGGCCTCCTTGCCCTCTCTCTACAGATTGCCTACGGGCGCTGGTTTGGGCATCCACCCGTTATTTTGACTGCCCATCTAAGCGTGCTCTTGGCCAGCGTCGGTGGTAGCCTCTCCCTCGGAACCCTGCTTTTAATCCTGCTCGAACATCTCGAAACAAGCCAGGTGGCAGTGGTGACCTCTGCCTTTATTCCCATCGCTGGCTCAGGGCTATCGGGCAGAATTCAACTGTTCGATGGTGCCTACAGCGCAGTTTGTCCTGGATGGATTGTCGAACGTCCCCAAAGGGGAGACAAAGTCCGCTGCATCAGTCTGGTGAGCGAGCAAGAGTACTTGGTCGTTCTTAAAAATTCTGTGGATGAAAAGCGCTGGCTCAACAAAAAGACTCCCGAAACTAAACGCTTGAGAGCCTAATCGCAGAAGCTTTTGTGGATTCAAAGTCGTTGGCCAGAAGCGCTAGCTTACTTGAATCCAACCGCCGCTTGCCAGACAAAAGCAAGAGCGAAAAACAAAATTGGAATGATCGGTAGAAGATCTACCAAAGGTGAAGCCCACTCCCAACCTGCAGGTAAACCTGCTAATACCGTTAGTACTGCCATGAACCAAGCCTCGCTGTCGGCCAAAGTTCGTCAATGTTAACATGGCTTGCTCAAACGGGATCACGAAGTTATTCGCTATCCTCAGAAGCACTCACCTGAATCAACTTAATTTGCTTGCGGCCAATCTGAATTTCAAAATCGGTGCCTGGAACGAGCCCCATCTTACGGGTGTAGGCAGCACCGATCAGCAAGTTGCCATTTTGTTGAACCTGAATTTGATAACTTGCTTTGCGCCCACCGCGAACGCCACTTTTAGGCGAGTCGTCATTGCCACCAAAACTAATGCGATTGGCGTTTAAAACCGCTCCTTGAAAGGCCAGCATTTTGACGCGCTTCTGACCCGTCTTTGTCGTTATTGTGTAGCCAGCAAGTGCAGCGAGTTCCTTCGCACTCATCCCTGCATTCTGTTTGATTACTTGTAAAAGTTCTTCACCCGTCAATAGTGTCATAGTGCTCCAACAGATTCACAACCTAGTTATGAAGTTTATCATCTATTTGCCATTGCAATCCTGGCTCAGGCAAATAGATGAAAACCTGTAATTTTAACTACCAAATATCAGGTCATGACGTCAATGAAGCCGATTTACTGAACTACCCAGAGGTCAGCAGGTCTGCGGTTTTAACGAGCGTTTGTTGGCCAGAGTTTTTGCGATCTGTGTCGCTCCCTGCATGACCTCCATAGAGTTTTAGCAATCTTGGAAAGGCTGCTGCACTTTGGAATGTCTGATATTTGAATCCTCTGAAGTAGGGCACAACAGATTCACCAAACAAGTTGCAGTACTCTTCGCTATCAATGTAGGAGTCGATCTCTGCTTCGTAACCGAGGTCATGATAGCAAGCAAAATGCGCCTGAATTTCGCCATGATCGTAGGGGGCACGACCTAACAAGTGCTTATAATTCAATTCGATGAAGCGATTGTTCGAGGTTGTATAGAAGAAGCGATCTTTGTAGGCTTCTGTTTTGGCAATTTTACGCACGAACTCTCGTACCGAAATAGCACCATTGCGCAGGAGCGATTCGGCATTGATCGGTCGTTCGCTTTCCATCACGTAGGTATTGCCGAACAGTTGCCGATAGACGGTGTTGAGCACCCCTTGGAAATCACTTTCGCTGGCGCTAGGGCGTAGTTCGATGACTGGTGAAGGGGCAACGGTGGTAATGCCAAGCTTCTTCTGGGCTTGGGCATCGATGGTGCCGTTGTATGCGGGGCCAAGCCAGCCAGGGCCAAAGGTACGCTTTTGCCCACCTGTCGGCGGTCCTAGGGTTTTTAGACTCGCGTAGTCAAGACCCCAAGCACTGCCAGGAGAGAGGCTACGGGCCATCTCCATGAAGTTTGCTTCATTCCCAGGTTTGATCAGATCAGCGATCTGAATGTTGTCGATGACCTTGCGCCAATCGTAGGCGGTGGTAGACATCGGCTCTCCTCTTTATTGCTTAACTCTCTTCGCATTATCGTCAAATCGGTGCACTTCGCAAGGACTTCTGGGATTTCTTGTCGCCGTCTGCATATTTCTTCACACAGAAGAGTCAAATAAAGTTACGCCCATTGATTCCGAAAAGAAGCACAATGAAATGGAATGCTCCTCAACGTAACTAGACATAACTTTACACTTGCGGCCATTCGCAGGAAAACTGGAGTCTGACTATGCGTCTTGAGATTCGCTACCAACCTTTTGATCCCGCCCAAGTGAGCACTCGCATCTACCGGGATGGGCTTCTTGTGGCGACGCGCACCACCACCGTTGCTGAAGCAGATGCACTGGCCGAGCGTTTTGATGAGCAGGGCTTGACGGTAGAACGCCTGCAGAACTGGCATGCCTTTCCACTCCACACCGAGATCCTCAGTCAGAACTAAGTCTAAAGGACTCAGCTAGGATGGACTTCGTGCTTTTGAAAGGGTTGCCATGGTCAGTTTGGGTGTGAACATTGATCACGTCGCCACGGTGCGTCAGGCTCGCCGCGCTGTTGAGCCTGATCCCGTCGCTGCCGCAGTCCTCGCCGAGCTGGGCGGCGCAGATGGCATCACGGTTCACCTGCGGGAAGACCGGCGCCATATCCAGGATCGCGATGTGCATGTCCTGCGGGAGACCGTCCGCACCCACTTAAATCTCGAAATGGCAGCGACAGCAGAGATGGTCGCCATTGCGCTGCAAGTCAAGCCCGATTACGTCACCCTGGTGCCCGAAAAGCGCACTGAAGTGACCACAGAGGGTGGACTCGATGTGGTCGTCGGCCTTAGCTCTATCGGACAAGCCGTCGAGCGTTTGCAAGCTGCTGGCATTCCCGTCAGTCTCTTTATCGATCCCAACCCAGAACAACTCAAGGCTGCCGCCCAAGCGGAGGCAAAATTTATTGAACTGCATACGGGGCGCTACGCTGATGCTCCCAACGAAGTCGAGCGGGCAAAAGAACTGGCTTATCTTGCTGGTGCCACCGAACAAGCACTTGCCCTGGGTCTGCGGGTCAATGCCGGACATGGACTGACCTATTGGAATGTTAGCCCCGTCGCACGCCTGGCTGGGATCGAGGAGTTGAATATTGGTCACTCGATCATCGCCCGCGCTGTCCTCGTTGGTCTAGAACGGGCAGTACGGGAGATGAAGCAGGTGATCAGGTTATGAATAGCCTGCGTCTCCGCGCTGCTGGCAAGATCAATCTTTTTTTGGAAATCCTTGGGGTGCGTCCTGATGGCTACCACGACCTTTACATGGTGCTTCAGAGCATCGACTTAGCCGATTTTGTCACGCTCAAGCCCGCTAACAGCCTTTCGATTCACTGCACCCACCCTCTGGTGCCCAACGATTCTCGGAACCTTGCCTGGAAAGCAGCCGAACTGATCCAAAAAGTATATGGGATCACCCAGGGCATCGAAATTTGGATCGACAAACACATTCCTGTGGCGAGTGGTCTTGCTGGTGGTTCTGCCGACGCTGCAGCCGTACTCGTCGGCCTCAATCAGCTTTGGGATCTTGGCCTCACCCAGATTCAGCTCCAAGAGCTAGCAGGCCAGTTGGGCTCCGATATCCCTTTTTGTGTCGTCGGGGGAACGGCTCTTGGTCTTGGGCGCGGAGATGAATTGACCGCCCTTGCTTTACCCAAACCCCTGCATCTTGTCGTTGCCAAGCCCAAAGAAGTCCAAGTCTCGACAGCTTGGGCGTATGGAACCTACCGCGAAAAATATCTTCCTCATCGCCTTGCAGATCGGGCCAATGCCAAGGAAATGCTCGCAGCTCTGAGTGCAGGCGATGTCCACCGGATCGCTGCAGCTCTTCACAACGACCTTGAAGCGCCCATCTTACCTGCGCATCCAGAGGTTGCCGCCCTCCGTGAAAGATTTATGGATAATGGTGCCATCGGCGCAATGATGTCCGGTTCCGGTTCGGCAGTCTTCGGCCTTGCCCTAAATCGCTTCGAAGCAGAAAACCTGTTTGAGCGGATGCAGGGTGATGGGCAGATCGAAATCCATCTTTGCCATACTGTTTTGGGTGGAGTCACCCTCGAAGATCTCGCCTCGTAAGCCAGCCATTGGCTTTTAGCCTATCGATATTTTTTAGCGAACGTGGGATGTCTCTGCCAACGAAGCATCTATTGTCACTGCTGTCTGGCAGAACAAACCTAAGACCTGACAATTGCCGAAATCCCATTTTTATTGCTATATTTTAATCTCTGTTCTTGGAGAAAGTAGTTGGCGTGGGATTTTAGGCGCAGTCCAACCGGATTCACCTTGCCAGAATTACTGGTCAGTACCGTCATTGCCGCGACCCTCACAGGTGCCATGGTGAGTGCCATCACTTACTGGAATCAGACGAAGAGCAAGTCGGTCAACGGTGCCCAGATACCCTTGATCGAAAGTGCACTTCGGCAGTATCTGCGTACCTACGGCAACCTACCGAACCTGAGCGCATCTGAAGGCGCTCAACTGAACGAGGGCGAAGAAAGCGAAGAGATTGCCCAGTGGTTGCGTATTTATCCCTCCGCTAGTGGGCAACCGATGCCTCAAGGCATCACTTACAGCCTTCAACGCCAGTATGTTCCTTCAACCCTATCTAAAGGGCAAGTTCCTGGCGAAGTCCGACTTGCGGGCACAGGATGCAGCCCCATTGACCCAGCAACTTCCTGTACGTTGAGCCTGACACCATGAAGCACTTACTGATCTATTTAGGATTTTTTCTGATTGTTTTATTGGTCTTCAGACCGACTGCAGCTCAAGCTGGCCCCTACGTCTGTGCGAGCGATGGCTATCTCCATATCGGTGGTGCTGGTGGGCCTGCCTATATTGATCCAGAGGGAAATCTCGTTCCCTGTGACTATACCGGAACAGGTGAGCCAGC
The DNA here is from genome assembly GCA_014379585.1 of Gloeobacterales cyanobacterium ES-bin-313. Lineage (GTDB taxonomy): Bacteria > Cyanobacteriota > Cyanobacteriia > Gloeobacterales > Gloeobacteraceae > JACMLN01. The sequence continues at coordinate 12,835 of JACMLN010000047.1, read as the reverse complement.
TTCCGCAACCTATCTCATCTCCCAGGGCTATTTAATTGCCACTTACGACATTATTCGCAGCGGAGCCGCAATCCCACTCGACAGCACAACACTAAATATTGATATTTCTCGACTGCCGAGCAAAGCCGACTATGTCACAGCCATCGCAGAGGCTCAGATTGGCGTTTCTAACGGTTGTACGGCGGTGTCTGTCACCTTAAATGGTGTCCAAGGAAGTTTCACCGGCTCTAGTGCCCAAGATGCCGGTGATTGCACCGAAGATTCAGGAAACCCGAAAGACAATAGAACCTATACAACTGCTTCAACTACCGCAGCAATTGACCCCACCCAAACCTCTATTCCCCTGAGTTTGCAACTGTCAACGTCAGGAAACACGACTGCAAGTAATGCAACTGTGCGCCAATTGCGCCTTAACTTCTACGCATCCACACCACCGCAAGTTTCAGGGATCAGCGCGGCCAGCCTCTCCAGCAGCGCATTTGGGGGATTGGTTGCGGATCCCTTGATCTCCCAACTTTTCAAAGGCTACTACGCAGATATTGACCATGTCCGTTACTACTTTGCAATTGCCGACCCGAATATTGGCATTGGTAGCACATCAGGATTGCCGACGAAAGTGCAGTTGCTTTCTTTTTATCTACCAGAGAATAGTGTCTTGCAGAGCAATTTGCTCTACCAGTACACAGCAACGGATAAAACACAGAAATTGGCTCTACAGGGTGCAAAAGTTGATGGCACAACCTGCACTGCCTGCGGCGTGTCTGGCAATCCGATCAATCTTTCGGCGGCAAGCATGAAAAGCTTAACTGGGATCAGCGGTTATCTAATCGCCTATCCAAAACCGCCTCTTTTATCAGTCACTCCCGATCAAACCACTATCACTTTGGGACAGCCCCTCAATGTGTCTGTAGCTATGAGTGGCATCGATCCTAGCTCGCTGAAAGCAACAATTGGAACGAGTTCGACGAGTTTGGTGACGACGCAAGTTTCGAATGATCTGCTCTACACAGGACGCACCAAGCTGGCTGTGCCGATTCCGAGTTCTACCAAGGTTGGTCAATCGGTTCCTGTCGTTTTCTCAGGCAAAACGATCGATACCCAGCAGACGATTACTCAGTCGATCGTGATTACGATTAAATCTACCTCACAGTGATTGGGCGATCCAGTCTAAATAGGCGGGCATTCCCTCACCAGCTTCTGTGCAGGCTGCCTCATCTACGGCGAGCAAACTCTCTCCCCAGATTACTTTTCCGAAAGGTTTTGCTTGTCCAACATCGGGTTGCCAATCTTTACTGATAAAGACTTGGGTGCCATCGACGACAGCACCGTCGAAAAGGATACCAAGGGTGTAATAAACATCACAAATAATCCGGTGGACATCAGGGCGATGGAGTTGACCACGGGAGTTTGGGCTGCGGGCTTTATATTTCGAACGGGGGAAGAGTCCGTAGAGATTTTTAATGGCACAGCTCATCAAAACTTGTTCTTTGAGCACTGTTTTTTTGAGGGCACTGACGCTGATTCGGCAATCAACTTCTTCGAGGATCGCTGGTGCCCACATTTCAGAAAAGCGTTGGTGAATCGATGCAGCATTTCGATACGTCTTCAGAGGCAATGTATCGGCATCAAGAAACTGAATCCCTTCATCTAAAAGATTGAAGACACCCAGTTTTCGAGCAATCACCTGAGCGCTTTGGGAATGACACACCCCTTCGACGATGACTATCTCTGCTTCTGGATTGACACGGCGAATCCCAGCAATCACAGCCGACAAAACGGGCATCCCCACCGTAATCGGTGGCGGGGAGGGATACCCGAGATTGGGCTTGATCAAGATCCGCCGTGCTCGATGGGCTTTCGCGGGTGGCTCGTAGACGAAGTCTGGCGCTGCCACAATCTGGACTGCGTGCTTAGAAATCGACGCCACGCTTGAGATCCACGCCTTGTTCGGCATAGTGCTTATGACAGATCATTTCGGAGTGAACCGTTGCCAATTCAAAGTAAGCCGGGGGCTTGTAGCAGCGTCCGGTAATAATCACTTCGGTATCGCGGGGTTTGCGCAGGAGTGCCTTTACGATTGGTTCTTCGGGTAGCAATTCAAGATCAACGGTTGGGTTAAGTTCATCGAGGATGATCGTCTTGTACAGTCCTGAAGCAATCGCTGCTTGGGCAATCTCCCAGCCCCGTTCGGCTTCGACGTAATCGAGTTCCTGTTGTTTGCCCCGCCAGACAATCGCATCGCGCCCACAGCGATGGTGATCGATCAAGTGGGGATAAATCTGGCGCAGGGCTTGAATCGCCGCATCTTCGGTGTAGCCCGCTCCTCCCTTCAACCACTGCATAATCAAGACCCGGTGAGAAAGATCACGCGAGATCCCCTGGCCAATCGCCTGAAGCGCACGACCGAGGGCTGAGGTCGATTTGCCTTTGCCCGCCCCTGTGTAGATCTCGATGCCTGAATCTTGCTTGCCGTTGGTGGTAGTCTCCAATCGGCGGTGCGCACGCATCTCCGAGTGCAAGTTAGAGATTTCTAAAATCTCCGGGGGTGCTCCCCGTCCGGTGATGATGATTTCGAGGTCTTGGGCTTTTTGACGCAAAGTGCTCACCACTTCTGCCACAGGCAACAGCCCCAAGTCCAACACTGGGTTCAATTCGTCGAGCACCAGCACTGAGTAAAATCCTGAGGCAATCGCGCCTTTCGCAATGTCCCAGCCGCGCCGCGCTTCTTTTTTGTCGAAGGCGATCACTTGCTCTGCGCCGAAAAATTCTGCCCGTCCCGTCCGCACCTGATCGATCAAGTGAGGAAAGCCGCGCCGTAGGGCTTCAATGGCCGCATCTTCAGAATATTCCCGTCCCTGTCCCTTCAAAAACCGGAGCAGCAAGACGCGATTCTCGCGCTTCTCTGCGATGCCAAGGCCAATGGAGCGCAAAACAACCCCCAGAGCGGCCTGGGATTTGCCTTTGCCTTGCCCATCGTAAACATGCACTTGGCCAAGCTTGCGATCTGGGATCACTTGGGCGGTGACAATACCAATTTCTGCCATCGGTTCCTCGTCGGAGCAACAGGTCTGAACTTGCCGTACTCTATCACGCTCTCTCCACATCTAGCTTAAATTTTTGCTTCAGACACTAGGGGCAGGGTTTAAAGAACGGTGAGCACAGCAGTTTCAGGGATTTGGATCTCCAATTTGACACCCTCCACGTCTAAATGTCTCGTTCTTGCCCCGAAGCTTGAGGAGGAAACTCGACAACGCCCGTAGTATGGCTATGGCAGGTGAAGTTATAGATAGGATTGTCTTATCGTAGTCAAGAGATCGCTCAGTGCAAGTTCTTAGCAAGGCGGATGCCCGCAAACTCCACTCCAGTCTGCGCATACTGATTGCGGAAGAGGATGTGTTGCTACCTAGCGAAACCCAACTCCAAGAACTTGTCAGTCGGGCTTTCTGGGCCAGTCTGGAGAAGGAAGAAGGGCGACCGAGCATTTTTGCACTGTGCTTCTCGCCACCGAATGCCAGCAAAATGTCTCAGCCCCTCATCTTCGAGGAACTCCAAGATCTCAATGTGCCGAATATTGTCAAGCTCTTCCCTGCCCTCTTGCCGGGACGACGTGCCATCGGCGTACAAGCGGATGCCCGTGAAGAGCTAGAGATCTGGGGAATGTTGCCTTTGCCGAACCCTGGCTTAACGGTGGAGGCGGTTGGGCCAGGACACATTGCTGTGCGATTCTTAGGCCGAAACCGGATGGTGCTGCGCTCTGGGGAGACGACGATTCTTCGCAACGACCATTCCGACAACTTAATCCTCATCTTGATTACGCTGTCTGAACAGGAATGGGAGGTGACCATGAGCCTGGCACTTCTGGCGGAGGCATTGAAGAAGATCATCGACACGATGGTGCAACAGGCTCACGGTGGAACCCTGCTCTGGATACCGGAGGGTGTGGATTGGCAATCAAGTGTCAAGAGCATTCGCTACCTATGCAAGCCTCCCTACCGAGAATTGGCCGAGTACATCGACAAACTCACCACCGAGCCGCTTACCGAAACCAGTTTTGGCCGCGAAGACCACCGCAATAGCCCTCTTTACGAACAATTGAATCTCTACATGCAGGAGATCAAGCCCACGCTGGATGGGATTGCCCAGTTGACTGCGGTGGATGGGGCGATGGTGCTCTCCGAAGGACTCGAAGTGTTGGCCTTCGGTGTGATGCTCAAGTCTGAGGATCGCCTCACCCAGCGCAGCGCTGCAGTGCTAGAGCTTGGTCGTTACACAGAGAATGCTGGTGACAAACTTGAAATCCGTTCCGTTCCGCTCTCCAAACTAGGTGGAGCGAGACACCGATCAGCAGCAGAATTCTGTTGTGTTCACAAACGCGCCCTCGCTTTCGTTGCTAGCCAAGACGGCACGCTGACTGTCTTCGGATGGCAGACTGTGAGTGATCGACTGTTTGCTGTACGTCGCGCTGAACTCGATTCCCTATAGGGTAATTGGCTGGTGTTCGTTAAATGGTCGATATATCCTGTGCTGCCTCGACCATCCGCGTTACAGACAATCGGTAGCCAAGTGCTTGCAAGACTTTCGTTAAACTGCTGAGAACAGGATTTCCTTTTTCCGAAAGCGTCCGATACAAACTCTCGCGGTTAAGCCCTGTCTTTTGCGACAGTGCTGCTACACCCTCTTGTGCCTCAGTAACATTTCGTAGGGCGACGAGGAAAGCAGCATAGTCATCTGCTTCTAGGGCAGCATCAAGATAAGCAGCCGCTTCATCATCATCCTGCAACGCTTTGAGTAAGTCTTCTTTGTAGCTTCTGCTTTTAGGCATTGTCTTGGCTCTTATAGTCTGCCCAGTAGGTATGGGCAGTGTTGATATCTTTGTCTTGCGTTGATTTATCACCACCGCACAGAAGAATGATGAGGTGGTTGCCATCCTGACCCATGTAGACCCTGTAGCCAGGTCCATAATCGATACGCAGTTCGATCACTCCTTCACCTACCGATTTACAATCTCCAAGATTCCCAAGGCTCACACGGTCAATGCGGGTGCGGATTCTTGCCCGAGCTTGAGTATCTTTTAGCTTGTCAAGCCAGGTGTTAAAAGGAGCCTGACCGTCGGCTGTTTGATAAGTTCGGATCTCTTTCTCCATGGTTTTTCACTTATTTGCATTCTCGCGTTCCTCCGAAATGCAGTGCCTTTTAGATTTGGGTCTGAATTTCTAATGTAGCTTAAAAACTACAAAATTGGTAACTAGGAGCTCTGCTTTCAAAGCGAAAAAGAGAATGGAGTTACAATTTCGGGCATGGTAGCGTTAAGGCTTCCAATACTGTCATCACAAATTCTGCATCATTTTTGCAATGCCTACTCATGACACTAAAGAAGGCGCAAGGCGAATGAGGGCGAAGCCTTGTTCGGTGAGAGTTTCTTCTTGGGCTGTGGTGACTTGATAGGGCCAGACGAGAAAACGGTGATTGATGTAGTCGCGTTTATTTTTGGCGAGACTGATATTTTCGATGGTGACATCGGGGCCGCGCCGGATCAGGGCTTCGGTACTGCGCAGTCGTTGGATGAGTTGACTCATTGGCTCCCCTGGGCGCTGAACAAAGACCAATGCGGCGAGATCGCAGGGGTTGTAATAGCTGCCTGAGCCGCAGATCAACAGGGATTCACAGGTGAGTGGATTGCTGATCTCCCCGCAGGTGACGACCGGATACAGAATGGGGCGCACTTCGCTGGGTTGCCAGTCCCGAACACTCTTCGTGTCGCTCTGCCCCCTTAGCCAAGTCGAGAGTTTTGGAATAACCGCTTCACTGAGCAGGCGGTAGGCTTCGCGCGATCTGCCTAGCCAACAGAGGGCATGTTCATAAAATTCGACGTGTTCGGTGTGCATCCAAAAATCTTGTCTGTTACCTTCCTAGAGTGCCCACAGAGTCTTGGCTTCAGCCAGGGAAGGATGCGGAAAGTCCCGAAGTGATTACTTTTCTTGCACAGTCAGTAAGTAGGGGTAATCGGCGGCGGTGAGTTGGAGTTTGAACGTATTCTTGGTTTGAGATTGGATCGCGAATGGCACAGGCCGATCGTTGATTGGGTCGTAGACGGAGAGTGTGGCTCCCGCTGTGTTAAACCCACCAATTTCGACAGTGAAATTTTCGGGGGTCAGGTCTTTGGCAATATCCCTTGTCATCACGTAGTAGGGAATCACGAAGCGCTTCTTGTTGATTTGAAAAGGCAAGATCGCCAAGACATCGCGGTCGTAAAGATTGGGTGTTCCAGGCTTGCCATTGCCTGCAAATTGAAAGTGGTCGTGGGTATCGCTGATCGAAAGTACCTGTAACGGACGGGTTGTCTTCAGACCACGATCTAGGCCAACCGAAAATGTCTTAGAAATGCGACCCATTACCCGGAGCGGAGCAGAAATAAACGGCTGAGGATCGGCAGTTGTGAGCATATTTGGCAGACGATCTAGAAAGGCTTGGGGGACAATGCCAATGTTTTTATCGCCCCCCGAAATAGCAAATAATGAAACGCGGCTTGCTCCTTTATTCAAATAGAAAGTCAGATAGCGGGAAATTGACTTCGCCTTGATCTGCCAAGCACGTTCAACAGAAATATTAGGATTCTCATCGCTAGGCCCAAGGTTGACTTCTGTGATCCAAACTGGACGCTCGATCTTGCCTGCAAAGCGACCATGGGCCTTGCCACCATAGATGCTCGTGGAGATCGGAGCCATGTCCCGAATCGCTGTTTCTGTCTGCAAACCCAAGCCAAAATACTCTGGCAAGAATTCCGAATAGCTTGGGACAAAAGCGGGATTCGGTGTCTGAAATAGGGCGTCTAGCTGCGCTCCAGGATATTCGTTTTTGGGGTAAGTGAGCCTGCCCTGATAGGGATGTTTGGAGATTGCCGTAATCCGATCTGGCTGTTCTCCAGCTCCAGGCCAAGGAATCGTATTCGCAAAACCATTGCTGATCCCAACGCCTTTAAATAGAACTGAATTGGCCTCAACAAAGCTAGCCGTGTCGTTGACAATATTGCCAAAAACCTGGGTTTCGTCGTAGTCATAGAGTTTTTTGGCATAGTGATGGTTGATATAGAGAAATTCAGAACCAAAAGTTAATTCATTCCAAATCTCTAGGTCGAAGCCACGATCTTGGGGAGTACCGATCAAATCCCCGACAAAAAGTGCGACGATGCCAACATAGTGTTGCCAGCCAGCAATCGTATTGCGATAGTCTTCAGAACCTGCAGGGCCGAAGGGGCGGTATTTCCAGGTTCCTACTGCAAAAGTATGACCCGATGGAAATGCCGATGAGAGAGGAATGGCAAGGGTCAAACGGTTGCCAGAGACTTCGGTGATCAGATATTGGGCAGCCATATAGTCTGTGACATTGGAAAGACCACTGAAACCCGATCGGATACCCGAACTTTCTTTCACTAAGATCGTCGTGTCCCCTGGCTTGACTGGGGCAGCCAATGTAAGTGCACTATTCTTGACGGGACAGGGAATGCCATGATTCGCATTGAGCAAAATCAGAGGCCGAATCCCGTATTTTTTGCAGGCCAGCAAAATCAATCTCAGGTTTGCGGCATTATCGAGTTGGGTTTCATCGTCGTAGTTGATATTTCCCCAACCGATTTCGATGCGCAGGTGGCGCACACCTTGGCGAGAGAGCAGGCGCAGTAAAGGCTCGGGATTGGCTGTTTGGACATTGAGGTTGATGCCGACACCGTCGAGATAGCGACTAGCGGGAATCGTCTCTAAATACGCACGCCAAGGTTGCAGCCAGTGGGAATGGGTGCCAAAAGGCATTTTGGTTAAGTACTGGGGATCCGTGTAAGGGCTAGATAGAGGGGCTGCGCAAGCACTGTTGCCCCAAAGACTGAGGCTGATAGCTGCTGAAAGCCACTGGGTTCTTTTCATGCGGTTCTTCCCTCGCAATGCCGTACCTATAGTAAGCCAGCCAAAATTTGAACCGAATCCACCTTGCCCTACGTCTAAGGCAGCAACCCGCCATCGAGATTTGTCGTGTCCACCCGACTTCAGCGCTGCGTTCTAAATGGTCTGCTTGCCCTTGGCCTCATTGCTCCTGCCTTTGGAGCGAACACCACAGCCGATCCGAAGGTTCTTCATTTTATTAATCGTCTTAGTTTTGGCCCGACTCCTGGCGAGGTGCAACGGGTTCAGAGTATAGGCATCGAGCGCTATATCCAAGAGCAACTTTCACCAGAGTCGATCCCCCAACCACCTGCGCTCAGCCAACAGTTGGCTAGTTTCCAAACCCTAAATATGATGCCAAGCCAACTGTTTGAGGAGTACGGGCCGACCAAAGAACTCAAACAGATGCTCCTGGGTCAATTCAGAAAACAGCAGAATTTGCAAAATCCTTCGGCAACGCCCCAAACACCGCAACTCACTGACGAACAAAAAGCTGCAATCAAAGCCCAGCGCCGCCGCGCCCGAATCATTCTTGAAGAAGCAACAACAGCGCGCTTAGTCCGGGCAGTCGAAAGCCCAAGCCAACTTCAAGAAGTGATGACCGATTTTTGGTACAACCACTTCAATGTCTATAGTGGCAAAGGTTTGGATCGCCTCTGGGTCGGTGCCTACGAACAGCAGGCAATTCGACCCTACGCCCTTGGCCATTTCGGAGACTTGGTGATGTTTACTGCCAGTCACCCAGCCATGCTGTTTTATCTGGATAACTGGCAAAATACGGGCGCGAATACTCCCGGCGCGCGGGGACGCTTCAAGGGTTTAAATGAAAACTTTGCCCGCGAACTGATGGAGTTGCATACCCTCGGCGTAGACGGTGGCTACACCCAAAAAGATGTTACTGAACTGGCGAGAGTGCTCACTGGCTGGGGCTTCTGTCGCAATGGTCGCCGTGGCCTCAGTTATGCCTTCTGTTTCGATGCCAGCCGCCATGATTCTGGTGAAAAGCTTTTCCTAGGCCAGACGATCAAAGCAGGTGGCCCCGAAGAAGGTGCCAAGGCCATCGCGCTCCTAGTACATAGCCCTGTCACAGCCCGACATATCAGCTACGAGTTAGCCCAGTACTTTGTAGCAGACAATCCCCCCCAATCCCTGGTGGACAAACTCACCAAGCGCTACTTAGAAACCGACGGTGATATTCGAGAAATGCTCAATACGCTTTTTCATAGCAGCGAATTCCAAGATCCCAAGTACTACGGAGCCAAATTCAAATCTCCCTACCAGTACGTGGTTTCAAGCCTGCGGGTCAGTGGTCAACCCGTTCAAAATCCTCTCCTTGTGGCTGCCCAGTTGAATCAGTTTGGTATGCCTCTTTACGGTTGCCAGACTCCCAACGGTTACCAAAATACCGAAGCCGCGTGGCTCAGTCCCGATGCCCTAACCCGCCGCATTAGTTTCGCCACCGCTTTGGCCAGTGGCAAGCTTGCGCGTCTGCCCAAGTCGCCTTTGATTTCTCCTCAACCGGAGGACGGGGTGATGTTGCCCCCAGAACCCCCTCCTAAACCAGTTTTCAGCTCCTTCGCCCAGCCCTTAGATCCAACGCAGTTGGCCAACACCCTCGGCAATCGCTTTTCACCAAAGACCAGTGCAGCCCTGGCCAAAGCCACCCCAGATCTGCGTGGTGCCTTGATCCTGGCCAGTCCTGAAATGATGCATTACTAGGAAAACTTCCCTATGGACAGACGTGAATTTTTGGCGTTTAGCGCCATTCTCGCCCTCGGCTCCAATGCTTGGGCAGGACAAGTGCAAGCTGCTTCAACCACCACCAACCGTAAGCGTCTGATCGTGATCTTTTTGCGGGGAGCCGTCGATGGTCTGAATATTGTTGTTCCCTACGGCGAATCCGCCTACTACCAAAGTCGCCCACGCATCGCCGTACCCCGCCCCGATCAAGCCAACGGTGCTCTAGACCTCGACGGTCACTTTGGTCTGAACCCTGGCCTCGCAGCGATTCTTCCATTATGGAAACAAGGCAGTCTCGCCTTCGTTCACGGCGCTGGTTCTCCCGATGTCACCCGTTCCCACTTCGATGCCCAAGACTTTATGGAAAGCGGCACTCCCGGCATCAAATCGACCCCCGATGGTTGGATGAACCGCTTGCTTGGCAATTTGGGCGGAGCCAATCCGGTGCAGGCAATCAACGTCGGCGCGACGATGCCGCGTATTCTGTCTGGTCCTCGCTCTGTGGCCAGCCTCGCCACAGGTCGTGGTTCCGTGAATTTCTCTGCCCTAGATCGACCCCAAGTCGCTTCTGCTTTTGACAGTCTTTACGGTGGTAACGATGCCCTTTCCAAGACCTATCAAGAAGGACGCAGTGCCCGCAAGACGATCATGGATGATCTCAAATCCCCCGATGCCGAGATGAAAGCAGCCAACAATGGTGCCCTTTCGGTGAACGGATTTGCTGGGGATGCCCAACGCCTTGCGAAATTGATGGTGCGCGATACCAATGTTCAACTTGGTTTCATCGCCGTCGGTGGCTGGGATACCCACGTCAATGAAGCAGGACAACTGAACAATCGTCTGCGCCAACTCGGCCAAGGCATCGCCACCCTCGCCCAAACCCTCGGCCCGATCTATAACGACACGGCTATCGTCGTGCTCTCCGAATTTGGGCGCACTGTCCGCGAAAACGGTAACGGTGGTACCGATCATGGCCACGGCAACGTCATCTGGTTAGCGGGTGGCAGTGTGAAAGGCGGCAAAGTTTACGGGCAATGGCCTGGTCTGAGCAGTGGCCAACTCTACGAAGGCCGCGATCTCATGGTCACTACTGACTTCCGCGATGTGATTTCAACTGTCCTAGACCAACACCTTCAACTCGATAATGCCCGAATCCGTAAAGTCTTGCCAGGGTTTACAGCTACTCAGGGATTGCCATTGATCAGCACCGTTTCGCCTTTAAATTGAGCGATTCAATCACGAAGTATGTAGGGGCAAACCATGCTGCGGATACCCATCAAACTGCGCATGAAACGCTAGGATGCTATTGTGTGCAAGTACTGCCGAACAGCACAATAGCCTCTCTCAGGAGTAAGCCCATGGTTAATCTTCCTGGCTACATGCTTACAGACACTCAAGGGCAGCAGTATCCGGCGACAATTACTGGCTCGAGCTGGCACAGTGATCCATCCGGAACTCAGATGGCACTTATTTCTTTAGAATCAGACCGGAGCATCCTTAAATTCCTGTTAGCGAATCAAAAAGGCCCACTGCAACTTGAACCTGCCTATGAAACGACATTTGGTGCTATTTACTACTTAGAGGTATACACCTTCCTTGGGTCTGTCGATGAAACAGTAACTATGGATGAGCCTGGATCTAGCCAGGCTGGAACAGTAACTATCGAGGCTCTGCCGACGAGGCTCTGCCGATTGATGTAGGCGTACGCTCTTCGCAATAGAGGTCTGAAACCCTTGTCCTGTTTGTCCTTCGGCTACAAACATGGGTGACGCATTGCGAGTCTACCAAAGTAGGGAGTGGAGTCTAACAGTCTAAGGCGCGTGCAACTCGAGAGTGAGGTGCCAGTCGTCCACCGTGAAGTAGACCAGCGGATCGTCCACTGACACCTGCACGATGACTCGATAAGTTCCGGGGGGCAGGAGCGTTGGGCTGGTGCGTTCGAGGGCATGGCCTTCCTGGGAGTTGCTGCCCTGCGACCCGTTGGATGTGCTGTCGAAGCCGTAGTCGGTGCCACTCGACGGCTCTAGTTCAATGGGGGCGCCGTTGATATAGACTACGCGCACTCGACAGATGCCTAGAACGCCGAGGCCATCACAGATTGACTCGGCGGTAAAGCGCGCCCGCAGGTAGGAAGGGCCAGCGGTTGCCGGAACTGTGATACTGGTAGTGTATAGATCCACCCATGGAACACTGCTGGTGGTAAAGGCCGCCGATTCGCGGGTGCTGTGTGTGAAGTAACTCTGCTTGGTCGTGATGGTACTGAAGGCTGAACTAGGCAGAGCTATGGAACCGACAAACACAGCGGCAGCAAGAGCCGAAAGGCAACAGAATTTTGCATATTTCATAATCACAATCTCCTTTGTAACGGGAATGAAAGACACCAGAACTTCTTGGCACAGGCACGGCATCTGAACCGTTCTGAGCGTCTCGTGTGTCTCGTGTGTCTGTCGATATATGTACCGTTTGCGGAGGATTCTTTAGGAGATCTGCGATGATTTTTAGACTTTAAGTCACTTCTACAGGCGACGGACGTGATCGAGACGCTCAAACTGGCCGCCTAGCACTACGGCAAACCCAAATAGCTTAGATACACTCATTGGCACCCAAACCTCTCCCGATCCCCCTCCAATTCCGCATCACCACGCGTAGCGCCCAATGTAATTCCGAGTGCCAAGCCGCTATGGAAGCCAAAATTCACTTCACAACCACCCGATCCGTTCCGCCTCTGCCGAAGACTTCTGGTTGATACATCTCTTCAGCCTTCAGGGGTGGAACAACGAAAACACCCGGTGTTGTGGCGCGTGCTGTATAGCTATAGTCGTAGGCTCCTTCGGAAAGCAAAGAAGTAAAAGCTTCAGCCTGGGCATCGCGGTGAGAATTTCTCAGCAGTATCGAATTAGACCGATAAATCTATAAGGGAGTTGTCCGATCAAATTACCCCAATGCCGCCAGAAAGAAGATTTTTTGCGGATCTTGGGTGATGCTGTGTGTTAGTTCATTTCAATGAAGGCAAAATCTCCAGGATTCCCATGCCAATGCGCATCAAAATTCTTGCTACAGGTAAGTATCTTCCCAAAAACCGGGTAACAGCAGCGGACTTGGAGGAGCGTCTTGGCCTAGAAACTGGCTGGATTGCCAAGAAATCTGGAGTGATGGTGCGTCAC
>JACMLN010000046.1 GCA_014379585.1 Gloeobacterales cyanobacterium ES-bin-313 | reverse complement strand
GCCTTCTGAAGCGATCCAGCAAAAGCTTACGGTGATGCTGGATCAAACCTCTGCGAAATCCTTGGCGCAAGAAGAGGTCAACATTGCGTGGCCATTGGATCTCCTGCTCGATGGTGAAGATCAGATCGTCGGATTTTTAATGCCCCAGGCAGTCGATGCACGCCCGATTGTAAATTACTACAATCCGAAAACGCGATTGGAAATCAATCCCTTGTTTAATTACCGTGATCTGCATCGCACAGCCCATAACCTTGCCAAAGCAGTCGAAACTCTGCACAGTCGTGGATATGTGATTGGGGATCTCAATGAGTCCAACGTACTTGTTACCAAGAAAGCCGAAGTAACGCTGGTAGACGCTGATTCCTTCCAAGTGATTGACGGTGATACTGTGTACCGCTGTCGGGTAGGCAAGTCCGAATTTATGCCCCCTGAACTTCAAGGAGAAACCCTTTCAGAAGTGACCCGTACTGCTGATCAAGATAACTTTGCCTTGGCCATTTTAATTTTTCAAACTCTGATGGAAGGTAGCCATCCTTTTGCAGCCATCTATACAGGTCAAGGTGAACCACCAAGCCTAGGTGAGCGGATCGCGGCTGGTCATTTTTGCTACGCTGGCCACTCGGTTCCTTATCGCCCTTCTTCCCTTACAACTCCATTTGCCTTACTACATCCGAAACTCCAAGAGCTTTTTATTGCTTGTCTCATAGATAGTCAACAAAACCCTCAGAAACGACCCACTGCATGTCAGTGGTGCGAAGCTTTGAGCCTCGCAGAAAAATCACTACGAACTTGTACGGTGAATACTCAACACACTTACGGTTCTCAACTTGACGACTGTCCTTGGTGCTATCGAAAGATATTACTCAATGGACGAGATCCATTTCCAGCAAAAAAGCGAAGTAATTTTTTTCCTAAAAAACAATTTCTACCCAAACCTAAGCTAGTTTCCCTAAAATACAAATCCGATTTAACAAAACTTGCTACTGCTGTTGTCGCAGGTTGTATGGGTGTAGCATTACAATTACTTTCAACAGGGCATCATGATGCTAGCCCTGACCCAAATCGTTTTTTAGTAGGAACTTATACATCTGCTAAATTGCAAATTTCATTTTGCAAAAATAGTAACAAAATAACTTCAGTTGAAAACTCAGGATTGGAGGCATTCAGCGGCTTTAAGCTAGACTGCCCAGATTCAACTTTGAAGCTCTCTGAAGGCATATTTAAACACATTTATCCTCAAGACTATGATTCTGCATTGCGTGTTCAAGATGAAAATTCGGTTATTTTAGATCGGAGCTATGAAGTTGCTCACAATATGATTACCAAGTTTAACGTGGATTTAATTCTTAAAGGAAATACATTGAGTCCGAATGGTCTCTATTTCGCCAGTATTTTGGATAAATATCATGATCTTAATACCCTAATTTCTAGCCAAATTCTTCTATTTGATACTCTCTCCAATAAACTCCTTAGACGGCTAGGTGATGGAGCTGAACAGATTTCAGTAATAACCTTCAGCCCAAATAGCAAGATGCTGGCGATTGGTCGTACAAATGGAGCTATTCAAATCTTCAACGTTAACTCTGGCAGGCTTATATCAGAGATTTACATAGAAGATCAGCAGATCCTTGGGTTGAAGTTTATTATGAATGGTAAAGTGCTTATTTGTGTTGGAGATGGAATCAAAGGCTATCGACTTGTGAGTGTAAAATCTGGAAAAACGATCACAGAATTTGGATTGTCGAGTTTTTCAAGTGGACCAGTCGCTTTTAGCCCCGATGAAAAATTGGTGGCTCTTCCTGGAAGCAATCGAGATATCTATATCTATGATGTTCATTCTGGGGAAGTTCTGAGAGATTTTGCGGGTGGCCTACGGGCTACCTTTCTTGCATTTGGTAAGGATAGCGAGACACTTGCAGTCGGAGATTTGGCAAATGGAATTACAATTTACGCAGTGAATAACCTTGAGCTTTCAGTCAATCGACGGCTTCAAAGAGCAAAGCTTGGCAGATAGTAGGAACGCTACGCAGTGTAGTTTGATATAAAACGAAGTGATCATAATTACTAAAGTGAAAGAGTTTCCTAGCCTGAACCAAGTAATGCCAATTCACCATCGCAATGAGTAGCTGAGGCAAAACCCAATGCACCTCCCATCGGACACCCAAACCTCTCCCGATCCCCCTCCAATTCCGCATCACCACGCGTAGCGCCCGATGCAATTCCAAGTATCAAGCCATAAAAGTTCGCCGAGGGGGTTTGGGGGACGGGCGCGTCCGTCCCCCAAGGGGCGGGAGTCCAGAGGGCGGGGCTTGCCCCTGCCCTTTGGTGCCGTTCGCCATATCTATCTCACTTGCCGAAATGAAAAAAATACGTAGATTGATTCAGCATCCATATGATTTGAGGGAAGCCAGAATCCGAGGGTTAAACTAGACAGTTGGCTAGCAAATGATAGGCTAAACGCATACGTGAACGGTTGCTCATGATTCCTCATCATTTGAATCTGGTAAATTTTTTGAGCTACCGAGATTGTCAGTTGGACTTCTCGGGCCTCCATACGGCTTGCGTCTGCGGGGCAAATGGCTCCGGTAAGTCGTCGCTCCTTGAAGCACTGACCTGGGCACTGTGGGGTAAGTCGAGGGCAGATTCAGATGACGATGTGATTCGGCGCGGGGCTACAGAAACCAAAGTCGATCTCACCTTCGGCTGTGAAGGGCAAATGTTTCGAATTATCAGAAACCGCACGCTGAACAAGAATAGTTCCCTGGAGTTTCAAGTCAGCGATGGCAGTGGTGGTTTCCGGCCTCTCACGCGCCAAACAATTCGTTCGACCCAGGAGGGAATCAATGAAGTCCTCAAGATGGACTACGAGACTTTTATTAATTCTGCCTACTTGCGCCAAGGCCGTGCAGATGAATTTACGCTTAAACGTCCCGCCGAACGCAAGGAAGTCCTTGTCGAGATTTTGAACCTGAAGCGCTACGAAACCCTCAGCGAACAGAGCAAAGAAAAGGAAAAATACTTCGCCAATCAAGTCCAGATCCTGAAAGAAACTCTGCAGCGCAGTAAACAAGCGATTGCCGAGCGCCCGATGCTACTAACTCGGCGCGAAACGATGCAGGGTGAGTTGGTTGAACTAAGAACGTTCGCCAAACAAGCGGATGAGAAACTGACCCTACTGCGTAGTCAGCAGCGCCAGCGTGAGCAGTTGGCACAAGCGATTCAAGCACTCACCAAGCAAGTAGACCAGGCAACCCAGGCTCAGGCTGTACTTCAAAGTCAGGCTGAACGCCAAACCCGCACAGTTCGGGAAATTGAAGTCTTACTTCAGCAGGAGGCACAAATTGCCCAAGGTTGTGCGCTGTTCCAAAAATTGCAAGCCGAAGAAGCGGCCATGGGGGAACGCTTTACCCGCCACCAAGCCCTTACAAACCGTTGCCAAGAATTGGAGCGCCGCCGCGAAGCAGAGCGCTACGAACTCAACTTGCAACTTCAACGCCATCAGAATCGGCTAGAGCACCTCACTCAACAACAGAAAGATGCTCTCATCCTTCTCCAAGATGCGCCGAAAGTCGAGCAGGGTTTGGCAGAGCTGATTCGTGCCCGCACCAATCTGTCGAGCTACGACCAGCGGCAACGGGAGGCTTTTCCAAAGCTCCAGGAGAAGTTACAGATCGAGGCGGAAGTCCATCGTCAAAGAAGCGATTTGCAGGCACAACTCGGACTTTTCGAGCAACAGATCCGTAAATTGCAGCAGGAGTTGACCAAGAAAGGTTTTCACGAGCAGACCCTCGCTCAGGTCGTCGAAAAGCTTGAAATCCTTGAAAAGAAAGGTGTCTATCTCCATCGGGTGCGAGAAAAGGGCTACGAACGCAAAGCATTCATGGATCGGATCGAACTGCAACAGCAGCAGTTTCAGCGCGAACAAGTACGCCTCGACGAAAAGACGCAACTTCTCGATGTTGAAAGTGCCGATTGCCCCCTCTGTGGTGGCCCACTCGACGCAGACCATCGCCAAAAGTTGCGGGAGGACTATCAGAATCAGCGTTTAGAGTTGGACGATCAGCTCGTTTTGTTCACGCACCAACTGAGTACCACAGATCACGAAGTGCGTATTTTGCGCCAAGAGTATCTCGAGATCAACCGAGAATTGGATCAAATGCCAAGTTTGTTGACGAAACAAGCACAATTGCGGCAGCAGTTAAGCGTGATCGAAGAAGGGAGTGTCCAGATTCAACAATTGCGCAGCCAATTCCAAGATCTCAAACAACAGATCGAACGCCAAGATTTTGGCCATGAGCTTCGCCGTCAACTGGCCAATGTCGAGCAGGAGATCCAACTGATCAACTACGACGAAAAAGAACACGCCATGGCGCGCAGTGAGGCAGATCGCTGGCGCTGGGCGGAGATTCGTCAAGGGGAGATCGAACGTGCCCGAAAACTCGTCGCTCAACTCGAAACCGATCTGCCACCTCTCCAATCTGCGGTGGAAACCCTCAGCAACCAGCTCGAACAGGAACAATTTGCTCTCGAACTGTTCGCTCAGATTCAGAACGCCAAGGAACAGATCGCTAGCTTGAACTATGACCTGAATGTCCATCAACAACTGCGCAAACAGTTACAAGAAAGTCAACATTGGCTGCTGCGGCAACAAGAATGGCAAAAAGCGCGTAATCGTCACCCTGAAGAAGTCGCAGTCCTGAAAGATCTGCAAAAACAGTTGCAGCAAAGTTCGCAAAACTTCCTGGATCTGCAAAAGTTGCGCTCAGATCAGCAATTGGTCTTTGGAGAGATTCCTGACCACAGTGAGGCAATTGCGCAAAGAGAAGCAACCCTCAAAGAAAATCGTCAAGCCCAAGAAGTACGACTCAGCGAATTGGGTGCCCTCGAAGAGCGCATTGGTCAAATCGATACCCTTGAAAAACAAAGTGTCGAGCAACAAAAACAACTGGATCAAGCCCAACATCAACAGCAACTTTTCAAAGAGTTGACCCGTGCCTTTGGCAAAAATGGCATTCAAACCCTGATTATCGAGAATGTGTTGCCCGAATTAGAGACAGAGACCAATCAGCTGTTGTCGCGCCTCTGCGACAACCAATTGCACGTTCAGTTTGTCACCCAGAAAGCAACCAAAAATGCCCGCAAGATGATCGACACTCTCGAAATCTTGATCGCCGATGCGCGGGGGACACGCCCCTACGAGACCTACTCTGGTGGTGAAGCTTATCGGGTGAATTTTGCCATCAGGCTTGCGCTCTCACGGCTTCTCGCCCGCCGTTCCGGGGCTGCCCTACAGACGTTGATTATCGATGAAGGCTTCGGTACCCAGGATCAAGAAGGCCGCGAACGCCTCGTCCAGTCGATCAACGCCGTCGCTGATGATTTTTCTCGCATTCTTGTGATTACCCACATCCAGGAACTCAAAGAAGCTTTTCAATCGCGCATCGAAGTGGAAAAGAACCATCAAGGCTCGCACTTGAGCGTGATTATGTAAGGCTGAATACTGCGCTTGAGTACTAAGCTTTTCGCTGTGCTACATTACTAGACGTGATCGCTACGGACTCAAGTGAGTTATGGTTCAGTTCGATGATCCTAAGGATCGACCCGTCTATATCATCTCTGTGGCTGCCGAATTGGTGGGCATGCATCCCCAAACTTTGCGTCAATACGAACGCGTCAACCTGATTAAACCCTACCGGATGCCCGGGCGCGGCGAAGGCAAGGGGGGTAAAGAGCGGGAAACCCGTTTGTACTCTGAGCGAAATATTGAACAACTGCGCTATATCAAGCAACTTACCCAAGAATATGGGGTGAATTTAGAAGGGGTAAAGCGGATCACGCTTATGCAAGAAGAGCAAGAAAAGCTGAAGTCTGAAGAAGAAAAGCGCCGCATCAAAATGCAGCAAGACCTAGAGCGCTTGCAGTCGAAAATTGGCAAGTTGGAAGCCAAAATCAAAGAAGAGCCAGAGAGCTAGCTGATGTTCAGGGTTTGGTCTCACCGCAGCGATGCGTAAGTCAGGCGGGTGGCCATGAAGCGCTTGATGCCAGCAATGCCTTGATCGATGGTTTCATTGTCGGTGGCGTAGGAGAGGCGAATATGGCTATCGGAGCCGAAAGCCACACCAGCCACTGCTGCTACATGAAACTGGTCGAGAAGTTGTTCGCAAAAAGTGGTGGAATCCAACCCACTGGCTGAAATATTCGGGAACAGATAAAAAGCCCCTTGAGAACAACAGCATTGGATACCATCAATGGCGCTTAAGGCACTGAACATGCGCAGTCGGCGTTCTGCGAAGACCCGAACCATCGCTTCAACGGTTTCAGGAATGCTTGGTTCTTGAAGCGCAGCAATTGCTCCAGCCTGAGCGAAAACCGCAACATTGGAAGTGCTATGGCCTTGGATATTCGAGGCCGCTTCAACGATGTCGGAGGGGCCTGCTAGGTAGCCCAGTCGCCAGCCAGTCATCGCGTAGGCTTTACTAAAACCACCGCTGATGATCGTGCGCTGAAAAATCTCTGGGCCAAAACTGCCGATGCTGACGTGTTCCGCTCGATCATAGACAAGCTTTTCGTAGATTTCGTCGGAGATGACGAGCAAGTCTCGCCGAACTACCACTTCAGCTAGAGCTTGAAGCTCTGAGCGGTTATAGATCATCCCAGTTGGGTTGGAGGGCGAGTTTAGAATCAACAGGCGGGTACGCGGGGTGATTGCGGCTTCGAGCTGGGCTGCTGAAATCTTAAAGTCGCTCGCTTCATCCGTTGGCAGAAACACAGAGGTTCCACCCGCAAGCGCCACCATCTCTGGATAGCTCAACCAGTAGGGAGCAGGGATCAAAACCTCATCCCCTGGTTCGATCAAGGCCATGATCGCATTGTAAAGGGACTGCTTGCCGCCGTTGGTGACCAGAATTTGTTCTGGAGTGAAGGGCAGACCGTTCTCTTTTGCGAGCTTGTCGGCGATCAATCGGCGCAACAAAGGCTGGCCAGACACAGGGCCATACTTAGTTTCTCCACGCGCAAGAGCCGCATGGGCTGCAGCGGTGATCACGGCTGGAGTGTCGAAATCCGGCTCTCCAGCACTAAGGCCATGAATATTAATACCTTCTGCTTTGAGCGCCTTCGTACGTGCGGCGATCGCTAAAGTCAGCGAAGGAGTGAGGGCGCTCACGCGCCGAGCAAGACGGGACATAAAATAAAGTTCTCCAGCAGTAACACGCTGCTTGATCTAGACTGCCACATTATTTTGTGCACGTGAAGGTTCTGTGCAAGAAAAGGTTAAATGCTTTTGAGGTAGCTGAGAATATCCGCCATCTGGCGTTCGTTTAGCTCGAACTTGGGCATGGGAGGGGTGAGACCACTGTCGATTTGGCGAATGATCGCAACATCCGATTTGCGAGCTTTGACACTATGCAGATTGGGCCCGATCCAGCCATTTGCTTCCGTGCCGTGACACGCTGAACAGTTGGCATTGAAGAGAACCCTGCCTGCATGAACGTCGCCTGCAGTCGCTAACACAGCATTTTCATAGTCTGTTTTTGCTCCATCCGAGAAATTGCTCAAAGCAAAACTGGTTCCACCCGCAATCAGCAGGAGAATCCCAGGCACAATAAGCACTTTCGCAGAAATTTTAAACATGACTAACTGCAACTCTCTTGACTATTTGGGGATACTATGGACGGTTTCATATATTAAGTAAAAGTTTACACTGCTGAGAGAGCAAGCGCTCAGACATTAAGTTATGTAAAGAGCCTGTCCGTTGATGCGCTTTCTAAGCTGGATCGAAAATAAAATTTGCCCTTACTTTAATCCCCATGCACTGGCTTTTTCCGCTAGCCAACCTGCCTTCAAGAGTTCGGCGATCTGGGCATTCACCCAACGCCGTAAACTATCTGTTTCAAGACCACGGGGCATTCCGATAGCAAGGGCACGGGCATCAAGTTCTGTATCGATCAGGCGATAGGCTGGGTGCTGCTTTGCCCAACCACCTAAAACTGGGCTGTCTGAAGCAAAGCCTTCCACCCTGCCAAGTTCTACAGCTTCAACGCCTTCCTGGTAGGACTTTACAGAAACAATTAAGACATCTGGTACAAAGTTTTTGAGAGCTACTGCTCCACTCGATCCTTGTAAAACGGCAATTTTACGGTGGGAGAGATCGCTAAGTTTTTGGATCGTACTGCCATTTTTGAGCAGAACGTTTTGGCTAGTCGTCAGATAAGGCAAGCTAAAATCAGTAGCGCGGGCGCGAGGAACCGTGATACTCCAGTCAGCGATGATCAGATCGACTGTATCTTTTTCAAGGAATTCCTGGCGCTCCTGATTCTTGACTGTGACGAAGCGGATCGCTTTGGGATCACCAAATAGTTTCCGCGCCAATTCGCGAGCCAGATCCACCTCAAAACCAGCCCTGTCACCATCGATAAAACCGAGAGGATAAAGATCTGCTTTGACAGCGACTATTAAGTATTGTCTTGATTGAATCATTTGAAGGGGTGCCGCCGAAACTGGTAGCACCCCAAAAAGGATTGAAATCAACAGGGCGGATAGTGCACGCCCCATTTTGCTTAAGCTCGCGCTGTTTTAGCGATTTGGGCGACTTCAGCAAAAGCAGCTGGGTCGAGAACCGCGAGTTGAGCAAGCATCTTGCGATTCAGCTTGACCTCTGCCTTACACAGACCATCGATCAAACGGCTATAGGAAGTTCCTTCTACCCGCGCTTGGGCATTGATCCGAATGATCCAGAGGGAGCGAAAATCGCGCTTTTTGGTGCGGCGGTTGCGGTAGGCGTTGCGTAGCGCCTTCATCACCTGTTGATTTGCAGCCGTAAACAGACGGGAGTGGCTGCCTTGGAAACCCTTAGCGAGCTTGAGAACCTTTTTGCGACGTTTGCGGGCAACGTTGCCGCGCTTCACACGAACCATGACAATACTCCAGCGTTGTTATAGATAGGGACACTGACGAATGACTTTGTACTCATCGGATTCGCTGATTTCAGCTTTGGATGAGAGACTGCGCATCCGCGAGCGGCTCTTGTGGGATAGCAAGTGGTTTTTGCCTGCACGCAGTCTACGAATTTTGCCACTGCCTGTCTTGGCGTAGCGCTTTGCAGCGGACTGGCGCGTTTTCATCTTGGGCATAACGATGAACTCTCAAAAGCACGAACAATCATACTACCTCAAAAGCGACCCATTCTGCACTATCGTTCTGCCCCTAAACGACGCGGGAGCAGAAAAACGACCTGTCTTGTCTGGATACGCCAACGGATATCGGCGTAAAAAATCTTCTGAACCGCATCGAGGGGCACAAACATTTCGTCCTTAGACCAGTAGGGCGGGATGCTCAGGAGCACTAACTGTTGGTTCACACTAAGAAGAGCATTTTCTCCGATGGATGCTTGGAGGTCGCCGTAGATCAAACGGACAACTCTTTCTTCAGCCAGCACTTCAAGTTTGGCTTTGAGGCGATTCGCGACGTCCATTAAAGAGACGTAAGGCTGACCATCGGTCATCGTCACATCGAGCAAAATAACTGGTTCTGAAGCCACTGCAGTTGGTTCTGCCATTACCGGCAGGTTCCAAAGCGATCCGCAGAGAATCAGAAGCACACCGAGGCAGTTCATCCTACAATTGTCCACTTGAATCGCGTTTCGAACGGTGCTTAGTACGACACTTGCGCTAGAGTGGCTACGCTGTCGAAGAGCCATCCTGTGAATCACGATTACAAAAAGTTTGCCCTGCCTGGTGCCCGTCCCCAATACATGCCTGACAAACCCGGAAATGTTGAGCACATTGCCTTGATTGTTGGTTTGGATTTGGAGGCCAAGTCGTTGACAGGGACCTGCCGTATTCGTTTGCGTGTAATCGACGAAGGTGTGCGGACTCTCAGATTAGATGCTGTTGAGATGAGTATTTCAACGGTATCTGTAGATGGGACTGGGATTACTTTTGTTCACGATGGCAAACAGCTGACCCTGGAATTGGCTCAAGTGCCTGTGGCTGATCAAGTTTTAGAGATTGCTATTCAGTACCAAGTCGAAAAACCAAGACGGGGTATCTACTTCACAGGGCCGACCTCTGAATATCCGGACAAGCCAATTCAAGTTTGGACCCAGGGCGAAGATGAAGATTCGCGCTTCTGGTTTCCTTGCTTCGACTATCCCGGTCAGTTGGCGACCTCAGAAATGATCGTTACGGTTCCTGAGGGCTACCAAACTGTCTCGAATGGCATTTTGACCAATATTGAAACGGGGGATGGCCGCAAAACTTTTCATTGGCGGCAAGGGAAGGTTCATCCTTGTTACTTAATCACCCTGGTCGTCGCCGAGTTAAGCGAAATTCAAGACCATTGGGAGGATATCGCCACACCTTACTACGTCACACCAGGGCGGGAAGCAGAGGCGCAACGGTCTTTAGGCAAGACCCCCCAGATGGTTGCCTTCTTCTCCGAAAAGTTTGGGGTTCGCTATCCCTTTGCCCAGTACGCCCAAGTTGTGGTGCAAGATTTTATCTTTGGGGGCATGGAAAACACTTCAGCGACAACCCTCACAGATCGCTGTTTGCTCAGTGAATCCGCCGCCAAAGAAGTCCGCTGGCCCGAAGACCTGGTCTCCCACGAACTCGTCCACCAATGGTTCGGGGACTTAGTGGTGATCAAGCATTGGTCCCATGCTTGGCTCAAGGAAGGCGCTGCCACCTATTCAGAAACCATCTGGAGAGAACACGAATTTGGTGCTGAAGACGCGGCTTACTTCTTCTACCAGACCGCAAATGCCTACATCGAGGAAGATTCCAGCCGCTACCGCCGCCCGATCGTTAC
Source organism: Gloeobacterales cyanobacterium ES-bin-313 (assembly GCA_014379585.1). Taxonomy (GTDB): domain Bacteria; phylum Cyanobacteriota; class Cyanobacteriia; order Gloeobacterales; family Gloeobacteraceae; genus JACMLN01. The sequence continues at coordinate 44,399 of JACMLN010000046.1, read as the reverse complement.
GAACATCTATAAAGAGCCAATTGAACTGTACGATCGCCATCTTTACGAAAAAGGTGCATGCGTCTATCAAATGCTCCGCCACTACTTAGGTGATCCCGCTTTTTTTAGAACCCTCAAAACTTTTTTGACGGACAATGCCCACAGCACCGTCGAAACCATCGATCTTTTGCGGGCAATTGAGAAAGCAACTGGGCGCAATATGTTGCCGCTCTTCGAACAGTATGTCTTCAAGGGTGGTCATCCTGATTTTCATGTCACTTATGCCTGGGACAGCGAAACTTCCCTCGCCAAAGTTACAGTGAAACAGACCCAAACTGTCGATGATCTCACGGTTCTTTTCAACTTAAATATTGGTCTCGCCTTTGGCTTTGCAAATGCTCTAGATCCGAAGATCTTCACCATCCGCTTTCAAGAAAAAGAACAAACCATCTGTTTTCCGTTTGCAGAGAAACCCCTCTACTTCAGTTTCGATCCCGGCAATCACATTCTTAAGACCTTAGAACTCGCAGTCCCAGTCGAGAATCTCAAGAACCAGTTAAAATCTGATCCCGATTTGATTGGTCGGATCTTGGCAGCCAAGGCATTGGCAAAGCAACTCACGCCAGCTGTAGCCAACGATTTGAAAGCAATCCTGGGGGACGAAAGCGTCTTTTGGGGACTGCGGGTCGAGATTGCGCAAGTCCTAGGGAATGCGAAGATAGACTACGCTTTTCAAGCGCTTCGTGAAGTGATTGGTGTTCAAGATCCCCAAGTGCGCCGTGCCGTTACCCAGGCACTGGCTGAAGATAGGACGACAGAAACCTTTGCGTGTTTGAAAATTCTCCTCGACGACGAAAGTGATTTCGTCAGTGCCGATGCCGCCCGTGCCCTCGGCAAATCGCGTCACAGTGAAGTCTTCGATCTCCTCGCACCTCGCCTTGAAAGTCGCGATTCTTGGAACGAAACTGTACGTGGTGCCATCGTTGCAGCTTTAGCCACGATCAAAGATGACACACGCACTGCAGATCTGATTTTGGCCAAAACAGTGCGTGGCACAGTGCAATCTCTGCGCCTAGCTGCAATTCGTGCCCTCGGTGTGGCTGGCGAAGGGGGAGAGAACCAAAAAGTCCTTGATGCTCTCTCTGCCATCGTTCAAGAAACTCAGTTCTCGATCCGGATGGCCACCATCAGTGCCTTAGAGTCCTTGAAATCTACTAAAGCTCTGCCTTTCCTCGGCCAGATCGCCACCGACGATCCCGATGGACGGGTGCAGCGCAGCGCCCTCGAAGCCAGCGAACGTCTTCGTGGCACGATTGCCCAGGATAAAGAATTCAAAACGCTCCGCGAATCGATTGAAACGCTGCAAACCGAAAATCGCTCCCTCAAAAGTCGGCTGGAAGTCCTCGAAGCTTCGATGCGCAAAGATTAGACATAGAGCTGAAAATCGCCAAAAGGCGATTTTCAGCTCTCAAAGTAAACTAAGTCAAGTAAACTAAGTTTAATCGAGGGTGCCGAATGCAGATATTCAACATTCATGAGGCCAAAACACAGTTATCTCGGCTAGTGGATATGGCTGCAAAGGGGGAATCGTTTGTGATTGCCAAGGCTGGCAAACCCCTTGTCAAAGTCATCGCACTGAATGCTCCAGAGTCATCGCAAATGAAAAGACGGGGCTTCATGGCTGGACAAATTGTTGTTCCGGCTGACTTTGACCGGATGGGCAGTAATGAGATCGAACAGATGTTCAGCGGAATATGAAACTGCTACTCGATACCCATCTCCTCCTTTGGGCTGCGGGGTCGGGGATTCACTCGATCAATGAACTTACGGATGAGGCTGCCGCCTTGATCGACGATCTCGCCAATGAACTGTTCTTCAGTGCAGTGAGCCTTTGGGAGATCACGATCAAAAACAGCTTAGGCCGTGAAGATTTCAAAGTAGATCCACATCTTTTGCTACGTGGCTTACTAGATAACGGCTATTCAGAGTTACCGATTAAGACCATACACACCTTAGGGGTAAGCAGTTTGCCAAACATTCACAAAGATCCGTTTGACCGACTGTTGGTTGCCCAAGCAACCGTTGAGGGGATTACATTGCTCACATGTGATCCTCAAGTGGCAAGCTACCCAGGGCCAATACGAAGGGTTTAGCAGCCATGCCAAAACTTGTTGGCTCTGCGACAAACTTATCGATAAAGCAAAATATTTTAGGTAAATTTCCCGGTAATTGCATAAATTACCGACCCTGGGGAATACTAGACTTCGGGAAATTATTATCAAAAAACATGAAAGCCCTATCCACCGCCACTCTTGTCCTTTGTCTGTGTCTACCAACCGATGCTTTTGCCCTGCCACAGCGTCGCCCACCGCTTACCGAGGTGCGTTACTGGATTGAGCGTCTCGACAGCGATCATCTCGTTGAGAGTTGGCAACTGCGGGGAAGAACTTTGAAATTAACGATCAACGAAGCGCGCTGGCAGGAGGGTTTCAGCTCAAATCGAGACTTTCTGCTTCGTGCTCTAGAACAGAATCTTGGCGTGACAGTGGTTCCTCAATCTGCGCATCGAAAGCGGCTGGTGGAGCCATAGCTGGGGTCTCAAGGGAAATGCGGCCAAGTTGTCCCTTACGAAAATCTAACAATAGGTGATCAGCGGCTCGCTCAATATTGCCTTGGTATTTCTTTTCTGCCACTGCTTCTAACCAAGATTCACCGGTCAGCGAGCCAACTTCCACGCCAAAGCGCTCGTTGAGGCGTTTGGGCACCAAGGGACTGAGGATTTCGTAGGCAACGAGTGCGACCCGCGAAGCAACGTAGGCGGCTTGGCCGATATCGTCGCAAATTGCCAGACGTGCTGCCGCGATCTGATCGTCGATCCGAGGTGGCAGAATACCGGGACTGTCCAAGAGATCAATATCTTCGCCGATGCGCACCCAACGCAGTTGGCGGGTAACACCAGGTTTTGCCGCACTGGCAACGACCCGCTTGCCGACCATTCGGTTGATCAAGGCAGACTTCCCGACATTCGGAAACCCAACCACGGCAACTCGAACCGATCTAGGCCGCATTCCCCGTTTGACCCGGCGCTCGTTAACTTTGATCCCTCCTTGATGGGCGGCTTTCAGCACCGCTTTCACCCCTTCGCCATCTTGAGAGTTCGTTGGAAAGATTTGCTCGTTGTGGCTTTCAAACCAAGTCACCCATCGCCTCAAAAATCCAGCTGGGATCATATCTGAGCGATTTAAGATTACCAACCGTGGCCGATCACCGATCAGTTGCAGGAGTTCACTGTGGCGCGAAGCCAAGGGAATCCGAGCATCGAGCACTTCCAGCACCAAGTCCACCTGCTTCAGTTGTTCTTGCAACTGACGGCGCGCCTTAGCGATGTGGCCAGGGTACCACTGGATTAAATTTGTCGAGAGTTCTTCCATCCCCGGATCTTAACGCTTGTCTGTGGACAAAACGAACTTAAAGAACCGTCTGTATCTCCAGCATCGCTTGGGGTGCTTGGGGGTGAGGCCAAGCGAAAGCATGACGGAAGGCAGACTCTTGACAAGCTTTCAACTGCTGGAAGTCGATGACATCGTTGGTCAACAGGTTTTCGTACTCGAAGGGCAAACGGACATCGTGAAGTCCAGCATTGTCTGTGCAGATCGCAATATCCACTCCAGCCTCAAAGCAGCGTTCAAAGACAGGTCGCAGTTGACCAATATTTTGCAAGGTTCCTGTCTTTATATAAGTGGTTGGACAGACTTCGAGGCATTGTTTGCGGGCTGCGAGTTGGGGCAAGAGTTCTGGAAAGCGCAGCGGGATTTGGATCCCGTGACCGATGCGGCAGACGTAGGGCAAGAGTTGGGGATAAAAGCCGTCCACTGTTTCGTAGAGATGGGCAGTGGTTTTTAGGCCGAGGGCGAGGGCGTACTTGTAGAGTTCGATGAATGTATCGAGACGTTGGGCGTAGTGGGCATCGCCCCCCGCCACATCGATCCCGCAGACGTACCCTGGGGAATTGGCTGCGAGATCGACGATGGCGCGGTTCACCTTGTCGCTCAATCGACTGTGCAGACAGAGAATTTGACTAGTAATAATTGGATATTCGCTAGATCTTGAAGCTTCGCCGATGGCCTTGACGACTTCAGCCATTTGATCGATGCGCTGATCCTCGCTTAAGGAACGGTCGGTGCGCAAATAAGGGGTGTAGCGCAGTTCTAGATAGGCAAGATTTTCAAAGACGTAGGCGCCGCGAATCAGGCGGCTTACAAAATAGGGGAGCGCATCGAGGGTTTGAACATGCTCGACAAGGGTATGCAGTTCGAGGTACTCTTCGAGGCTACGGCGGGGGCGCGTAAAAAACGCTTCGAAGTTTGCGTACTCAGGGTACTCAGCGGCAAGAGGATGATCCTGACGGACGAGGTAGCGCCACAGAATGCGCGGTACCACGGAGCCACCTAGGTGTCTGTGGAGTTCGGCGTGTAACGACATAGAAACTCTCCAGCGGCTTTGGACTAAGTCTATTCTGACGTATAGCAAAAGATTTTGGGTAACTTATGCTGCATTCAGCACTTGCCAGAGCATGACAGAGCCAATAATCAAAAAGCCACCCGCTGCGGCAATTTGAATATAGTTTGGAGGAATGTATTTACTGATGATGCCCCCTGCCAGTACGCCCAAAAAACTGGCCAAGACCAGTGCTGAAGCCGAACCAACAAATACAGACCAGGGTGCGCCCGTTGTCGCCGTCATCGAAAGGGTCGTCAGTTGGGTCTTATCGCCAAGCTCCGCCAGAAAGACCGTTGTAAATGTCACCAGTACCACTTTCCAATCCATAGACCCATCACTAATGCTTTTACTCATTTTGCGCCATGGATAACAGTTGCCCCCAAAAATTTGCGCTACCTTGCAGGGAACTGTTTTAACGAAAACCCCTGTCATATTGCTTTCACCGAATCACCGAATCCAGGAAAAACACCCATGCGCGGTCGCATCACGATTCTTTCACTCCTGCTGAGCTTGCTCAGTACAGCAGCCCTAGCCGCTCCAAAGTCAGTCATTCAGCCTAAGACGAGCTTCGATCTCTTTATTGAAGATGCGCCCAAGGAGCTAGTAGATGAAGTGTGGCAGACTGTTAACCGCCAATTTGTCGATAAGAGTTTTAATAAACAGGACTGGATTGCAATGCGTTCCTCTTTGCTGGGCAAGGATTACAAGAGCAAGACGGAAGCCTACGAAGCGATTCGCTCCGCCCTTAAAGTTCTCAACGACCCCTACACCCGCTTCTTAGAACCCAAAGAGTTTCAATCCCTTCGCGAAGAGACATCCGGCGAACTCGTCGGCATCGGTATTCAATTGGGGAATACAGACTATACAAAACTGCCCGTGATTCGGACGGTCATTGAGGACAGTCCAGCCATAAAAGCGGGACTGATGCCGAAGGACGAACTGATCGCTGTCGATGGCAAGCTCACCACCAACCTCAAAATCCCGGAAGTCTCCAAATTGATTCGGGGCGACAAAGATACCAAAGTAACCCTCACGGTCATGCGTGGTGGTCAGAAATTGGACTTCGTGCTCATCCGCGCCCCCATCGAGTTGCAAGTCGTCAACTACGCCCTTAAAGAAGTAAACGGACAGAAAATTGGTTACATTCGCCTTCAAGAGTTTTCCGACAAAGCGCCCAAAGAAATGCGCAAAGCAATTGCAGACCTCAACAAACAAGGGGTAAAAGGCTGGGTTCTGGATCTGCGCTCTAATCCTGGAGGCGTGCTCGATGCTGCTACACGGATCGCCAGTTTGCTCCTCCCTGAAGGCACGATTGTCTCGACTGTGGATCGCCAAGGCACCAAAGAACAGGTTCCGGCGGATCGTCATCCCCAAACTACCCTGCCCTTGGTCGTTCTCGTAGATGGTGGATCGGCCTCCGCAACAGAAATTCTCGCCGGTGCTCTCCAAGACAACCGTCGGGCGATGCTCGTCGGCACCAAGACCTTCGGCAAAGGTGTCATTCAACAAGTCAACCCGCTCTCTGATGGGTCAGGCGTGAATGTGACCATTGCTCATTACCTAACGCCTTCTGGCAATGATATTCACAAAAAGGGGATCATTCCCGATGTGATCGTCCCTTTTCCAGAAGATTTGGGGAAGACGTTTACTGCTGAACAGGTTGCCACAAGCAAGGATCCCCAATACCAGCAAGCAGCGACTTTGCTGGCAAGCCAGATCCGAGCTACCACTGCCAAGTAGTCTTTGCATTTCGAAGTGTAAAGCAAACATTAAAGAGTTTTACGATTCTTCTCCAATTTTCTCGGCTTAGGACACGATAAAGGTGCCTTCCCGTTCTGGAGTCGGATATGACAATGCTCAAAGATAAAACTGTTTCCGTTACCTGTTCTCAGTGCAGCCATCAGTCGATCTGGCCTTTGGTGCAGAAAGTGGTTCGGGGACAATGTCCCCACTGTGGCCATTTTCAAGAAATCCAGATCTTAGTCGTTGAAAAAGACAGCCCTCTGAATGTGCGAGGCTGTTAACGCTAGACTGTGAAAGTCGCGTCTTCCGGTTTGCCATGACCAACAATCGCAACTTCACCGAAGAAATCTCTGTTCTGGGCAGTCAATTGGGCAGCAAGATCAAGGAGTTGATCGAAGAGGGAAACGTCCGCCGCATTCTCGTTCAAGATATGCAGGGCAAAACCCTTCTTGAAATTCCGCTCAACCTTGGTGTGGCTGCGGGAGCGGGGCTATTATTTCTGGCTCCACTTTTAGCAGGACTCGGCGCGATTGCCACAGTCGCAACCCGTGCACGGGTGGTGATCGAGCGCTACGAGGATCCCGACGCAAAGGTTCCTGGGAGTTCGGAACCCCGCACAATTAACATCGACGATGACGACGACTCATGAAATCTTGACAGAGCGGCATAATTGTCTGCTCGTCCCCCTAGATGGTTAGTACATCAGTCAACTCCTTTACTCACACCCCCGAACAGCCCCGCCCACCCTTGGCGGGGTTTTGTTTGGTATGTCATACTCACTTCGGCAACATTTCAGTGATAAGAATATGTCAAAGCTTTGGAAAATAGTATTAGCTCTATGGCTGGTTGCTGCGCCATCCTATGGTGCCGGGCCAATCATGATCGCCGGGGGTGGCTCAGAAGGCGATATTGGTGACACGACGAGTTGGTCTTACCGTCTTTATCCCCACCTCCTCGATGGTGGTGATGTCAACGGCGATGGTCGGATCACAGTCGCTGTGATCGCGGACTCCTCACAAAGCAGCTTCATTCCACAGTATTTCAAGTGGCTAGGTGCAGATGATGCTTTTAATGTGATCGTTGTGAGCCGCAACCAAGCCAACGATCCAAATGTGGTCGATGCCGTGCGCGGTGCCGATGCCATCTTTATTAAAGGTGGGGATCAAGGCGAATACTACGATCTTTGGAACGGTACCCGCCTTGAAGACAATATTCGCTATGTGGTCGGCTTAAATGGCGGCGTTGGTGGCACCAGTGCTGGGGCAATGAGTGTTTCCCAATATGCTTTTGCAGGTGGCCAGGACTATATCTCCCTGGATGTTTTACAAAATGCCCAGACGCAATATCTTAACGACACGGATGGCGGCAGTGGTATCCACACCGACTTTCTTGGCTTCTTGCCCAACACAGTCGTAGATTCTCACTTTGCGGATCGCGGACGGCTGCCCCGCCTATTAGGAATTATGGCGAAGGCCAGTGAAGACAATGCCAATCCAAATATTCTCGGCATCGGCATTTCAGATCAGACAGGACTGTGGATCAATGGTCAATCAGCTGCAGTGATCGGTGTCGGCTCCGTCTCTTTTTTGCGTCAGACGCCCCAAACAGTTGTCCGTCGCCCCAATAACGCACCTCTTTATATGACCAATGTGCAAGCCGATGTTTTGACTGAAGGTTGGAGTTTTAATCTCAGCAGCAGAACAATTACAGGGCAGCCCGCCGATACACAAGCAGTCAGCTATGCCGGGAACAGCGCTGCAAACGTCAATAGTCTGACGATCCGGGGCAACAACAAAAACGACGAAAAATTCTTTGCCTTCAAAACGACCTATGGCAACCAAGGCTACTCGTTGATCCCGACAACATCGAGTACCTACATTTTTAATAGTGTTGGTACCGTCGATAGCCAAAATTCCGACTTGCGTGGCGCAATTCAAGAGACACTACTGCGTGGTCTCTACGACTATCCCAGCTTTACAGGGGTGATGGTTTCCGTTGGTGGCAACATTACACGCAGCAGTTCAAATCCGAACGCGCTTTCTTTTGGTGCCACCAACCGTTTTACCAAAGAAGCGGCATCGGTGATTATCGATGGCAAGCTCACGAGTGCGAAGTCCCTCTCTCCTTACGTCTCAACCTCTGACTCAGGAAATGGTTCTTTGCGTACAGCCGCACTCAATAATCTGCGCATCCACGTCCTTGGCCAAACGAGTACATGGGGGACTACCTACAATTCTCAGACTCATGCCGTCCAGCCCTAAGTCGGGCACAATGGAGATCACTGCTTAGGGGTCTTCAATGCAAGGGAAAGTAGTTCTTATCACTGGGGCAAGTGGCGGGATCGGCTCCGCAGTGGCAAAGCGTCTCGCCAGCAAAGGGGCAGCATTGGTGTTAAGCGCGCGTCGCCTTGAGCCATTGACTGCCCTTGCCGCTGAATGCGAAGACCTAGGCAGCCCCAAAGCGATTGCAATCACTGGAGAGATCTCCAGCAAAGTGGACGTGGATTCACTCTATGCCCAAGCCAGTGAAACCTTTGGGCGGATCGATGTTGTCCTCAATGCTGCGGGGCTGGGCATCCTAAAGCCTTTAGCCAACCTGACGGAGGACGATCTTGTCCGCCAACTCGATGTCAATCTCAAAGGCACCTTCTTGAGTTGTCAGGCCGCCGCTGGAATCTTGAGTCAACAACCAGAAGGGGGGCATATTTTTAATATCCCTGGCATCTTAGGGCAGCATCCGATGGCCATGGCCAGTGCCTACTGTGCCTCGAAGTATGGGGTAGTGGGGATGACCAAATCCATGGCTATCGACCTCAAACGTGCCAATGTTCGCTTCACTCTTCTGTACTTGGGAGGAGTGAGTACGCCTTTTTGGGACAACGCTGGAATGCGCGTCCAACGGGACAAGATGCTCAGTGCCGAAACGGCGGCTGATGCCATTGCCTTCGCCCTCGCAGTGCCTTCCCCTGGGATTCCCAACGAGATTGTGATCCAGCCCGATAGCCACCAATTTCTGTAGAGGGATCCGATGACCGACTCTGCCCCGCTTGCTCGCACTGTCTTTGTTGAAGGTGAAGAAACCAACCTCACCGCTTTTTGGGGCGTAATCGAGAAGATTCGCCAAGTCCATGCCCTCGAACATGGCACATTGACAATTCTTGGTGAAGCACACCCAAAACAGCGCCTTGGGGGATTCTCTACGGATCGCGGTTTCTTTGTTTATGGTGCTGTGGAAGCTGGCGAACTCTTGCGTGCCGCCCATAGTGCTCTTGTGCGGCTCAACAATGGCGAACCAGAGTTAGCAATCCATCCCCAATGTGGAACGAATCTCTCCGTTGGCCTTCTGGCTGCTGCGGGGATCGGACTGGGGGTGAGTGCGATTCTGCCACGCCGCCTCGTCCCTCAACTGCTCGGCGCTGGATTTTCCGCCCTGAGTGCTGTCCAAATTGCCAAACAGCTTGGCACTTTAGCCCAGCGCCATGTGACCACCGCCCTGCCACGCAACTTAGAAGTCGTTGGGGTTCGCTCACTAACAGATGGGTTAGGGCGCAGTAGTCATTTTGTCCAAACCCAATTTATCGGCTAGACTGATCGGCTCGATTTTGTCGGGCTTCTAGATGAGGAGACAGGTAGACTAGAAGGCAGTTACCTGATGTGCTCGCCATGATTACGACTTCTCTGTCTCCCAACCAACAACTACAACCGCTAAGCACTGCCGTGAATGCTAAAGGCCATCTCACAGTCGGTGGTTGTGATGTTGTGGACTTGGCTGCACAGTACGGAACACCGCTTTATATTATCGATGAAAAGACGCTTCGCACGGCAGGCGAGCAGTATGTCGAGGCACTGACTCGCTATTACCCTGGCTCCTCCCAAGCGATCTTTGCCTCAAAAGCCTGGAGCATGCTCGCCATCTGCGCCATCGTGCATCAGTCTGGCCTCGGGATCGATGTGGTCTCAGCGGGCGAACTGCTCACAGCACTTAAAGCGGGCGTTCCCGGTTCTTCGATCTACTTCCATGGGAACAACAAGTCCCGTGAAGAGGTCGATTTTGCGATTCGCTCCGGGGTCACAGTGGTCGCCGATAACTGGACGGACATTGACCTGCTCAGTGAATTGGCTATCGATCAGCCAGCGCGGGTAATGGTGCGAGTCACTCCTGGCATCGAATGTCATACCCACGACTACATCCGTACAGGGCACCTCGACAGCAAATTTGGCTTCGATCCGAACCAACTGCTGGATGTTTTGACCCGCCTTGCGAACTCGCCGAATCTGCGCACCGTTGGACTCCATGCCCACATCGGTTCCCAAATTTTTGAACTGCAGCCCCATGTCGATACGGTCGATGTCTTGGTCGAATGGTTTCCCAAGGCACAAGCCCTCGGACTGTCAGAGTTTAACGAGTTGAATATTGGTGGAGGACTAGGGATTCGCTACACAGAAAGCGACGATCCGCCGTCCATCGAAGCCTGGGTGCGGGCAATTGCCGAAGCCCTCGTCAGTGCCTGCCAACGTACAGGGTTACCGTTACCCAAATTGCTCTGTGAACCAGGGCGCTCTTTGGTCGCCACTGCCTGCGTGACTGCTTACACCATCGGTGCAACCAAGACAGTGCCAGGAGTGCGAACCTATGCCTGCGTCGATGGTGGGATGTCCGATAACCCAAGACCGATTACCTACGGAGCAAAGTATTCGGCGGTAGTGGCCAACAAGATGCAGGAAACTCGCCGAGAAACTGTCACCATCGCTGGCAAACATTGTGAGTCCGGGGATGTTTTATTAAGAGATATTGCACTCGCTCCACTTGAGAGGGGAGATTGTCTGACGGTTTTCAGCACGGGTGCTTACAATTGTAGTATGGCTTCCAACTACAATCGTTTAACTCGACCTGCGGCTGTTCTTGTAGCTGATGGTGAGGCGACGATTGTTCTCAAGCGGGAGTCCCTTGATGATCTGTTGCGGTTCGACTGCTTACCAGAGCGCCTGAAATCATGAACAGCCTCCAGCAACTCTTCTCAGGAAATAATGACCTCCGCACCTGGCTGATCACGATCCTCGATTGGTCTTTGGTGCTGTTGCTTTTGTATCTTGCCTATCAGCTCATCCGTCAAACACGCACTGTTTGGTTGATTCGGGGTTTTCTGATTTTGCTTGGTACTTTTTTCTTGAGTAACTTGCTAGGTTTGACTACCCTCAATTTTGTCTTGGACAAGATTTTGATTGGAGTGGCAGTGACTATTCCAGTCATCTTTCAGCCTGAACTGAGGCGATTCTTGGAGCAACTCGGTCGAGGGGATATCTTTACCTTTTTGCGGCCAGATCAGGTGCTTGACCAAGCAGATACTGCTTTGGAGCAACTGATTGAAGCAGTCCAAGAACTTTCTGAAGAGCGCACTGGGGCACTCATTGTTCTCGAAGGTGCACCGATCGATGAACGTCTTCTGCAAGATCCGGGCGAGCCGATGGAGGCGATTCTTTCCAAAAGTCTCCTGCTAACGCTTTTTTATCCAAAGACTCGGCTGCACGATGGTGCAGTGATCGTCCGGGACTGGCGAATCTGGACAGCAAGCGCAATCTTACCAATGTCTGGACAGATCCCAGCTCGCCAGCTAGGAACACGCCATCGTGCTGCCATGGGTATCTCTGAGCAAACCGATGCGCTGTGTGTGGTTGTTTCGGAGGAGACAGGCTCGATTTCCCTTGCAGAACGGGGCAAACTCCAGCGCCCGCTCAGCGTCGAACAATTGTCGGAATTGCTCAATCGGCGCTACCGTCCAATAGTCAGTCAACCCGCTTTCAACTTGCCTGCCTTCGGGAATTGGACTCGCCGACTTTTTTCTTCCGCATCTAGTCAGCCGGAAAACGGTAGCGATTAATGACTTCCCAAATTCTCTTACGCAGCCTACCCACAGACCTCGACCCAGCACGTCTACCCCGCCATGTGGCCACAATTATGGATGGCAATGGGCGGTGGGCAAGGCGGCGGCACATGCCGAGGGTTTACGGCCACCAAAAAGGCGTAGACACCCTCAAAGATTTGCTGCGCTGCTGTAAAGACTGGGGGATTGCTGCACTAACAGTCTATGCTTTTTCGACAGAGAATTGGGGCCGTCCCCAGGATGAAGTGGATTTTTTAATGGCGCTTTTTGAAAAAGTGCTTGATCGCGAACTGGCTGAAATGGCAGAAGAGCAGGTGCGGATTCGATTTGTCGGCGCGCTCCACCATCTTCCGAAATCTTTGCAAGGGACGATTCACGAAGCGATGACCTTGACGGCCAATAATACTGGTGTTCAGTTTACTGTGGCGACCAACTACGGAGGCCGCGAAGAGATTGTCCAAGCCTGCCGTAAGTTAGCCCAAGAAGTCAAAGCGGGTCGATTGCAACCTGAAGAGATCGATGAAGCCCTAATTAACAAGCATCTCTACACGTCTGAGATGCACGATCCGGACCTGCTGATCCGCACCAGTGGGGAATCAAGACTCAGCAATTTTTTACTCTGGCAAAGTGCTTATACAGAAATTTATGTGGCCGATGTGATGTGGCCCGATTTTGATCGTTCTGCTTTTCATGCAGCTCTACTTTCTTATCAAAATCGCCAGCGACGGTACGGCAAGGCTTAATTTCTGTGAGATTTTCCCAAATTTGCAGGTAGATATTAAAACAGTGATCCTGAAGCAGCAAGAAAGCATCGATACCCAGAGCAAAAGCATTGATGCTCATACCAAAAACATCGAAGACCTCTATCGATCCCAGGGACACCTCCTGCGTCGCCTCTTTGGGGAAAATAACGATCCGAGTCAAGGCTGAAGCGTACAAGCGTCAACAGTGTTTACTTCTGTTCCCTTGGTGCTTGGGCTGGAGGATTTCGTTTAGATTTTTCATTCCCCGCCCCAAAAAAGTGAAGCGGGGAAATGCAGTGAACTAAGTAGCAGGCTTGGTTTCGTCGATGTGCTGGTAGAGGGCATAGGATTGCATCCCCTGGAGTACAGCCACTTCGTTGAACACTTCGGAGAGTTTGGCGTGGGCTTCGTCACTGAGGGTCGGCTCAAGGGTGCGCAGAATTCCTGTCACAAGTTCAGACTGTGCTTGGATCTCAGCTGGTTCGATGACACCATCGGCCATGGCGCGTTGCCAAGTTTCCATGCGTTGGAAAAATTGGGTGGAGTAGACTTCGGTACTCTCCTCGTTAAACCAAGTCGTCGGCAAATCAGACGTGCTCATTACTTCAGTCGGTAGAGCAGTCTCGATGGTCGTACTCGCAGTCGGAAGTGCGGCTTCAATTGCTTTCCAGACATCCTGGTCGAGTTTGTACTGTTCAAAGCTTCCCCAAGCCGCAGAAAGCACCAAAGGATAGAAAAATAAGAGGCCAATGCCCGCTGTGAAGAACTTGTCCCCCCAGGCACCAGCGCCGACATCGACTTGCAAGTTATCGCTGCTAGGGCTAAAGATTTGCACGGTGATGGCCGTACCCACTCCAATAGCCGAGCGCCACAGATCCTCTCGGTAGCCTTGGACGAGCAAGCGATGATTGGCGTTGCGGAATATTTGGGTTTCGTAGCCTTTGCCGGCAAACCATTGACGAGTTTTCTCGGCCAATTCATCTGCACTCAAACCGGGTGCATTGTAGGTGCGGGTCTGCATAATTTTACTCCTGGGAAGTCAGACTAACGGGCTGGAAGGGTGGTGCGGGAATGACCACAGGAACCTCTTTGGCTCCGGCGAGGCGACTTTGAATATGTTCCCAAAGTTTGTCCTCAAGGTTGTCCTGCCGCCAAACCCCGTAGGCGGCGGAGAAGGCTAAAGGCGCAAACAGGAAGATGCCGCTGATGCCAGCTAAATATTTATCGAGCCAGCTACCCGCACCGATGGTAACGGTCAAACCTCCATCAGGTTGGGTGCCGACTGTGACGACCAAAGATGCAGACAGCCCAACCACAAAGCGCAGCAAGTTATCCTTGCGCCCTTGAATAATATAGGTACCATCTGGGCCTGCAAAACTTTGAGATTCAAAACCTTCAGTACGGAACCAGGACTCGATGGCTGTCGCTAAAAATTGTGGAGATGCGTCAGGAATTTGAAATGCTTTCACTTTCATGATTTTGCTCCCAAAGTACTTGCCATCGCAGTCCCTTGCATTGCTTGGAGGACTGCCATTTCGTAGAGGATCTTCGTCAAAGTCGCATGTTGTTCGGTATCTATAAGCGGTTCCACTTCCTTGAGCAAGCCAATGACACGGTTGCCCTGTTCGCGGATTTCTTCGGGAGCAATTACACCGTCGGCAATTGCTGCATGCCAAGTCTCCATCCGCTGAAAATACTGTGCTAGCTGAAGTTCAGCGGTTTCACCACCAAACCAAGCAGAACGAGAAGTCTCGTCAGCCATGCAATCTCTCCAATAGGCCTTCACTTACTATGGTACTGGTGATACAGGTGCCTCTGGGTATGCCTTAGGAGAGAAATGTTTTGACCCGAAATCTGCATTAGAGTGAGTTCATGATTCAGGATGTTGCACTACCCCCTGTGGGCGATATTGCCAGTGAATGCCGCTGGCTAGAGCAAGCATTGCTCGGTTGGTTGGACAAAGAATTTTTGGCAGAACCAATCCACGCAAAAGTGGCTGCACGTACCACCCAGGTCTATGCCAGGCAGCGCTTGGAGGGGGAAAATCTGGTTGTGGCTATCCATATTGCGCTACTCGCGGAGCTGCGCCATTTTGATTTCGGATGTACAGCGCTGAGTGAGTTTGTGATTGCCAATGCTGTTGCCGACTTACTTCTTGCTCGCTTTTGTGAGGCTCCTTAAGTGCACCACGTCTCGATTCGCACCTCCAATATTTTTCGGGCTATCGATTTTTATCGACTCCTTGATTTTGAGATCGAAGAACGATTTACCACAGGGATGACCCTCGCCTGCTGGTTGATTGGCCCCTTAGGCCGCATCGAACTGATCGAAATTCCCCAGCCTAAACCCGCTCCTGATGCATGGTTAGATGAACAATATACGGGCTACTACCACACCAGTTTACAAGTCGAGAATGTGACTGCTACGGTGGAAAAATTGCGTTCTTCTGGGGTGACAATCTTGCTCGAACCTCGCCACCAAGAGATTGGCAATCAGACCTACGAAGTCGCATTTGTTGCCGATTCCGATGGTTTGCCGATTGAATTTATCTGTCCACACAGTTGACTGGTAAAGTTTGATAACGGTATTGCTTTGGAGAGAGGAAAACCATGCTGCGCCCTTCCCGATGGAACTGTGCCTGCTTGACTGATTTTCAATAAAAAATCCCCTCTCTTTTTAGAAAGGGGATTGAGTCGAATTGAAGACTATTTCAACCAAGTCATCATCTTGCGTAGCTTGACACCCACTTCCTCGATAGGATGCTCAGATTCGCGGCGGCGCATGGCGTTGAAGCTGGCATAGTTCGCCCGGTTTTCGAGAACGAACTGCTTCGCAAAATCACCATTTTGGATTTCAGCGAGAATCTTCTTCATCTCAGCTTTGGTGCGCTCATCGACGATACGAGGGCCACGGGTGTAGTCGCCATACTCCGCAGTATTCGAGATCGAATCTCGCATCTTGGCCAGTCCACCTTCGACGATCAAATCGACGATGAGCTTGACTTCGTGGAGGCACTCAAAGTAGGCCACTTCCGGTTGGTACCCAGCTTCGATCAGCGTTTCAAACCCTGCTTTGATCAAAGCAGTCAGGCCGCCGCAGAGCACAGCCTGTTCACCGAAAAGATCGGTCTCGGTCTCTTCACGGAACGTTGTCTGCAAAATACCAGCGCGAGTGCCGCCGATGCCTTTGGCGTAGGCCATGGCCGTTGCCTGAGCGTTGCCACTGGCATCCTGAGCGACAGCGAACAAGCAAGGAACGCCTTTGCCTTCTGTGTACTGACGACGAACGAGATGGCCAGGGCCTTTAGGAGCGATCATGGCCACGTCTACTCCTGGCGGAGGGACGATCTGGGAAAAGTGGATATTGAAACCGTGGGCGAACAGCAGCGTTTTGCCTTCGCTCAAATTTGGGAGAATACCTTCTTCGTAGATGCCCCGCATCGCTTCATCGGGGAGCAAGATCATCATCAAATCCGCTTTGGCAGCGGCTTCTGCGGTGGAATAGACCGAAAGCCCTTCGTTTTCGGCTTTTGCTCTGGAGCGTGAGCCTTCGTAGAGGCCAACAATCACATCGAGACCAGAGTCCTTGAGGTTCAGGGCGTGGGCGTGGCCCTGGGAGCCGTATCCAATGATGGCAATGGTCTTGCCAGTCAATAAAGATAAATCGGCATCCTCGTCGTAATACATGCGTGCCCCAGTCATAATGCGCTCTCCCATCCAAACCATTGTGTTTGTCAGCATAGCTTCTTATGGAGGGTGGCGTTTCAATCTATTCGTTTTTGTTCCTAGCCCAGTAACCCCGAATCGAGGTGTTTAATTAGTTGATCAATTTCTTCTAGGCTGTTGTAGTGAACCATGGAGACACGGATAATTCCTCCATGGGAGGCCAGTCCAAGGCTTTCAATGAGTTTGCGGGCATAAAAATCCCCACTGCGGATACCAATCTTGAAAGGATCGATTGCCTGGACAACTTCAGAGGCATGTTTATTTTGCACAGCAAAGCTTATTGTTGGCACTCTCTGGGACTGATCCGCGCTTTCGATACCGATTACGCGTACTTTCGGTTGGCTGACAAGGAAAGTCAGCAATCTGTGGGCAAGTTGTTCTTCGTGGCTGGCAATTGCTTCGAAAGCTTGAGTGACTTGCCCGTAGGTGGTTTTGGCTGGTTCATCGAAAAAGCGCATAGCTAGAGTTTCGCAGTACTCAAGGATCCCAGCGGCTCCCCAGGACAACTCGAAATTGCTATTTCCTGGTTGGAGTTTGTAGGGAATATCGTCGTTGGCGATGAAGTAATGGTTCAAGTTGGTGAGGTTGAGCAAATGTTCGCGCTTACCGTAAAGCACCGAACAGTGGGGGCCATAGACTTTGTAGGCGCTGAATACGCAGTAATCGACATCCCATGCTTGTACATTCAGGGCACGGTGAGGGGCGTAGGCGACAGCATCGACACAAACTTGGGCACCGTAGCGGTGGGCAAGTTGGGTAATTGCTGCGATGGGGTTTAACGTGCCTAAAACGTTGGAGGCAGCGGTGAAAGCAACGATACGGGTCTTTTCGGTGAGCAAATTTTCGAGGTCGTCGAGTTCGAGCCTGAGGGTATCGGGGTGGACTTTCCAGGTTTTGACGATCACGCCTAAAGCACAGAGGCGGGTCCAAGGGCCGATATTCGATTCGTGATCGCAGTTGGTAACGATCACTTCATCCCCTGGCTTGAAGCTTGCTGCCATAGCCAGGGCGAGATTGGCGAGGAGTTGGGTAGTCGAAGAGCCGAAAATAACTTCATCAGGACTTTTGGCGTTGATAAACGTTGCCATTAATTGGCGGGCTTCTTCCACGCGCTGGGTGGATTGTTGGGAGATTCCGTAGGATGCACCGAGTTGGACATTGGTATGGATCAGGTAGTCGCTGATTCGCTCGACGATACTGCCTAAAATTTGCGACCCACCAGCGTTGTCGAGAAAAATCCATTCCCCATTGAGAGCTGGAAACTGCTGACGGATAAAGTTGATATCAAACATAGAATTTCCTGGAGAATGTTGGATCTAGTCTAAGGTTGTTTGCTTACCTTACTAGCATTCTTCTTACAGGGGCTTTTGGGTGGGTGAGAGAAATATAGCGAACGGCACCAAAGGGCAGGGGCAGGCCCCGCCCTCTGGACTCCCGCCCCCTGGGGGACGGACGCGCCCGTCCCCCAGGCCCCCTCGGCGAACTTTAGTGGATTGATACTCGGAATTGCATTGGACGCTACGCGTGGTGGAGCGGAATTGGAGAGGGATTGGGAGAGGTCTGGGTTTTCAATGAAGAGATCCATTGCTGGACGATGGGTTTGATGTTTCGTGTAGAAGGCGAACCATTCTGCACCAATCCATATTGCGCAATCCTGATCTAGGCAAGTAGTTATCGCTTCACGTTGTAAACACTCAATCTTTGAACCCAATCTTCAACTTTAGGTTTTTTGCTGTTTTGAACATAGTCACCCACTACAAGCTTGTGACTATCTTGGCTGAAGGCAAGAACGGTTGGAGATTGACCATTAAACATAAAATTATTTACAACTTCCCCTGTTTTTGTGATGTAAATTCGGATGTTATGATCAAAAGTTGCAATAGCTACCTTGTTACCATCAGGACTAAAAGCAGTACCACTTCCTCTATCATATACAGTTCCAAACATTCCAATTGTTTTTCCAGTTTGTACACTCATGAGTCGATAAGTACCGGTTCCACCGCTAAAACAAAGTACTTTGCCGTGGTCAATAAAGTTCAAACCCAAAATATAAGATTCTAGTGTCCGCTTCTCTAAAATAAGCCTGCCAGAATCAGTTCTGAAAAATTTGATCACCCCATCAAATTGGCCAACAGCGAGTATAGTACTGTCTGGACTAAAAGCTATTGCTGAAATATCATTGTCTGAATCATTATCAGTATCACCCAAATGCCTTAAAACTGTATTAGAGCGTGTATCATACAATTGCACATCACCATAGCTCTCATCTATGCTGGCAAAATAGAGTCCATTCGGACTTAAGGAGTTTCCTCTTAAGGTCGAGAGTACTTGGTGGTTTAAAAGAACTAATTCGCTATTTTGGCTAGATAAACTACTGTCATTTCCCTGTGGGTAAATATGATCATATATACTCTCTGAAAGTTTTAATGGTGAAGGAGGGCAGTCTGTTGCAAAACCTTTAAAAAGCAGCGAGTTTGTATTTTCTGGAAACGATACTCTATTTCTATCCTTGCAAAAGGAAATCGTCAATTTCTCTACCTTGACACTGCCAAGTAAGTAAGGGTCAAGTTTACTTGTTTTTGACCGAGCGACAAACTGCCCAATAACTAGAATAAAAATTATACAAACTAAGAAAATACTGGAAAGAATGCCAAACATTGGTAAGTTTTTGGGTGTGGCAGCAACGGGTTCCGACTTGGGAGGATCTTGCTTTTCGGGGAAAGGATCGCGATCTTTGAGTAAGGCTTTGCGGTAGCACCAGGGGCAAGATTCGAGGTGGGAACCGTAGGTGTGGCGAGGATTGACGGTGCAAGGGCGTAGATCTTGTTCAGCGATGGTTAGGGCTTCGCGCCAGTGGGCGGCGGTTGGTCGATTCTGAGGGCTTTCTTGGCTATCGACGAAACAACTCTGGAAAAACGCTTGAAGCTTGGGGTGGAGGATGGTGAAGGGTAAGGCCAGCGGGGATGGGCGGTACGGAATGGGTTGATCGCTGTAGGGAAAATGGCCAACGCCAATTCGAGCAGATAAGGAGGGTGGTTCGCCTTCGCCTGTGTAGATGCCTGCATAGGGATGGCTGCCTTCCATTAACGTTTGGAAGATCAAGATGGCGAGGGCGAAGTTGTCTTGTTCGGTGGTGCGGGTGATGGTTGAAAGGCTTTGGCCTTGCAGTTCGGGGGGCATGAACTCGGCTTTGCCAACGCGACAGTGGTACAACGTTTCACCGTCGATGACTTGGATCGAATCGGCATCGACGAGGGTGACGTGGGCGGATTGGGTGACGAGAATATTGGATTCGTTAAGATCGCCAACGACGTAGCCTTGGGCGTGGAGCTTTTCGAGGGCGGCGGCAAGATTGCGGGCGGTACGGTGTAGGTCGCGGTAGCTAAAAAAAGGACTGAATCCTAGGCGCGTTTTGGGATTATAGTAATCGACGATGGGTCGAGAAGCCAGGGCTTGAGGCATCAAGAACCCGACGATCTGGTCTGCTTCATCGATGAGAAGATCGAGTGGCCAGGCGATGCTGACATCTTGATTGGCCAAGGAATTGGCTGAAGTCTTGGCCAGCATTGCTTTAAGCTTGCGTTGAGTGGCTTCGGAGGGGTTGCGGTAGATTTTGGCGGCGAGGCGATTGCCTGCGGCGAAAACAGTTCCTTCTCCACCCTCACCTAAAGTGGCTTTCGGGTTGAGGGTGAGGGGTCTACGATCTGAGACGCACCGAAGTTTCAACATGGCTTTTCGCTGCTAAATAACGTGGGAAGGATGACAGCCTCATCATGCCACAATGGGTTTTTCCAAGAGAAGTGCGTAGGCTACACAATGAAAATTGGCATACCTGTATGAATCCATTGCTCAATTTGTCCTATGAACCTGCCTTTGCTTCCCTGGGCGAAGATTTCTCCGATGAAGTCGCAGCAGCGGAGTTTCCTGGAGAAATCCTCCGGTTTCGTAACGATGATGTTTTGGGACAGTTGGGGCTGAAAGTAGAAGATGTCACCGATGCCCACTTTGTCGAAGCTTTTGGGAAGTTCCAAGAGAGAAAACCGTTGCTGGCAATGCGCTACCACGGCTATCAATTTGGTACCTACAATCCGAATCTTGGCGACGGTCGCGGATTTCTTTACGGCCAAGTGCGTGGCAAGGATAGGGAACTGTATGACTTTGGTACCAAGGGTTCGGGAACAACGCCCTATTCGCGCGGTGGGGATGGGAGATTGACCCTCAAGGGTGGAGTGCGCGAAGCGTTGGCCTCTGAAGCCCTGCACCATTTGGGTGTGCGGACAAGTCGCTGTTTAAGTTTGATTGAAACGGGAGAAGGGCTGTATCGGGGCGATGAACCGTCGCCGACGCGTTCCTCGGTGATGGTACGTTTCAGTCGATCCCATATTCGGTTTGGGACGTTTGAACGCCTCCATTACTTTGGGCGCAAAGATCTGGTGAAGCAGCTTTTAGATCACGTCATCACCTACTACTATCCACACCTTGAGGGACAGCCTGATGCCTACGCCCGCTTCTTTGCGGAACTGGTGCAGCGCGTGGCAAGACTGGTAGCTCAGTGGATGTCCGTTGGTTTTTGTCACGCTGTCTTGAATACGGACAACATGTCGATCACAGGCGAAAGTTTTGACTATGGCCCCTTCGCCTTTATGGATGCCTACAATCCGAAGTTCACCGCCGCCTACTTCGATCACTTCGGGCAGTACAGTTACGGCAATCAGCCCCGCGTCTGTCAATGGAATCTGGGTATGCTCCAAATGCCCCTCGCCTTGGTGATGCCAATTCAGGATCTTGAAGCGGGTCTGGGCGGTTTCACAGATGCCTACGACACGGCCTATCAAGCCCTGATATTGAAAAAGCTTGGCTTTGAGAAACTCTCAGATCCCCTCGGTGAAGACTTAGTCAGGGCAACAATCACATTCCTAGAAACTTCCCATAGTGGCTATCACGACTTTTTCTTGAACCTCACCAACAGTTTTCAGGTGCAATGGCGGGAAAATATTACCTTCACGATGCCCGAAGCCTGGTGCAAGCTTTATCAAGCCAGTCTGAATACTTTGCCCATGGAGGAAATGACAAGTGTAGGAACCTGCTTGAAGCATCACAACCCAGTCACCGTTTTGCTCAGACCCCGGATCGAAACTGCCTGGGAAGCCATCGCCGAAGCAGACGATTGGAGTGAGTTTCATCGCCTACTAAAAGCGATTCAGTCGCCCTTCGAGGCTGAATCTTGAACATCAATCTGAAAGGGGATGCGGCAGCGTGTCCAGGAGTATGCCAAGCACGAATGGCAGCTAAGTATGCGAGAGAACGAATGAGCAAGCAATTAAACCTCTTTGATTAAGACTATTCGAAGATAAAGTTTATTCCTCTGTCCTTCACCCAATCAACACGACTGGAAGACGGCACTTGGCAATGGATATGGAAGATGGAGTTTGTGCAAGCTTTGACTGAGAATCTAGTCAGTCAAGCACTGCCACAAATCAATCAAGACATGAAGAAATTTCTAAGTGCAGTGTATGCCTGGACAGAGAGCAAGAGCTACGAAATCGACGCTGAAGTTGGAGAAGCTGGTGAGTACACGGTGAGTATCCAATGATCTGAGTCTCATCAATGCAACGTGGTTATCAGACTAACTCGGGATCATAAGAGTAATGAGTTCCATTGGGCGACTTTCATATTAATTGACAGCATCAATCGACATCTTGCCCAGGTAGAAGCAGTCGAGGGAGTGAGGTGCGAGCAGTGGATGAGAGGGCATAACTTTAAGGGAATCACTATTGCGACTAAGTCACAAGGCTGGCGAAAACTGATGACACGACCCATTGCGCAGGTCACGACCCATCGAGAAAAGATAATTATTGTATTGGCAAAATAAAGCAATGCATTAATGTATAGTTGCTTTTTGCGAAAAAAAGAAATATATTTCTTGAAACTGTTTGGACTGTGAGATCTTCCTGGTTGACAGATTAATGGCCAGCATTTTATTATTGTGTGGACGCAAATCAAAGTTGCAGCGCCTAAAAAGCTTGGAAATATATTGATAGAGATCTACAAGTGTGAGCAAATAAAAAGTTGAGGCTACCATGAAAAAAACGTCAGGAGTTGTTTGTTCAATTGTATTAGGACTTCTACTCTTAGTACAATGCTTACAAGTATCTGGGCAGACAGAAGGCATTAAAAGTATATCTTCTCTTCTTGAGGATCTCAGGAGTTCTGATTATCATAATCGCATTAATGCCATTGCTATCATTACAACACGCCAGCCAATTGATGAAGATGCTGTAGCTGCAGTTATTACAACATTACATGATGATGAGAACCCACTCGTGCGGGTAAATGCTGCTTTTGCACTTGGTAACTTAGGTTCAATGGCATCTCAGAATGTGATACTAGCCCTAACAAGAGCGCTGTATGATGAATCTCCATCTGTTCGTTTAATGCCTTTTTACGCTCTTGCAAATATTGGATCAGCGGCAAAGGGAGCAATTCCAGTACTTGAGGATTTTGAGAAATCCAGCGATATATCAACTAGAGAATCCGCTATCTTTGCTTTGGAGGCTATTCGAAATGGTAAATGCATAGCAAGACCCTTCAATCCTTACAGTGGGAAACGCAATTTTAGGGCATGTAAATAGATACTTCTTCAATATAGAGGCCAAGGTTATGAATTTTGGGAAATTAGAGAGATTAAGTTTGCCAGCCAAAGTAGTCAAGTTAATAACTAGTTCGACATTAAGTCTAGCCTTTGTTGCTTTGCCTTCGTATGCTGCTCCCAGAATCTACTATCAAATGGTCGGTAGTTCTAGTGCTTTACCAGGTCAATCCATCCAAGTTCAAGTGATCGTAGAAACTAACGGTGTTTCTTTAAGTGGAAACTTGACATTCGCATTCGATGGCCAAGAACTTGCGCTTATTGGTAACCCTACTACTACTATTCCTATTGACGTGCCAAGTACAGTTCCTAGCTTTGTAGTTTCCACTGTTTCGTTTACAGTACTAACTACTGCATCAGTTCAAGGTCAGCCTGATGTAGGAGTTTCACCTGACTTCAGACTATCTACGTTTACACCTACTAATCCAAGCTCTCCTCCAGTAACTTTAGATAACGGAAGCAATGTCATGGATGCAACACAACCTACACCTACTAGTGGAGGCGGCGGGGGCAAAGTAACTGTGTGCGTAGAAAATGGTGGAAGTTGTGGCACTGGTGGTGGTTCGGGAGATCCGGCGAGTCCTATTATTATTGATACTCATGGTGATGGCTTTACATTGTCTTCCCCAGAAAGCGGTGTTGATTTCAATTTTGCAGGTAATGGAGTAATGGTGCGTACGTCATGGACGATACCCAACTCAGATGACGTTTTTCTTGTATTAGACAGAAATGGTAATGGGAAAGTTGACGATGGCACTGAGTTGTTTGGCAACTATACTCCACAGCCTCCATCACCTACTCCACATGGTTATCGAGCCTTAGCAGTCTTTGATGCATTTTCAGAAGGAGGAGATAATGATGGCTTTATCTCAGAAAAGGATACGGTCTTTAGCTCCCTGCGACTCTGGAAAGATGTCAATCATAATGGAATATCCGAGCCTGAAGAACTGTATACTCTACCAGATCTTAATGTTTGGGCTATCAGCTTAGATTACAAGCTTTCTAAGCGAACTGATGAGTTTGGAAACCAATTTAGGTATCGTAGCAGAGTGTTTGATGGCAAAGGATCAAGCATAGGAAGATGGTCTTGGGATGTTTTCTTCTCTACGATACAAAAGTCATCTTACCAAGAGTAAAGACTAATTGAGTCGATTAGTACAAAGGGACTCTAGATGTAAAAATTAGGTTCTACTACTTGATACCAATTAGCCACAATGGATGGGTGGTTTTTCTTGAAGGAGTTATTGCAGTGCAAGGTTTTCAGTATTTGCTTTTCGCGCATTCAAATCTCAATTTGGCATGAGAAATTCTTGTGTAGAGCGCCAATGCAGCGTACCCTAGCAAATAAACTTGAGATACGGAATTATTATTGGACATCAAGAAAACTCTCCTACTTACTGTCCGCCTTTACGTTACTACTAGCTTTACAACAAGGCTGTAAAGCTGAAGTAGTTTTGAGAGAGATTGCTTTAGGTGGGACAAAGCACACCTATTACCTTTTTGTTCCTGAGGCAATGAGCCCTAAATTAAAAGTCCCTCTAATTATCTTGCTCCATGGTTCAAATCGTAATGGGCAGTCCATGATCAAAGAATGGATAGGTATAGCAAACGAGCAGAGAGTTATTCTAGCTGCACCTAACTCAGATTCCCCTATTGGTTGGTCTTTGCCTATTGATGGCCCCCAACTTCTTTATGATTTAACAGAGCTTCTAAAAAGCCAGTACGCGTTAGACTCAAGGCGAATCTATCTTTTTGGCCATTCAGCAGGTGCAAGATTTGCTTTGCTGATGTCATTGATCGAGTCACAGTACTTTGCAGCTACAGCAATTCATGCAGGAAACCTACAGCAACAAAACTACTTTATGATCCCTCTTAGTATCCGAAAAATTCCGATATCAATTCAAGTTGGAGTAAATGATCAATTTTCCCCCCAAAACTCCATCAGAGAAACCGTAAATATACTTCGCGACAGCCAGTTCCCATTACAACTTATCGAAATTTCTAATCATGACCATAATTATTATGAAATTTCTTCTAGAATTAATCGCAGTGCTTGGGAATTCCTGAGTAGTTATCAACTTACTGAAGAACCAAAGTATACAAACTTTAAGTGATATGGACTTTGGGTGAAATCAATTGGTCAACATTTGGCTGCATATTACGCCTCCGCGTGCCCATCAAAAAGAGATTCGGAAACCCAATGATGCACTATCGCGAAGTCCCGATCCAAGAGTGTGGTGAACCACTAGTAGATCTTCCAGATGAAATCAGTCGGATTGATCCCCACCCCTATTCCGCTCTGGGCGCACCCTACGAAAATGCCTCGCCGTTCATGGTTCGTGCTGGAATTCTTGACAAACTTCGGCAGGCTGAAAAAAGTTTGCACACGATGGATGTGGGTTGTCGTCTCCAGATCTTTGATGCCTACCGTCCGATTGCCGTTCAGCAATTTATGGTGGATTGGACTTTCCAACAACAGTTGAACCTGCACAACCTGAAAGTCACAGATTTAACTCCAGAGCAACATCGAAAAATCCTTGAAACGGTCTATCAATTTTGGGCAGTGCCAAGTGATGACCCTGCTACCCCACCGCCCCATAGTACAGGGGCAGCGGTCGATCTCATGTTGATCGATCTTGAGGGTAATCCTATCAATATGGGTTCTGAAATTGATGAAATTTCAGAACGCTCCTATCCTGACTATTTCAGTGAGATCAATAGCGACTTTCATGGCAATCGAACGATTTTGAAGACAGCCATGATCAGCGCTGGTTTTAATCAGCATGAGCGCGAATGGTGGCATTTTTCCTACGGGGATCAACTCTGGGCTTTCGATCAACGACAACCGATGGCAATCTACGGTGGCTGGCCGTCTTCTGTGAGCAAGATGCCGTAGAGATCGGGGCGGCGATCGCGAAAGAAACCAAAGGAAGCCCGGTTGCGCCGCACTTCATCGAGATCAAAAGTAGCGACAATGACTCCTGTGGCTCCACTGCCCAATTCCGCCACTTTGTCCCCGCGCTGACTGGCAATAAAGGAGTGGCCATAGAACGTTTGGTCGCCTTCGGTGCCGATGCGGTTTGCAGCGACGACAGGAATCACATTGCTGACTGCATGGCCGACCATTGCCCGCTGCCAAAGGTCTTTGGTATCGAGTTCGGGGGTCTCTGGCTCAGTACCGATCGCCGTTGGATAGAAGAGTACTTCCGCGCCCATGAGCGCCATGGCACGGGCGCACTCTGGAAACCACTGATCCCAACAAATTCCCACCCCAATCGTGCCGTAGCGGGTTTTCCAGACCTTGAAACCTGTATTGCCGGGTCGAAAGTAAAATTTTTCTTCGTAGCCAGGGCCGTCGGGAATATGGCTTTTGCGATAGGTGCCTAAGAGTTTGCCATCGGCGTCGATGATCGCGATGCTGTTGTAGTAGGTTTGCCCGGAGCGCTCAAAGAAGGACACCGGAATGACGACTTCGAGTTCAGCCGCCAACAGTTGAAAATATTCAATGGTCGGGTTGTCCGCCACAGGTTTGGCAAGATCGAAGAATTCGTCCTTCTCCAAACGACAGAAGTACGGGCCTTCGAACAGTTCTGAAGGCAGAACCACCTGTGCGCCTTGGCTTGCAGCTTCGCGAACAAGAGCTGTCACCCTGGCGAGGTTCGTGGGCAGATCTTCGGTGAAGGCCGTTTGGAGTGCAGCGACAGTGATCAGACGTGCCATGCAAGATCCTCAGATTTGTTGTTGGGTAATACAGTGAAAAGCGCCGCCCCCAGCCAAGATGGCTCTCGCTGAAAGTCCAACAGTGCGCCGACCAGGAAAGTATTGACTAATAATTTCTACCGCTTCGTCATCCCAGGGAGTGCCGTAGGTTGGGACAACGACGACACGATTGCCGATGTAGAAGTTGACGTAACTCGCTGGCATGACCTCGCCCTCTTCATCCAGAATTAAGCCGGGAGAAGGCACTTGCACTACTTTTAAGGTGCGCCCTTGGGCATCGGTAAAATTTTTCAAGTCTGCGGCAATCTGAGCAAGGACGGCGTGATTTGGATCGTTGGGGTCGCGGGCTTCCATGCACAGCACCACACCAGGGGCGACGAAGCGCGCCAAAGTATCAATATGGCCATCCGTATGATCGTTCAGTAGCCCTTCATCGAGCCACAATACCTTTTTGATCCCCAGATCTTGGGACAATCGCGTTTCAATTTCAGTTTGATCGAAATCACGATTGCGGTTGGGATTGAGTAGGCATTGACGGGTCGTTAGGCAAGTTCCCTCACCATCAACTTCGATAGAGCCACCTTCGAGTACCCAATCGCATCGGCGCGATTCTAAGCCGACTGCCTGAGCAATCGCTTCTGCCACTTCAGCGTCATGGTCAAGGATATATTTCCCACCCCAACCATTAAACCGAAAACAGGCTGTGAGCACCTGCCCAGCTTCCTGCACAAAAATCGGGGCGATATCCCGCAACCAAATATCTCCAAACGGAATGCGATAAAAATCCACTGGTATTCCAGTCAGAGCCGTTTTGGCGGCGGCTTCACTGGCTGGATCGGGAACCAAAACCTTCAGGACTTCTCCCTTCGAAAGACCTGTCCCCGGATCCACATCGGCGATTGCCTGACACAGTGCGATGAACTCTGCTTGTGCCAAGGGCAAATTCTCGCACCACAAACTGCTGTCGCTCGGCCACGCCAGCCAACAGGCGCGGTGGGGAAACCATTCAGCGGGTTGATAGGGCATCAACCCAGCATGGCACCGCGCTTAGAGGGAATGCAAGCCCTCTAGCTCCAAGTGCCGAGATCCAGCGGCATATTCTCTGTACCAAAAAGCGGATCATCATTGCCTGGGAGGTAAGGATCGCCTGGGGGGCGACTATTGCGGGTCACGACTTCGATCGCTTGCTGTACGGTAATCGTAATTAATTCTTGGTACATATCCAGTAGGCGATTTTTCAAGACTTGCACCCCGTTCACTCCAGTGGCATAGCGCGCTGGCAGATGGTTAAGTGCCCACGCTTCAACGTCAGTACAGTCCAGTTTTTGCTGAATGTATTCCGGAAGTTCGGCATGCTGTCTTTCTGTCTCTTGACGGACTAATTGTTCCATCACATTGACGTAGCGCTTGCGTCTGGAATTTTTCTTTGCGGATTTATCTGGAGTGAGTTGTTTCATGAGAGGTTGCTAAACGAGAATAATCCACCCAAGCATTCTCGCAAACTTTCCCAATGCCGAAATGACGCTGGTGTAAAGATCCGCCACGTATTTTGTGAAGATTGCGAAGCTAGGATGGTTGCGAAAAGTGGTCGGAGGAAAATGGATCTTACCCACGCCATTGCGCTTGCCGAACAGGCTCATCAAGGCCAAGTCGATAAAGCAGGTAAACCCTATATCGAACATCCACTGCGGGTCATGGGGAGTATGCATTCTGAAATGGAGCGCATCGTTGGTGTGCTCCACGATGCTATCGAAGATAGCGATTTGACGCTTGCTCAGCTTGTAGATGCAGGATTTGGAGCACAGATCGTCGCTGCCATCGACGCCATCACGAAGCGCGAGGGGGAAGCCTACGAAACTTATTTAGAGCGCGTCATCGCCAATCCGATCGCGTTGCGTGTCAAGATCGCCGACATGTCGGACAACATGAACATGGCGCGCATCATTGAACCGACCCAGAAAGATTGGCAGCGTCTCGAAAAGTACAGAGAAATTTTACCAAAGCTACAGGCCGCACTTCAGAAATGTTAGCCTTGGGGCTGTTTTCCTGAGAAGCTTGGTGGATGCAACGCGACCTTACGCTTTACTTTCTTTGGCGGCGGCAGTAGCAACAATTGCCCTCAAGTTTGCAGCTTACACACTGACAGGCTCCGTTGGTTTACTCTCCGATGCCGCTGAGTCTGTGATCAACTTGATCACAGCTGGGGTTGCACTCTGGGCTTTAACCCTCGCAGCCCAACCCCCGGACAAAGAGCATCCTTTTGGGCATTCCAAGGCAGAATACTTTTCTAGTGGCCTTGAAGGTGCCTGTATTTTGCTCGCTGCGGTGGGGATTATCTACATCGCCGTTCCTAGATTTTTTCACCCACAGCTCGTTGAGCAGATCGGCTATGGTTTATTGCTCTCCATCCTTTCGTCTGCGATCAATGGTGTTGTCGGCTTAACCTTGATCAAAGCGGGAAAGCGACTACGGGCCCTAGCACTTACCGCCGATGGGCATCACCTAATGACCGATGTCTGGACTTCTGGGGGAGTGGTTATTGGTTTGCTCTTGGTTCAACTCACAGGCTGGACATTTCTCGATCCGCTCATTGCGCTTTTGGTCGCTGTCAATATTGTTTGGACAGGACTGCGTTTGATGCGAGAGACCGCCAATGGTCTTCTAGACAGTTCCTTGCCTGAAGTAGAGATTGCGATCATTACCGAAATTCTAGCTCCCTACGAAAGAGATGGCATTCAATTTCATGCCCTCCGCACCCGCGCTGCTGCCTCTCAACGCTTTGTCAGTTTTCATGTATTAGTGCCTGGCGTTTGGAGTATCCAAAAAGGCCATGATCTCTGCGAAGAAATTGAACAGGCGATCACTGCTGCTTTGCCAATGACCGACGTAGATACCCACCTTGAACCAGTCGAAGATCCAGTTTCATGGACAGATGCCGAACTGCGCAGCCACGGAAAAAAGCGCATCTGAAGCCCTTGTGTAGCTATGGCAATTCGAGCGTGCATTCACCACAAATATTTTGGCTGTGCGGCGCTGTCTGGAATCTCATTGTTGCCTTGGGGATGTGTTTTTATTGAAGGACTAGGTGGGCAGAGATATGGAAGCAAGACTAGATATGACTTTGATGGCATTGGTGGAAGCTACTCGTGAAAATGCGGAAATAGCGCGACAGAGTGCTGAGGCATCACGACAGAATGCTGAGGCATCTCGACAGCAACGCGAATCCATCGAACAGCTCGTGCAGTCAACACAGCGCCAAAGTGAATCTATTGATCGGCTAGAACAGTCAACACAGCGCCAAAGTGAGTCCATTGATCGGCTAGAACAGTCAACACAGCGGCAGGGCAAATACATTGAACGTTTGGCCAGGATGGTTGGCGAGATGACTCGTTCAGTTTCTGAGAATGCCCGCGCTTCCCAAGCGGCAGCAGAAGCAGCCCGCGAATCGGCTCTTGCTGCTCGCGAATCAGCCTTTTGGGCACGAAGTGCTCTAGATGCTATCCGCGATCTCATTGAGGAACTGCGCAACCGCCAGAGATAGCTCAAAAAATGAATTCTAAAGCTGCAGAATCAAGAGCACTGCATGGTGCTAATGGCTAAATACTATAAAACCTGCTCAGAAAGAGAATTCTGATTTAAGCCGATGGCGAGATTCGAACTCGCGACCGTTCGATTACGAATCGAATGCTCTACCCCTGAGCCACATCGGCAACGTTGATCATCTTAGCTCCTCACTCTGTGATCGCCTAGCAGGTCTTCAGATTTTCCATCGAAAAGCTACAGAGTAAGCTAGTGGGGTTGGCTGGAGATCTAAAATATGTTTCTCTATCTCAGCAAGATTATCCCGCTGTTTTTCTATCCGATCGGGCTGTCAACGTTCTTGACGCTGTTGGGACTGTTCTGGATTTGGCGAAAACGTCTACGTTGGGCGGTTTCTTCGATTAGTCTTTCTGTTTTTATCCTTCTGTTTTTTAGTGCACCAGTCGTCTCCATGTGGCTGCTCGATAGCCTCGAAGACCAGTACCCTGAGATTCCTATTGAAAAATTGCCCAAGGCTCAGGCGATTGTTGTGCTTGGTGGAAGTATCGCTTTCCCGAACTCTCACCATCGGGATATCGAGTTGACGGATTCGAGCGACAGAATCTTACATGCATCACGTCTCTATAAAGCCAAAAAAGCACCGCTTATCTTGATGTCTGGCGGCAATATCGATTTTTTGGGGCCAAGTGACCTCCCGCCAGAGTCGCAGTTGATGGCCCAACTTGCCGTTGAATTTGGCGTTCCCAAAGAAGGACTGCTTACTGAAACAACTTCTAGAAATACTTACGAAAATGCAAGGAATAGCTTGGCAGTTTTACAACCAAAAGGGATAAAGCAGATCTTGTTGGTTACTTCTGCTTTTCATATGCCACGGTCTGTAGCGATCTTCCGCAAGATTGGATTTACTGTCATCCCAGCGACAACAGATTTTCGATCAGGGGACGGGGCTGAAGATCCACTGTTGGCGATCTTGCCTAGTGCACAAGCCCTAAATGATTCCACGCTTGCCTTGAAAGAATGGGTCGGATTGTTTGCCTACCGCCTAAGAGGATGGGCATGAACTAGCCCACGCTTAGAAACGCTGGATTTAAAACAAAACCCGGTCAAACTCTTTGAGCATATCGAATAGCAGAGGCAATGAAAGACCGACGACGTTGGTGTAGCAACCTTCAATCGCGTCAACAAAAGTTGAGCCAATGCCTTGAATGGCGTAGGAACCAGCTTTGTCCATCGGTTCGCCTGTGGCAACGTAGGCTCTGATCTGAGCCTCGGTCAATGGACGCATCAGGACACGGGTTACTCGGCTTCGAACACACCAACGATCCTTTTCAAGCAAAGCCACGCCTGTATGCACAGTGTGGTGTCTTCCTTCCATAGACTGCAACATTTTGACAGCATCTTCTTGATCGATCGGTTTGCCGACGACATTGCCGTTGATCACGACGATGGTATCCGCTCCAAGAATTAACGCATTGGGATATTTCTTTTGGACATCCAGGGATTTGCCAAGGGCATTTTGTTCTACAAGTGTACCCGGTGCAAAGCGTGTGCCCATCTGCTCTTCAAAGGCACTGGGTACGACCGAAAATTGAATGCCGAGTTGCTGTAAAAGTTCGCGACGGCGGGGAGATTGAGAAGCAAGAATGAGACTAATGGCCATTATCTAGCGCAGTCCTAACCAGTGAACAATACTCTGACCCGACTGCATCTCAAGGAGAAAGATAATCAAAAATCCGATCATTGCCAGTCTTCCGTTTAACTGTTCAGCAAAGGGTGTAAAGCCAAACATACTTACTTTCTCTTTACGAATCACCACCATATCCCCAAATTGCGCATTCACTCGAAGGTAACACTCAGGAACGATCCCCATCTACCTTTTTTTGGAGGTCGCCTAGTTTGCGTTGGAGTTCACGAATGGTCTGGTACATCTCAGGCAGTCGCCGGAAGATCGTTGCTGCCCGCAAAAACAGTGGATGGGCAATGGCTGGATAACCGGAGACCATCGCTCCTGATTCGATATCCCCAGGAATGCCTGACTTGGCGGTGGCGACGACCCGGTCGCCAATTTCGACGTGATCCGCGATCCCAACTTGTCCGGCTAAAACGACGTTGTGCCCAAGATGTACCCCACCAGCCAAGCCGACCTGGGAGACCAAAAGACAGTTGGTCTCTAAGTTGCAGCCGTGGCCGATCATGACTAAGTTGTCGATTTTGGTGCCACTACCGATGCGGGTAAAACCGACGGCTGGACGGTCAATGGTCGTGTTGGAGCCGATTTCGACGCGGTTTTCGAGAATGACATGTCCTGCTTGGGGCATCTTGTGCCAAGTACCATCGCCCAGCGGGACAAAACCGAAGCCCTCACCGCCGATCACCGCCCCGGACTGAATAATACATTCTTCGCCAATTTCTGTGCGTGCATGGAGGATGCAGTTGGCGTGTAGTACGCTGCGAGCACCAATGCGGACATTGTTGTAGAGCGTGCAGTTGGGGTAAAGAATCGCGCCTTCGCCAATCACTGAATCGTCGCCAATGACGACGTGGGCGCCGATATGGACGTTTTCGGCAACTTGTACGCGCTCGCCTAGCACAGCGGAGGGATGAATTCCCGGCTTCGGCAGAGGAGAGGGATAAAACAGGGCGAGGGCTTTAGCAAAGGCAAGGCGTGGATGCTCAACCCTGAGGCAGGAAACCCCTGGACTCGGCAAGTCACGGGGCAAAATCAGTGCCGAAGCAAGGGTTGTTTTGAGTAAATAGATGTACTTTTGCCCATCCAAGAAGCTGAGTTCCCCAGGCCCTGCTTGTTGTAAAGCAGCGAGGCCGAGAATTTCCATCTCAGCATTTCCTTCAACGACACACCCGAGGTGCTCTGCGATCTCTCCAAGCTTCATGGATGGCTGCGACTAAATGGGCAAATTTTAGGCTATCACTGATTCTGCCAAACGTACAAAGGCCGCCGCTGCACCACGCTTGCCCATGACCGATTGGAGTTCGGTGTGGAGATGTTGGCGGCGTTCTGGCTGATCGAGCCATTCTTCTGTGATGACGGCGAGTTGTGAGGCGGTAATCACTTCGCGCAGTTCAGGAACGACCATGCGGCCCGCCCGAATATTCGGCCACGCCAATAGCCCTAACTTGCTGCTTAAGCGCTTGTTGATCCAGGTTGCAATGCCAGAACCGACTCCCGGCAAGTTGCTCAATAGTCCCGGTAGACCATCCCAAGCCCGCATCACATCGAGGCGATTGGTGGGAATGACCACGATCATCGGGACACCGAGCATACCTAACTCTGCGGTGTTTGCGCCGACTGTGGTGAGGGCAAGGTCGCTCGCGGCCAAGAGATTGTAGGCGGGACGGGCGTAGGACAACTGCACCCGTGCTCCTTGGGGCGTCACGAGCCATTCATCACTGCCATCGCGCTCTAGGCGACAGGGTACGCCCCCCATCAGAGCAATATCTCTATTTTGGGGTTGTCCGTAATAGGCGAGATCTTCGCCCTTCAGTCCAGGAGCAACCGGAATATAAAAGCGCACGTCAGGGCGAAGTTTTTGGATCTGTTCGGCTACACCGATAAACAAGGGAATCCCCAGAGACAATTTTAGGGGCTTGGATCCCGGTAAAAGTGCAACGAGGGTTTCCGCTGATGTGATGCCAAGTTGGGCACGGGCCTGTGCCATGCCTTCTGGGGTCGGTTGCATACCATCGGCCATCAAGTCGCCGACAACTTGAAATTGACCAGGAAAAGTTTCTTTGGGGGAGCGCTTGCGCACCTGGTCTTCGCGCAGGCCGAAACGAGCAAAGAAGCGCGGCCAACGCACTTGCCATTCGGCGTAGGCGACGATTGGATAACAAAGGCGACGGGCGATGAAAGCGGAAAAGCCCTGATCGCCGCCCAAAAAAAGCACGATTCCCCGTGGTCGCCAGTCCCAGACTTCGGCAGTGCGGCCTGTGAGCAAAAATCGAATGTAGTGGGAGGCTGCTTGTACCCGATCCACTCCGGGCAGAAGACGCGCCATCTCCGCCTCTCGCCCAGAACTATTCACATCGGGAGCCAGAATGACTGAGATGCGTACCCCTGGCCAACGCTGCACCAGTTCTGCGACCACAGGACGCACCCAGGTATTCACTTCTCCTGGCCCGTTAGAGAGAATCAAAACATCGAGATCATCCATGATCTTCGGCGAGGCGCAGAGCCAGCCTCTCTAGGGCGTGGCGGGCGACGTGCAGTGGGATAGGGCTGTTGGCATCTACGCATACGTCCGCTTGGGCATAGAGGTTCCGCCGCGCTTCGAGGAGGGATGTGAGGCGTTCTTGAAGATCCTCTGCCTCGCTCAGGAGGGGGCGCGTTTCTGGAAACTCTGCAAGGCGTGCGACAAGGGTTTCGATACTGGCATCAAGCCAGAGCACAACACCATGGCGCAGGTGCCCCCAGTTGCCTTGGGTGACAACCACGCCGCCGCCGGTAGCAACCACCATGCGCGTAAACGGAGCCACTTGGGCAAGCACGTCCGTCTCCAGCTTGCGAAAAGCCGCTTCCCCATGGTTTGCAAAGATTTCGGGAATCGAGAGACCACTGACTTTTTCGATCAGCGTATCGAGATCAAGAAAACCGTAGCCCAACTCGGCGGCGAGGAGACGACCCACCGTGGATTTGCCCGCCCCCATCATGCCGATGAGGTAAAGATTGACACCAGAAAGCATGGAGCAATCTTATCGCGAAATGTTGAGGGTTTTCACAGGCTCATTGGCTACGGACTGGGTAAAGCGGTTCTCCTGAAGCATGGCCAGTGGCTGCCAGGTGTTACCACCTAGAATTCCTGTTTCAGAGAAAAACTTAGATGGCGGTCTGTTTGGCTTTGAATACGACGATGCCACCGAGGCAGGCAACAAGCAAAAGACCCGGAATGACCGAAGGCTCAGGCACTGGGGCGGCGGTGGTATTGATTGTAAGGGCTAAATTGCTAAAGCTATAGGTGGTGCTTAACAGTAACCCAGTCGTAAATCTCAGGGTGCTCAGACCGTCACTGAGGGATGAGAAGATGTTAACTGGCACTGTGAAGCTGAAATTACCTTCGGTAGAGGTTCCGACCAAAAGCGTATCCAAGGTAAAAGACAGCACTGGCGATAGTAGGAGTCGGCTGTCAGTAAATGTGCCCGAAAGAGTGGCAGAGGCAATCGTATCTCCAGGCGGAATCGTGTAAGTGAAAGTCCCGAGAGAATCACCTACTGACGTTGTTATGGCGGTTGAAGGCAACCCTGATGTAATTGCCTGGGGCGTAACGGATGCATCTGAGGTCATCTTGAT
The DNA here is from genome assembly GCA_014379585.1 of Gloeobacterales cyanobacterium ES-bin-313. Lineage (GTDB taxonomy): Bacteria > Cyanobacteriota > Cyanobacteriia > Gloeobacterales > Gloeobacteraceae > JACMLN01. The sequence goes on along the minus strand of JACMLN010000046.1, from coordinate 8,614 downwards.
CGATGGCAACGCGAAAATACTGACATCGTTATCCAAGGGAGTTGCCAGTGTGGCTCCCTGCGCAGCATTGTCTGCTCCAAGAGCTAGTACAAGGGCACCTAGACCGACTAGAGAACTTAGTAAGGATATTCTTCTCATGGAAATTACCTGGATCCTGGGGTGTGACAAAAGCTAACTTCAGCATGCCCACCGAGGACATTCACTACCAGGAGCCGCAAGTTAATCGACTTAATTGTCAGCGCGTTCTAACATTTGCTGCTATTGAGCACTTCTCTGCCCTAAGCACTCAAAACCTGCACCAGATTGCGCAAGCGCCATTGAAATATGTAATCAAGCGCTGCTCGCACGAGGGTGCCATCGATCAAAGGATTGAGTTCGAAGCGGATCGATTCGACGATCAACGTCGTATCGTCCGTCAGTGGACTGAACTGGTGGGTGTGCTCCCAGCTCAAAAAAGGACCAGTAACCTGGCGATCGACGAAGCAGCGGGGTGGATCCCAACGGACAATTTCTACTTGCCAGTCGGTTTGAACGAATGGGGGGAACATCTTGAGCCGCACCGTGAAGCGTGCACCTGCTTGACAGTGGCTAGGTGGGTTGATCAGCTCGATGGCTGGAATCGGTGGTGAAATGCGCTCAAGGAGATGAACATCTTCGTGGGCTGCCCAAACTTGTTCGACCGGACGATTTACGGTTCCACTGACTTCAAAACGTTCCACAAAAACCCCTTTGCCCCAGGTACGCAGTGTGTAGTGTAGCGCACCAAATTACTTCCCTCACAGCCAGTCAAAAATCGCTTTTAGGTTTGGCACGGTCTGTGCTTGTGGTTGCGGACGACGATCTACGCGCAGAACCTTGATGCCTGCGGCCTTTGCGCCAATCACATCTTCAACACTATCGCCAATATGGAGGGCATGATCGGCAGAAATCTTCAGCTTTTCTAAAACATGGGCAAACAGGAGCGGACTCGGTTTGGCGTGACCGACAGCGGCGGAGATGCCAATTTCGGCAAAGAAATCGCGTACTGCCAAGGCTTCAAGCACGGTGTACAGGCGATCATCAAAATTTGACACGATGGCCAAAGTCAGACCCCGCTGTTTGAGTTCCTCCAATACTTCGCGGGTCTCTGGATAGAGAAACCAAGCATCCCCTGTCGCAAAGTAGTCATAGACTTGGGCAAAAAACGAATCAAAATCTGTGAAAGATAAGCCCGCGAACGTTTCTTGGACTGTTTCATACCACCATTGGCGACTGTTGGCGGTTGGTGCGAGTCGCTTCGCAAAAACAGACCCGAAGCGCTGATCGATGGCACTGGGTGGTAGAGAAACACCGTAATTCGCGGCGAAATCACTATAAATTTTCCCCACGGAGCCACGCACACTGAATAGGGTGCCGACCGCATCAAAGAGGACGAGTTGGGTCATGCCAGACCCGAAACCCATTTCAGGGCTAAGGCGAGATCCACATGGGGTGAGATCGCGTAGTGGCACCAATGCTCCGAACCGTCTGCTTGGCGCTCCAACTGCCAAGTTGTTGTCCAAGGCCCTGTGAAGCCGCAACTTTCGGCTAGGGTTTGCACTTGAGGGATATTGACTAGACTCTGTGCTCCCTTTGTGTGTACGTACACTTGGGCGGTCCATTGCCCCTTGAAGGGCAAGATCTGAACCGATGGGATCATCCCCTGGCTTGAACACTGATTAAGAAGGGTCTCTAAACCGAGGGGCTTCGTTGGCTTTGTCGTTGTAAACGTCGGTCTTTCTGGAATGCTCAGATCGCCGTAAGGCTTGCTGAGTGTGTTCACCGGATTGATAAAGTGACTCGCCCAAAACGGCTTTGCCCCTTCGATCCACAGCCAAAGCATTTGCCATGGGGCTGTCCAACCAGTCCCTTTGGGGGGGCGAATTTTCCAGTGCTTCGGTTTCTTTTCCAGCAGCTTCTCGACGTGGAAAGCATCGATGTCGGGCAATCCGGCTGGCTGAAATTCAATGCTGCCATCGGAGTGAACCGTAAAGCTCTGGGCATCCAAACCTAATATCTCCATACCCGCCTGCAAGAAGGGGGCAAAGGTCTCGATCTCCTCATCTTCGTCCCAATGCCCGACTTTCGGAAAATGGCGAATGATTTCGATCAGAGGCTCCGATGCGAGGGCGAATACCCGCCATTCTTCACCACCGATCAGCGAACGGATCGTCTCTGTGCCCTCAATAACGAGATCTGACGGCGCACTCTGCCAACCTTTGGTCGGCCATTCGGCAGGCAAGAACAGCTTCCACTCGGTCTCTTCACCGCGCCAGACGATGAACTGTTCCGATACCGCTGCTCTTGCCCAAGTCGCATCGAGAATTTCTGAAAGCGCAAACACCCTAAGTCCTCAGTTGGGGCAAGCAAATATCTTCAACGATCAGCCAGCAATTTTACAGTCGGACGAAAAGAAGTTCACAATTCCTTAGATTCTGTGCTCAGAGGAGCGCTTTTAAGACTGCTCCCTGGAGAAGTTCTAAACCTGATTCTAGATCTTTGAAGTGGATGCGGAGGGCGCGTCGGCCCCGTTCGATGAGGACAGCGAAATCGCCACGGGCTTGAGCCGCTTTGACGACACCGAAGCTGTACTTTTGGTCGGGTACAGGCAGATCGATCGGGTCATCGCAGGTCAGTTGCAAGAAGACCCCGGAGTTGGGGCCACCTTTGTAGGCTTGGCCTGTGGAGTGCAAGAAGCGCGGTCCGAAGCCGAGGCAGGTGGCCGATTGTTTGTGGTCGCGGACAGCCGTGCGGATGGCTTGGAGAATCTTTTGGTGTGGGGCATTCATCTCGATGTAGGCGAGCAGAGCAAAGTAGTCTCCAGACCCTAAGCGATCTAAGTGCGCCCGAAGATACCCTGTCAGGGTTGGTTCAGGGCCAACTGCCTCGGCCAATACCTTGGCGTTGATTGGATCTGTGTAGAGTTCGATGCCATCGACGGCAAAGATGGGGGTTTCAGCAGGCAGTGAACCGTTCTTTTCGAAGGCTTCGGTCAATTCCCGCGTCACGATCTTGCTTGCTTCCACGTCCGGTTGGTTGAAGGCGTGAATGCCAAGGATCGCGCCAGCCACAGCCGTTGCAATTTCCCAACGGAAAAACTCTTGACCCAACTCGTAGATGTGGGCCATGGCGATCCGAACCACAGGTTGGCCAGAGGCTTCGAGGAGCGCAACAGCCGCATCTTGATCGGGGTCACTGCCAGCTTCGAGGCGAACATAGACGAACATCCGGTCTTTCCCGTAGGACTCAGGTGGGGCAAGGGGTTCGAGGTCTACAGGAATAATGCCATGCCCTTCTTTGCCTGTGGATTCGGCGATCAGCTGCTCTAACCAAGCACCAAGATTCGAGATGCCAGGGGATGTGATCAATGTCAGTTTGTCTTTGCCTTCTTTGGCAAGCACCCCAAGAATCGTACCGAGAAGCACACCGGGATTCGCGGCTGGTGGCACTGACGCAGCACAGGAATGCACCATCACTTCTGCAGCGTCTAAGAATCGCGGCACATCCATCCCGATCACGGCGGCTGGAACAAGTCCGAAGTCCGAAAGCACCGAGTAGCGGCCACCGATGCTGGCTAGACCAAAGTAGATGTGACGAAAATGGCTGGTTTCAGCAACTTTCTGCATCTTGGAACCGGGGTCTGTGACAGCAATAAAGCGATTGCCGACTTCTTCGGCACCGACGACGGACTTCACGCGCTCGTAAAAATATTGCTTGAAAATATTCGGCTCCAGGGTGCCACCGGATTTGCTCGAAACGATAAACAGGGTGTTGCCTAGGTCAATCTTTTGCTCGAAAGTGGCGACCTGCGCAGGATCGGTAGAGTCTAAAACATGGAGTTCAAGAAAGCCCTCCGCTTTGCCAAACGTTGTCCAAAGGACTTCTGGCCCCAGACTAGAACCACCCATACCGAGTAGCAAAACTTGCTTCAATCCGCTTGCTTTGACTTCCTCGGCGAGAGATTTAAGGTGATCAATGTGGGCAAGTTGGTCTTCAGTGATGCCCAACCAACCGAGCCACTGATTTTCGTCAGTACCCGACCAGAGGGAAGCGTCTCGCTGCCAGAGACGGCGGACTTTGCCACTGCTGCGCCAAGCTTCAAGGGAGGCTTCGACTTTTGTCATAAGTTCGGGTGCCAGGCTGTAGGTGAGGCTATCTAAATTTTCGCCAAGTACCACTTCGCGCTTCGCTTCGACAGTCGTCAGCAACTTATCGAAGGCATCGGCAAATAGTTGTACACCTTCAATGAGCAATTGATCGGTAATCTCCGAAAACGTGATTCCCAGTCGAGGCAAGCCAGCCATAATATCCTGAGCCGCTTCCACATCCTCTTCGAGGCTGCTGCGCACGAGACCATGATCGCGGAAGGCATCGAAAGTTGCTGGTGGAATCGTGTTGACGGTTTGTGCTCCAATCAATTCTTCGACGTAGAGAACATCGCGGTACTGCGGATTTTTGGTGCCTGTGCTGGCCCAAAGCAGGCGTTGGGGTTGGGCACCGAGGGCGGCGAGCGCCTGCCAACGCTCCGTGCTGTAGATCGCTTTGTAGAGTTGGTAGGTCAATTTGGCATTGGCAATCGCGACTTTGCCGAGACTTTTAGTAAGGTCGGCTTGAATCGTCAGATCACTTGCCTGCTTGAGACTCGCGCTCAGTTTGGCATCCACTGCCGAATCAATTCGGCTAATAAAGAAACTGGCGACGCTGGCCACTTTTGAAACATCTCCACCAGCCGCTGCAAACTTTTCGAGGCCACTGATGTACGCTTCCGCAACTTGTTCGTAGGCTTCTTTGGCGAACAAAAGGGTGACATTAATGTTGATGCCTTCGGCAATCAAGGTCTCAATGGCTGGAACCCCAGCGGGAGTGGCTGGTACTTTGACCATGAGGTTTTCGCGGTTGACTGCTTTCCAAAGGCGTTGGGCTTCCGCAATCGTTCCAGCGGTATCCTCTGCTAGATAGGGTGAAACTTCAAGGCTGATGTAGCCATCCAGTTTCTTCGTAGTCAGGTACAGGGCATGCATTCCATCGGCAGCCTGTTGAATATCCGCAATGGCGAGATGTTCGTAGAGCGCCATTGCATCGAGATCTGTTTCTAGTTCTAGACTTTTGAGGCTTTCGTTATAGTCTGCGCTGCCTGCAATCGCCTTCTCGAAGATGGCCGGATTAGAAGTCATGCCGCGCAGTCCGTCTTCAGCCAAGAGCCGTTGAAGTTCGCCACTCGTAAGTAAACTGCGCCGGATGTAGTCGAGCCAAACGGACTGGCCGTAGTTTTGAAGGGCTTGCAAGGGATTCATCGGTTGCTCCTCGTGCCATCGCGTGTTGCCATACCAGTCAAACTTACGATGCAATTGGTCCGTCTGGGCTGACACTCCAAATCTTTTTACACACTGCCAACATTTCTTCGGTACGAGATGCGCGGACGAATGCAGAAAATTGATTTATCTTTAAAGCAAGCTCTCGCAACATCCCTCAATGATTCGTATTATCTTGATGCGCATTCTCTGGATGCCCTTGATTGCACTTTTCTTGGCCGCAATTGGCTACATCGTTGTGAGCGGACTTGAAGGGGGCAAGAGCAGCACCATGTCCGTTTTGGTGCTGCCCATCGTGAGTGCCTAGGGATTCATCAGCAATCCTGGAATACCAGAATTTGTCTTGTTCCCGGCGAGATCTACGACAAAGATCCCTGAGCACTCTTGACAACGAACGCTCATCAAACCGAAGAACGGGGCGAACCACTCGATACCGCGCCTTCGAGAAAACCGAACATTTTTGCTGCCGCACTCATGGCAGTTCCGACCTTGCAGGGACATCATCATCCACCTCCGTGGCTCCGCAGACAAGCATCTGTTACGTCTGCAGATTTATACTACAGACATAATACACGAAGATTATTGAATTTGTCCACTGTTTTGGGGGCAGACCTATTCCTCGATGTCTGTTGGGTCACCTGTCACTTCTTCGGGGGGAGTGATACTTTTGGCAACGCGGCGACGCTTGCGGCGGCGAGGGTCGCTACTTTCTTCAGGTTCTAGCAACTCTTCAAGAGATTCTAGATTCGGTGGACGAACGACCAAGATATCCGAGTCGCCCATGGGAATCACTTCTCTGCGCAACAGATCGGCGGGCAGTCCCATGTAGGCGAGAACTTCTTGTTCCACAGGTGGAATGTGATCGACAGATGGCTCTAGGTCTTCTACTACAGGTGCCTGAACGCTCACGACGGGCAACGGCTCCTCCGGCAGGGGCACAGGTGTCAAAGCCTCGATGGGTTCAAGGGTGCGTGGGGCAAGATCGTCGCGGCCACGGCCACGGCCACGGTTGCGGCGATTATTGCGGTTGGCATTGGCTGGCCCCCCGTTCCCGAGCGGAACTTTTGCTTGGGGAGTGTTAGGGCGGCGGCGGTCGTTGTTTCTGAAGACTGGGTGGGAAGAGAGGTCTAAGTCACCGTTTTCGTCGTCTTCAAAATCAGCGCTTGGAGCCGTGCTGGGACTGTAATCGTCCCCTTCGAGATCTTCAAAGTCCTCGGCTGTGGGGGCAAAGGTAGGCACAGGATCGCTGTGGTCATGGCGATGGCCTGGCAAGTTGGTCAACAGCCCGAGGCCGTCGCAGGTGGGGCAAGTTTTGCCAAAAATTTCGTAGATACTTTGGCCTTGGCGTTTGCGTGTCAGTTCGACGAGGCCAAGTTCGGTGAGTTGGGCAATTTGAGGCCGAGATTTATCGGGTTTGAGGGCCTTGGAGAAATGTTCGAGGACTTGCAGTTGGTCGCGGCGGGCATCCATATCGATGAAATCGACGATGATCACCCCAGCAATATTGCGAAGCTTGAGTTGACGAGCAATTTCAGTAGCGGCCTCACAGTTCGTCCAGAGCACAGTTTCGCGGGATGTAGCTGAGCGAGTAAAGGAACCAGAGTTGACATCGACCACGGTGAGCGCTTCGGTAGGTTCGATCACTACATAGCCACCACTCGGCAGATCGACGCGGGGACGTAGTGCCTCGCGAATCGCCGCATTGACGCGGAAGTAATCGAGAATCGGGGTTGGTTCGCGGTGGTGCTCAATGTAGATCCCTTGCGGCATCCGACCGTTGTTCCAGTTAACTAAATGCTGTTTGACCCGTTTGACACCGACATGGGAATCGACAACGATCCGATTGACCTGGGTACTGTAGGCATCGCGGAGAACCCGTTGGATAAAATCTTCGTCGCGATTCAGTAAAGCGGGGGCGCGGGTTTCAGTGGTCTGTCTTTGAATTTTTTCCCACTGTTTTAATAGATTTTCAAGATCTTCGAGAATGCCTTGCTCATCCATGCTGGCTGCTTCAGTGCGCACTAGCAGTCCCATGCCTGCGGGTTTGATCAGCACAGCGAGGGCACGCAGACGGTTGCGTTCGTCGTCGTCGCGGATCCGACGCGAAAGATTCACTCCCCGCCCAAAGGGCATCAAGACGAGAAAGCGTCCCGGTAAGCTCACATTGCCTGTTAAGCGTGGGCCTTTGTTGCCGGTTGGCTCCTTCATCACCTGGACGAGCACTTTTTGCTGGGGCGCAACTAGCTCACTGATCGAAGCAGAGGAACGGCGTAGGCGAATTTGACCGAGGTCAGTGACATGAATAAAGCCATTGCGTTCCGGATTACCGATGTTCACGAAGGCAGCATCAATACTTGGAAGGACATTTTCAACAATACCGAGGTAGATATCTCCGACTTGATGGTTGCCTGAAGCGACGATGAGTTCCTGGATTTGGTCTTCAGCGAAAACAGCGGCAAGTCGGTACTGCTCCGCGATAATAATTTGCTTGGGCATATAACTCCTTAGCGGGTGAGCCGGCCACGGCTTGGGTAAGCACAGCGGTAAAAATCCGGCAAGATTGCGGAAACTGACAAAGCGATCGCCTCAAAAAAGGGCGAAGGACTTTGAAGGATCATGAATTGTCTAGAAGATAGCCGATTCAGAGAGATATCCATCTGAATATCATCAGGCCAACCATGTGCGACTGCCTTGGCTAGCGTTCGACTACGGCAATTATATCGTTAAGAATGCTGTGCCGTCAGTTTTCTTTGGAGTAATTCTTAGGGTCTTGAGGCCGAGAGGTTCAATTGATTCCGCAAATGGGAACTCTCCAAAACAGTGCGCTTTGTCACTTCCTTGTTTTCGGACAGACTGTTACAGTATTTTTTGAGTTATTCACACTGGACTGAGATGATGGATGTACAAAGTTTCTTAAGCCTTTGGGATCAAGAGCATCTTAAAGATGCCCTCCGCAGTATGGGCTTTTGGGCACCATTCTTGGGTTTCGCCCTCTCTGCGGTCCGGCCTAGCCTTCCTTTCCCGCTCTTTCTTCCGATCAATATTGTCCTTGGAGCGGTATTTGGATTCTATTTTGGATCGCTGCTAGGCTGGGCTGGTACTTGTCTTGGCTGTGGCATCGGTTTTACCATCGCCCGTACCCTTGGGAAATCAGTAGTTTACAGCTGGTTACGAGGAGAACGTTGGCAGAAGTTAGAAGTTTGGGTGCGCCAACGGGGATTTGCCGCCGTTTTTCTCGCCCGAACGACCCCTATTGTTCCGATGGGGCCATTTAGCTATGTCGT
>JACMLN010000045.1 GCA_014379585.1 Gloeobacterales cyanobacterium ES-bin-313 | reverse complement strand
TTGCATCAAAACCAGAAGCCATTCATGATTTAGATGGTTCAATTCACCCTGCTGAACACGATGGATCTCACCTGCCGAAGTTGCCCTGATTTGGGTGCCGAAGTTTGAGAGATTTGGGTGCCGAAGTTCTGAGAATACGCACCTTGATCGTCCTGAATGCCCTGGACAGCCTCGAACTTGGCAACTTCAATGATGTGCTTCTGCTTTTTCGTTGCATCGTAAACCGCAATTTCAATGCTGTAGTCTCTGAAAGGCAGATCTGAGCAGACCAGTTAGGTTTGCAGAGCAGCCGAGGCGATCTTGGGGTCTAATTAGCAATGGATACTGCTGGCGAACCCCAAAATCCATGTATGGGATTCTGCTTAGGCAAGCAAGGCTGCAAAATGAGACATGCGTGTCTTGGCGCGCGGTTCGTCCTTCAACCAAGCACTCATGCGCAGGATGTTCATCGCTGCTGCTGTGAGTAAGTTCTGGAGGTGCGTCTTTGCCATGCCGCTGTACCGATTGTGCCTCAATCCCAAGACCCGCACCCCCCGCGAAATCGTACCCTCAATGCCAGCGCGGGCTTTGTACTGAGTTTTCCATCGCTGTGTCTGCTGTTCGTGCCGTGCCTGTTGAATTGCTTTATGACCTGCTTCAGGGCGAAAAGCTAAGCTGCGAGGTTCGGTTTTGGCTTGGGTACACAACTCACGCGTCGGGCATAGACGACAATCAGTGCGTGAGAAGCGCACATAAATGATCGAATTGCCCCAGCTATCTTCCTTTGGGAGCCAAGTTTTGCTTTTCTTTCCCTGTGGGCAGGTTACCTTGCGACTCTTCCAGTTCACTTTGAACTGGGCGAGGTCGTATCCCGCTCCTTGGCGAGCCTGCCAACTGGAGTTGGGTCGGACTGGACCAATCAATTTCACCCCGTATGTCTTGGCACTTTCTATGAGGAGTTCTGCATCAACATATCCGGCATCGACCAGATGCTCGGCGGGCAGCAACTGCTTGTCTGCCAGAGCGCGATGGACTTGCGCCGTCATCTCCACATCTGAGATGTGGGCGCGGGTCGTCATGACATTAGTGATCAAGTGCGGTGTAGATTCCTCGCAGGTCTCACTCAAGTGGACTTTGTAGCCCCTCCAGGTCGTAGAGCGTTTATTGCCGTAGCGTGCATCCGTGTCGTAGGGCGAATCAAATCGACTCCCTGTCGGGGGTAAGTTCTCTGCATTGCATAAGCGCAGTTGCCCATCCTCAAAATAATACTGATGTACCCAAATATGTCTGAGCACTTCGATAGCTGGTACTTCTCGTAGCCAAATGGGAGAGTCATCAGACCAGATGGCATTTAGGAGAAGCATTCCGTCCGCCCCGATTGTTTCAGCGTATGCCCGACGTGCCTGGATTCCCTTCAGCAGGCGGTATTCCTCGACTGGCTTACTGTAACGTTCCACCCAATCCTCACCAACCCGAGGACTAAGCCAATCAGGTGCAACGATGGACAAAGTATTGAGTTCAGCACGCAAAGTTTCGCCCACGCATTCAAGACGATTGAGGGTTCGAATAGCCGCGATCACATGTGTCGAATCGGTGCGTTGACCTGCCCCCGAATGGGGGTTGGTGCGCTCTTTAAGCCAGCCTTCCTCCTTAAGACGATTGAGCAACAGCTCTAGTAGGGACTCCCCAAGTTTATGGTTGAGCAATCGGGTACGGAACTCACTGAGCACAGAAGCATCGAAGCCTGGATCTTCTAGAGGCAAGGCCAAGGCGTACTTCCAGTCAATGCGGGCACGAACCGCATCAGCGGCCTGTCTGTCTGGGAGATCTTCAATAAATTGCAGGATGCAGACAAGAGCTAAGCGCCAGGGGCAAGCGGCGGGTTGACCAGTTGAGGAGAACAGTTCTCCAAAGTCAGAATCGTTGTAGGGGATGCCGATCTGATCACGCAAAGTCAAGCAGAGGTTGCCTTTAGGGAAGACGGCGCGAGCAACGCGGGCGGTGTCATCTGGAACTGGGCCAGTGGGTTGCGGTTTGAGGGACATCACAAAATCCTCAGAAGATGTAATCCCATCCTCCCCACTTTCAGCAAATCAGGCTTTTAGGGTTCGCCAGCAGTATCGCCTGCTACTCACACCCCAACCTCGTCCCGAGCGTCGGCGATGACCTGAATGGCGTACTCGATGTCATCGTCTGAAGTTCGCCAGGAGCTTACACTGAGCCTGAAGGCTAGTCGATCCCGAAACCTCGTGCCGCCGAACCAAATTTTTCCGTCTGCCTGGACGCGCGCGAGCACGGAAGCTGTCTCCGCGTCATTGCGACCTCGAACAAGCACCTGGTTGAGCACAACACGGTTGACGATCTCAAAACCTGCGGCGCGAAGTCCCTCCGCTAGGCACCGCGCCTGCCGACGGTGCCGCTCGACCATCTCTTCGACTCCGCTGCGACCGAGGGCGCGTAGCGCGGCCCAGATTGGAACTCCTCGCGCACGGCGTGAGAACTCAAGCGTCAGGTTCTTCTGGGCATCGGGTTCGGCGCTAGAGTATGCTGCGTCCGCGTTCATCGCCGCCGCGAGTTCGCTTGGGTCACGACAAATAGCCATCGCTCCGTCGTAGGGGGTATTGAGCCATTTGTGGCCGTCGGTAGTCCAGCTGTCCGCTTGATCGACACCTTCAGTTAGATAGCGCGCCGGCTTGCTCGCTCGCGCCCAGAGGCCGAACGCCCCATCAACATGCACCCATGCGCCTGCAGTCCTGGCCTTGGGAATCAGCTCTGCAAAAGGATCGAACTCACCAGTGTTCACTTCGCCAGCCTGAAGGCAAAGAATGGTGCGCGCATCGACAGAGGGTAGTTGTGCAGGATCGACCCTGCCGGCGTCGTCGACCGGGGCACGTACTAGGTGATCGGTGCCAAATCCGAGGATGCGAAGCGCCTTGAGCACGGTGATGTGTACTGTCGCCGGCACCACAACGCGGATCGCTGGGGCACCCGTCAGACCTTGGGCATCGAAATCCCAACCGGCCCGAGTGAGCAATGCGCGGCGCGCCGCTGTAAGGCAGGTGAGCCCACTGGCCGTAGCGCTGGTTCCGAAGCCGACCGCACTATCGCGGGGCAGGTCGAGCGCCTCCAGCACGAGCTGAGCCGCCGCCTTCTCTAGTGCAGCGGCGGCTGGCGAATTCACGAATGATGAGGCGCATTGGTCCCAAGCGAGAGCCAGTCGCTCCGCCGCCGCCGCCGCAGGTAGCGTGGCACCAATTACGAATCCAAAGTAGCGCGGTCCGTTCGATACAGACGTTGCAGGAGAGCCGACCTCGTCGAGCAAGCGGAGAATCTCGGCAGGATCTTCCGGTGTATCAGATAGCGGCTGGTCGAATGAAGCCAGCGCTGCTATCGCCGCTTGATCTGGAAAGACTCGGCGACGTCCAACTGAAGCCAAGTAGGACGCCGCGCGGGTGTCAGCATCGGCGAGCAGGTCGTGTTCGGTGGTCATCGCATCTCCTTCTCGGGCAGGCTTGCGCAGCCGCCCACATCGACATGGATCGGACAATCGGTACAGACCGCGCCGTCACACAGTCTGCAGATTCGCAGCTTCTGCACGTCATCCCCGCCGACGGCCTGCAGCAGCTTGGCTGCAATCCCAGCAAGGATGATCCTCTCCTTAGATAATAAGCTCTCGACCAAGGGGCTGAGTTCGCTCGCGCGCTCCTCCAAAACCACGTGGCGCGTCGCATCCCCAGCCGGGGTTAGATGCAGCGCCACACCAGGAATAACCGTATTAAGGGGTCGTCTCAGAAATCTGAGACGACCCCTATGTAGTAAAAGAAATGGGCTGAGAATTTTCGGTGGAGGAATCTGGATTCTAGTCGCTGGAGTGGCTGATTTTCGTCCATTGCGCCATTCGTTCGTTGAAATCTCGCATTTTATCGTTGAAATCTCGCATTTTATCCGCGAACTTGGCGTTGTTTTTGCGGATGTTTTCAATGTCTTTGCGGACTTTTTCAATGTCTTTGCGGATGTTTTCAATGTCTTTGCGAACCTTTTCAATGTCAGCGAGTTGAATTGGCTTAATCTTGGGACTTCGAAGAGCCTTCGAAGAGACAATAGTTTGCCAAGTCTTTAACTTCACTTGCCAACGGTCAGCCCACCATAGCAACTGTTCGGCCTGAGCTAGATCGCCTTCATTTATAGCTTTCTTGGCTTTTTGCGAGAACTCCCCAGCCTTTTGCTGGGCATGTTCAAGCTCACCTTCAGCACTCCAGTTACTCATCCTCGCCTGTCCTCGCGCTTACCGCCTTACTTGCCTGGATAGCAGTACGTTCCACATAAGTGATTTTAAGGTAGTGGCATTCTCTTAACACTCATTCTGCGGATAGGGTTCAGGCTTCCCGCATGGTAGATAAATGAGAATATCTATCAAGGGGAGCGGGAGGACTACCAGCCTACGTTCGGAAAACTCATATTGAACTTTGGAAGCAGTTTGAGACTTTGTGGAGCCAATTAAGAACTGAATATCGCGGGGATAAAAAACCGGCATGGCAAGCATTTGTCGTTTTGTCGTTGAGTGTTCAACAACTTGAAGTGCTAATCGCTCACCGCAAATGTTGGGAGGAGCGTTCTTTTGCTTCTGAGTCTGGTCAATCCGGTTGGGTGCCGAAGCCGAAACAGTTGGCAAATTACCTACGCTTTCGGCAATTTGAGTCTGCTGTGCCAGAACCGCGACCTCTGCGTTCTATGCCAACGTCCATTTCGGGATCGGTACCCTCTGCCTTGGCAAACACTGAAGGCGAGCAGATTGCCGAACTGAAGCGCTTGGGCATCGTGGGTCTGGATCTGCTGAATGGTCGGGCTGAACTGGAGGACGACTATGCCTTTGCTGTGGATCTAGTTGGCACCCACCGCTACTCGGAAATTCTTGCCCACAAGGATCGCCTACTTGAAATTCACAGAGCAAAGCAGTCTGAATAATTACCCAAACGGAGTCTTCTGATGGAACATCTTGCCTTCGACGACCATGAACTGGCTGTTGCCCAAAGTCCAGAGCCATTTTCGATTGAGGCCGAAGAAATCGTCCTCGGTGGCTTGTTGAATGATCCCCAAGCTCTAGAGCGAGTGATCGAGATTCTCGCCTCAGAGCATTTTTATGTGGCTTCCCACCGAACAATTTATGCTGCGATGCGAGCGCTCTACGCCCAAAGCAAACCCTGCGCCATTGTTCTGGTGATGGAGCACTTGCTTGCTCAAGGTCGCCTTGAGGAAGTGGGGGGTAGCCGGACTTTGCGGCGCTTGTCAGACATAGCGCTCAACACAATCAATATCGACAAACATGCCGAACTGATCCGCCACAAGTGGAAACGGCGGCGGGTGCTGGAAGTCTTTCGAGAAGGATTTCGTCAGGCCGTCAATCCGACTTGTGATCTCGATGAAGTGCTTTCCGATTGTGCGACTGCCCTCTCGCAAGTCTCAGCGGTTGGCATTGAATCAGAGCAACCGATTGGGGATTTGCTGCTTGAATATTTCGATCATCTTGAACAAGCTTCTCTCTCTGGCCAAGTGCCTGGAGTGCAGACAGGTTTCTACGATCTGGATCGGTTGATGGGTGGATTACAGCAAGATTCATTGACCTACGTTTGCGCTGCTCCGGCCATGGGTAAGACCAGTTGGATCTTGAACTTGATGCTCCAGGCCGCAAGACAAGGCGTGCGTTGTCTGTTCTTCAGTCTAGAAATGGGTCGCAATAGTCTGATGCAGCGCATTCTTGGCTCTGAAACTGAGATTGAATCCCATCGACTGGCAAAAGCAAAACTGAGTACGGCGGAGTGGGCAAAGATAACGCGGGTGATTGGAGAACTTTCCGCACTGGGCATCGATATCAGCCTGGCGCAAGGACTGAAGGCGAGCGAGATTGCCACGCGGACGAAACTGTGGATGCGCAAGAACAATGTAGATCCGGCCAAGTGTTTGGTCTGCCTGGATCACATGACCTTGGTGCGTCCAGAATCCCCAAGGGACGATACGCGGATCTCGGTAGGCAAGGCATCGGGCATCTTTCGGGAGTTGAAGAATGAGATGCACATCCCTATGGTGGTGCTCTCCCAACTGAACCGCGAGATCCAAAAGCGAGCCAATAAGCGTCCTACTCTAGTGGATATGCAGGAAACTGCGAGGTTGGAACAGGATGCGGACATGGTGATCGGGCTATACCGCGATGAGTACTACAACCCTGACAGTAGTGAAAGGGGCATTGCTGAAGCAATTGTCCTCAAGTACCGCAATGGGCCGACAGGAACGGTGAAGTTGCTGTTTGAGGATCGCTTTGCTCGCTTCTTGAATCTGGCTCAGTCAGGTGGAGGCGTTTGACGATGACTTCTCTGATGATGCCGAAACTAGACCCAAGAACAGTAGATGAAGTTCGTAGCAAAGCAGATCTCTACGATGTGGTCTCTGAGCGGGTCGTGCTGCGCAAAGCAGGCAAGGATTACAAGGGACTGTGTCCCTTTCATGAGGATCGTAGTCCCAGTTTCTATATCAGCCCCAGCAAGCAGATCTACAAGTGCTTCAGTTGTGGAGCGAGTGGGGATGTCTTCAAGTTTTTGATGGAGCAGGACAAGTCCTCTTTTACGGAAACTGTCATTGCTCTGGCTCAACGCTATGGCATTAGTGTTCAGGCAGCCCAGCCTGAGCAGAGTGCTGAATATGCCCGCAAACTCACCAAGCGCCAGCAGTTGAGCGAAATCATGGAGTTGGCCACCCAGTTCTATAGTTATGCTCTGCACTCAGAAAAAGGCAAAGCGGCCTATGCCTATCTGAAGCAAAGAGCACTGACTGAAAAGACGATTCAGCAGTTTCGCCTGGGTTACTCTCCTGCGGGTTGGCAATCGCTCTACACCTACTTGGTGGAGCAGAAACACTTCCCAGCCAAACTCGTTGAAGAAGCAGGATTGATTGTCCCTCGTGGAAATAGCCAAGGATATTACGACAGGTTTCGGGATCGTTTGATGATCCCGATTTGTGATACCAAAGGCCAGGTGATTGCTTTTGGTGGTCGTGCCCTCGGTGATGAGCAGCGCCCCGAAGCGCCCTGCAAGAAGCACCCTTGGGGTGGAAGCACCCTTGGGGTGCCCAAGTACCTGAACTCCCCAGAAACAGAACTTTTTCAGAAAGGCCAGACCCTATTTGCCATCCATGAAGCGAAAATGGCAATTGCCCGAATGGACGCAGCGATCATCGTCGAGGGTTACTTCGATGCCATCGCTTTGCACCAAGCAGGTATCACCCATGCTGTCGCTACTTTGGGAACAGCGATGCGTTCAGACCAAGTGAAGCAGCTTCTTCGCTACACCGAGTCCAAGCAAGTGATCCTCAACTTCGATGCAGACAACGCTGGTGTGCAGGCAACAGAGCGAGCCATCGGTGAACTGGGAGACTTGGTGGTGAAATCTGGAGTGCAATTGCGGATCTTGCATTTACCCGCAGATAAAGACCCCGATGAGTATCTGCAAAGCCACTCCCCGCAGAGTTATCTGGAACTGGTGAAAAGTGCCCCTCTGTGGCTTGAATGGCAGGTAGATAGGCTATTTAAGGGGAAAGATTTAGGACAGACCGACGACTTTCAAAAGGTGAGCCGAGACTTAGCAACTCTTTTTTCTGAACTACCAGACAGCATTGGCCGGACTCAGTACATCCATCGGGTTGCAGGTCGCCTTTCCCAGGGCAATGGTCGTTTAGCCGTTCAACTCGAAGAAGATTTTCGTCGTCGCACAAGAGTTAGAGCAAAACAAAAGGAAGCACCGACAGAACGAGCAAAAACTGGAGAGGTGTCTGCTCACCACAAGGCAGAAGCGCAGCTTCTAGTTATTTTCATTCAAGTTCCGGAATTGAGAGAACTGATTCGTCAAGCAATGGCGGAGCACTGCATTGCAATCAAAGTCCCAGAGTACAGAAACTTATGGGATGTACTCTGCGCTCAGACGGAGCACAGCAATGCCCATGCTGATCTGGTTGTGGATCATAATTCAGAGGCAACCCAAAGCCTTCTGCATCATGTAGATCCTTTTACCTTGTCTCGACCAAAAGAATTGTTCCAAGCAACTATCAAGTTTTTGGCCATAGCAGAATGCGAAAGACAGAGTACACGGATAGGTCAGCTGTGCGATGAGGCCGAAGCCCAAGAGGATTGGGAAAAGTGGCATGTCTTATGGAGCAACGGCAACATGAAATCTTGAAAATTGGACAATTACGGAGGAAAACCACAGCGCAAACTTTGTTGTGACCTTACAGGATTGCAAACAGTTCACGCGATTGATTACAATCATGTGGGGGATTTGCAGAATTGCAGATACTAAAATCCGTGCATTTTCGGTCTGTCCTCGTTACTTTTCGTTGGCGCTATTTGAACTTACGCGGATGACAAAACAAAATTTGAAGGACATCGTTGTGATACTACCTGGCATCCTTGGTAGTGTCCTCCAGAAAAATGGCAAAGATCTCTGGATCTCTGGCACTAGCGCCCTTGCTAACGTTGCAGCAGCCAAAAGTTGGAACACTGAATTACGCCTTCTCAATGATTCTGGAAAACCTGAGGAAGCAGGCGACGGGGTAAAAGCGGTTGGAATTTTGCGGGGGATCGGTATCGTTCCAGGTTTTTGGAAATGGGATGGTTTGGGATATACTCGCTTGCTGCAAGTAATTGAAGAAAATTTCAAGACTGTTCGAGCCCTTCCAGAAGAGGGTAAACTGGCAAATTTGATCGAGTTTCCCTACGACTGGAGGCGGGACAATCGATTTACAGCTCAGTGGCTATCTATAACTGTGGCCAAGTTTCTTGGACAGTGGCGCGAAAAAAGTGGCAATAAGGATGCTAAAGCGATTTTCATCGTCCACAGTATGGGTGGATTGGTCGCAAGGTATTATCTTGATGTCCTTGGTGGTTGGCAAAACTGTCGGGCATTAATTACTCTTGGCACGCCTTTTCGAGGTTCACCCCTTGCCGCAGGAGCTCTTTCCAACGGCAATCGTATCCTTGGGATCATTGATGTGAGCGATGCTCTTCGAACAATGGATTCTCCATACCAACTGCTGCCAAGTTACAGATTCGTTCTAAATGAGAACGAGTACCACAGCCTATCTGGATTACAAGCTTTACCTAATATATGATTACTGACAAGCAGATCATCATGTTCACTTTCACTGGTCAAGAAACTATTCTCATCAGCAGCATCAGGAAAATCAAACTTGATGCGATACAAGGCTTTCCCTTTGGCAGTATCAAATTGGAGACGGCTGCCCAGTCAGCAGGTTCTGACGGAGGCAAATCTCCACAGGGAGATCTCGTCATTTCGAATATTGAAAACGTCCATGAAGTTCATGAGTTAATCGTTTCGCTGATGCAATCTTAAAATTTTCAGAGTTCGTCTGGATCTAGGCCGAGGGCACGTAGTCGTTCTGCCATCCGCTCTTTCGCTATCCGTTCGTTTTCGGCTTGCTGTTCAGCTTGAATAGCTCTCTCTTCAGCTTGGTCAGCCCGTTGCCGTTCTTGTTGAGTCTGTTCTCGTTCTTGCTCCAGCATCAACGAGGTGCGCCGCAACTCAGCCGCAAGTTCCGAGGGGATGAGAAGTTTTTGACCATTATCAAGGCGATAGAAGCCGATCAGGTCACCCTCAACGACAAGGCGCAGTCCAAGGGGCTGACTCGTACCATCGGTGATCTGTTCATAGCGGTTGACCAAAATTCCGTCTTCTTCGACAGTGATCAGCCGATAGCCATTGAGCTTGTCTTTGATCCATTCGCCCTTTGGATCAAAGAGCCAATATTCTTGTACTCCAAGTCTTGCGTAGAGGTTTTTCTTGTTGCCTTTGTCTTCGGCCTTGGTACCTGGCGAGGTCATTTCAAAGACTACAGACGGTACGGCACCTTCTTTTTCAATGACATAGCTATCCCGCCCGCCGGGTTTGACCCCGAAGATGACCATGACATCGGGGGCAACCGTACCCTTAGTACCATTTTGGACGTAGTGCATAAACTGGTTGGCGAGGACGGTCGCCTGCTGACCTTCTAGAAACTGCTTGAGGACTTCGAGAGCCATCAAAATGGCGTAGACATGGGCAAAGGTTTCAGCCAACGGTGTTCCGTCTCCACTTGGGTACTCTTCAATAACTTGAAGGGAGGTGGTCATGGGTTGAGGCTCCTGGCGGATAAGCTGTGCCGTAAACCTATTTTCACCTACAAAGCTGTGTCTGTGCGGCTTCTCTGCTTCACCTCGTCGTTTTGCACTCTGCCCGAGTGTCCGAGCGGGGAGATAGATGGCATCCTTGCCTCTCTTGTGTAGTTTTGTTAAGATATATTTAGAAAGATAACAAATAAGGAATCACCCCATGAACAACCTCGTAAATCGCTCCGGCATCCCCACTGTCGCTCCCATGTACGTTGACTACTCCGATGCTCAAAAAGGTGGCTTCACACCCTACGCTGAACTTTGGAATGGCCGGATGGCAATGATTGGTTTTGCTGCGTTGATCATTATCGAATTGGTCACTGGCAAGGGCTTGCTGGAATTCTTGCAACTCCGCTAACGCTCTACCGATGCCATTCGGTTATCAAGATCATGAATAACGCGTGTTGATTAGCCATCTCCTTGCTCATCAGATGCTACAAAGACGAAGACCTGAAGGGAGTCTCTTTGAAAAGCACCGATTGTGTCCGTAGGATTAGTTATGCAGCCTGAATCTCTTAGCCCAGGTCGGATCTATATCCACCAGCGCATGGTTCAGGTCTGGCGCTTTCACGGAACCGCAGTGGATGATCACCATCGCGAATCTCTTGTCTTCACCCGGTTTCCCTCTGCAAGTGCCGGGAGCATTCTTCATACGATTGCTTCAGGGCAGTTCGTTACCCAACTGGTGCCCTGGGAAAACAGTGAGGAAGGACTAGAACGCCTTGAGTCATTACGCCAATTGTTCAAGAGCCTTGGTTTGGGGGAGAAAGAAGTTCTTCTAAGCCAGGCATTTTCAGATATTGTGCACAGTCTGCCAGACCAAGAAGCCTACGCTCTTTGGATGCTGCAACAGAGTAGAGAGCAATGGTTCTCGCAGAAGCAGTTTGGCAATGTGTCGCTGAAGTGATCCATGAATTTCGATACCAGCAATGCGAGAGTTCTTTGATTTTTGATTTGGTGCGACTTTCTGAGTTTTCCCTGGCATATACACAGATCAGACATATGCCTTGCTGCTGAAGAAATGGCTTGAAAAGGGTATTATCCACTTTCATGTCGCTCTCGAAGGGAGATGCTCAGATGCGCAAAGTGTTCTTAGTCCTCCTCGCTGTGTTGCCTTTTATGGCACCAGTGGCGATGGGACTATCCACAGACCAGATCAAGCAGCAAATCATTGAAGAGTCCATTGCCAGTTATCCAGGAAACTGTCCCTGCCCGTACAACACGACAAGGAATGGTCGAAGTTGTGGAGGAAGGAGTGCCTACAGCCGTCCTGGGGGATATAGCCCGATCTGCTATCCCCAGGATGTGACCCAGGAGATAATTAAGGACTATCTCAGAAGAGTAACTACCCGATGATACGACTGCCTGAATCTACGGATAGTTCGAGTACTAGTGACTTTCCCTGGAGAATGCAGCCATTTTGAGAAAAAACTCGGGCGAAAACGCATCTACATCACTGAGTTCAGCTTTGCATTGGTTGCGTGCCTTCAGTCCAAGGTGCTGACTGCCTGTCAACATAAACGTCGTAATTTGCGAACCCATCAAACGACCTATAGCCAATGCACTGGGTGTTGCATCATCATGTTCGGCGAACAAAAATAGGGCACGTCCACGATATTTACGCCAAACAGGAAGCGGGTCGAACTTGGGGTCAAGTGTTGTGTACCATTCGCCCCTCGTCGGATCAATACCTTTCGAGTCTGGGAATAGCCAGTCTGTGAGTACAGGTTTTAGACGCGCCTTCATAGTCAGTTCATCTAGCCTTGTTGCCTGCTGCGGATCACTAAGGAATGCAAAGAAGGCTCGCTGCTGGTCGAGTGCGAACGCTATGTCGGATGCTGAAATACCAGAGCACTGCATCCGCTGCTCTGTGTTGTAGAGGTTCTGTTCTGCTACCGTCATTGCAGTACCCGCAGCACCAAGAAGTAGTACATCAGTCGGCTTTGCGCCATGTTTTATCGCCGTCGCTACTACCCACCCAGCTTGACTTGAGCCAGCAAGACCGATCCTCGCCGCATTAACCTCGGGCCGCGAGGCCAGATAGGCCATCCCAGCCGCCGCATCATCGGCGAGTATGTCGAACCCTGCACGCGACCAGTCACCACTCGATGTACCGACTCCACGCTTGTCGTAAACAAGGACGACGCGGCCACTGGCACTAAGCGCATCGGCCATGACAGCGATGATCGAGGCGTAGCCATTGCGGTCTTGTGATCCAGAGCCATGGACGAAGACGGTCGCAGCAAGCGGCTCACGCGATCCGGTTGGTATGTAAAGCGTGCCAGCCAATCGCGTGCCGTCGCGGGATGTAAATGTTACTGCCTCGCGGCGATAGATGTCTCTGCGCAGTGCAGAAAGCGTCTTTCCGCCAGACAAAACCTTGAGCGACGCACTAGCACCCACGTCAATGTCAGCGAAACGGTAAGTCAATGTTGCTTTGTCTGAAAGCACATGATCACCAGCAGTCCACTCGCGTCCAGAAACTCTCGTAAGCCCTCGCCAAACTTGGGTACAGCTATTGCGGACGAAGAGTCGCACAATGGAGCGAGTAATCACGAGATCGCAGCCGTCAGCTAGACGATAACGGCCTACTAGTCGGTCATAGTAAGTCGGTTCAAGA
>JACMLN010000044.1 GCA_014379585.1 Gloeobacterales cyanobacterium ES-bin-313 | reverse complement strand
GGACTGCGCAACCCAGCAACACCAAGTATCAAGCCACTAAAGTTGCCAAGGGGGTGTGGGGGACAGGCTTCTGTCCCCCACGGGGTGGGAGTCCAGAGGGAGGGGCTCGCCCCTTCCCTTTGGTGCCGTTCGCCATATTTACCTCACCCCACCAAGCTAGAAATAATACGTGCTTTGATCGGTATATACCCCTACACAACCTGATAGTTAACTCGCCCAATTGAAGGGCGAAACGGTATTACTACATTGCCTCCTCGCAAAGAGCATCGATCCATCCAGTGGCAAAGCCCTGCCCTTTCGCAAGAGCATTAAGTGAATGAAGTGCAGGTTGATAGGCGTTGTTAAATTTATGAATTTAGGCAACTCATATATCGTTACTTCTCAAGATTTCAACATTTTAATTCGCTTTATTATTTACTTTGTATCTAACGAATTGCATTAAAAACCTGGTTCGCTGTCAAGTTAATTTCAGGGAATACATCTGAAACGATTAACGCATTGCCTTGGAAGCGCTCTAGGACAAATTCATCATCGACAAGCCGGTAGACTGACACCGTTGGCACTCTAGGTTCACCGATGACGCGCTTTCCAGCCAAAGGGAGATAGTCAATAATCCAGTATTCTGAGATACCAAGCGATTCATAATCATTGAGTTTGTTACCATAATCGATCCGCCAGTTGGTACTCACCACTTCGACGACAAGAGCCAAGGAAGACCCTTTTGCCAGAGTAGAGGTGCTACTCCAAAGTGGTTCTTCTAGCAAAGCACTGCGTTTGACTACCAAGACATCGGGGCAGTATGCAGATTCTGTTTCAAAGGCAAGGCTTTTTGCCTGTGATGGTACTTTAATCAGTGCTTGCTTAGGCAGTAGGTAAGGTAACGCTAAACGCCCAATTTCTATAGCAATATTGACCGTGAGAAACCCAACTATTTCCTCATGCTGGCCAACTGGTTGCATCTCAGAAGCTATCCCATCGTATAATTCGTAAACCTTGTCATTTGGCTTGAAATCAATAAATTCCTTGAAACTCATCAAGCCTGTTGGCGAAAATGCCATGTTCATGGTGCTGATGTTTAGAATCTTTGCTCCAAGCATAGCAAAAAATTTGTCCCACAGGTGGAAAATTCCTGGCTCGCCTTGCGGAACTTCTGTTCTATCGGATGGACTCTCAAAGGTGCGGATAGAATGAAGAAAGGGGTTGTAAGTCTTGAAACCGATCTTTGTAGCTTGGATGTTCACCATGAAAAAGATTGTTGCGCCACTTCTTTTGGCGCTTTGCCTCTTACCTGCTACGGCAGCCAATGCCACCGAAGAAGTGTTGACCCTGGATAGTTCTCTAGATCAAGGGGTCTACAGCCGAGTTTTTGTGGTGAATTCGGCCTACATGCTGAAGGACAAAGACTATGTTCCCAACGAGTCCTACCTGGGGCTATTCACAAATTGGTCTTACAGTCCCGAAGCGAACAATCCCTTTCAAGTGCGCGCCCGCTACTGTTTGCCCTATCCCGGCGGTGCAGATGCCGCTACGGCTCAACTCGTTGGCCTCGATCTGCTCGATGAAGGCAAAGTACTTGTGGCCATGCAGGGCGACCTGAATGCGACCCCTGCCAATGTGCAGGTGATTCGACCTGCGTACTATGAACCAGGCAGCTATCGTCTAGGGCCAACCTTTATTGGGAGAGGATTCTATCAACGCTCCTACTATCAGCAATCAGCACCTGTCTACCATCCAGCGCTTTCCTGTGTAAGCGGGAATGGCAGTTTTGACCTTAGTCCTGTTGCTTCAACCCTTGCTACCTTGCCAGATAAGACGTTAAAGATTCGTTTGCGCTTTGACAACGGCGAAACCAGCAATTGGCAACTTGGCAGTGGCACGGTTCGCGAGTTGAAAAAGCTTGTGGGCATTCGTGAAAAAATGCTGGCTCCCTAAACCTCGCAATATGTTTTATTGCTTAAGTCTGAGGGCGATCTGAGGGGAAGTTTTCTAAGATCGAGGGGTCTTGTATGGGCATCGATGACCATGGCTGATAATCCGCTTGTACATCTCTACGATTTTGGACAGAGCGCTTGGGTAGACGACCTGCGGCGCGGCATGATCACCACAGGTGAACTCAAACAACTGATTGAAAAAGATGGGGTGCGTGGCCTCACTTCTAACCCGGCTATTTTTGAAAAGGCAATTGTCGGTAGTGCCGACTACGACCAACAGATCCGCGCTTCTGGCCACAAAAGTGTTCCAGAGATCTACGAAGACTTGGTTGTCAAAGATATCCAAGATGCTGCTGACTTGTTTGCTCCCCTCTACGAAAGTTCCAAGGGCGCAGACGGTTTTGTCAGCCTCGAAGTCTCTCCCTATCTCGCCCGCGACACCGAGGGTTCCCTTAAAGAAGCCCACCACCTTTGGGAGCGGGTCAATCGTCCCAACTTGATGATCAAGATTCCTGGTACACCTGAAGGACTTCCAGCAGTCCAAAGCCTGATTGCTGCTGGCATCAATGTCAATGTCACTTTGCTCTTTGCTCGTTCTGCCTACGAAGCGGTCGTGGAAGCCTACCTCAAAGGTTTAGAAGCTCATGAAGGTGATCTAAGCGGCATTGCTTCTGTTGCTAGTTTCTTTTTGAGCCGCATTGATTCTTCTGTAGACGACTTACTCGAAAAGAAAATCCGGACCACCAGCGATCCTGAGATTCAAGGTCGCCTCAAAGCCTTGGCTGGAGAAGTGGCAATTGCCAACGCCAAGCTGGCTTATCAACACTACAAAGCCGTCTTCGAAAGTCCGCGCTTTCAAGCACTGGCAGCGCGGGGTGCCAAACCGCAGCGTTTGCTTTGGGCTTCGACGGGTACTAAAAACCCGATCTACCGCGATGTGCGCTACGTCGAAGAACTCGTCGGCATGAACACCGTCAACACCATGCCCCCAGCCACGCTCAAGGCTTGCGTCGATCACTGCGAATTACGCCCTAGCCTTGACACTGGCATCGAAGCGGCTCAGTTGATTCTCGACGAGCTTGCTGCTGTCGGCATCAGTCTCGATCAAGTCACAGACGATCTCCTTGCCGATGGCCTCGCCAAATTCACCGGCCCCTTCGACAAGTTGTTGGCCAGTTTGAAGGCCAAG
The DNA here is from genome assembly GCA_014379585.1 of Gloeobacterales cyanobacterium ES-bin-313. Taxonomy (GTDB): domain Bacteria; phylum Cyanobacteriota; class Cyanobacteriia; order Gloeobacterales; family Gloeobacteraceae; genus JACMLN01. Next base: position 7,709 of record JACMLN010000044.1, on the reverse strand, counting down.
ACCGAAGTTGTCACGGCTAGTTAAAACTGCGGTTTTTTGAAAAAATCCCTGACACTTAGTAGTATCAGGGATTTTTCTGGGCTTTTCTAAAGGTTTGAGAACTACTTTTCGATAGCCTGATCTTGGACGATCCAGGTGCGCAGAATGTTGACTTGTTCGGCGCTGAGGGCACCACCACGAGTCACTTGGCGAGCCGCAGCAGTGGTATCGCCCGAAGCGACCTCATCTCCAGAGGTATCGTTGGTTGGTTCTGTGGGTGTGATCACTGGAGTACGACGTCCGCGGCTGACATTCGGGTCGCTGGGTGGGCCGGGAGGGGCTGGGGCCCCTGCGTTGGCAAAGCCACCGAAAGCTCCAATGCGGGTTTGACCGTGGAAGCCAGTGAAGTCGAGGATCTGACCACCAGAACCAGGAGACACAAATTGCATCACACCCGCGTAGGTATCGAGAGGGGATGTGCGCGCTGTTCCCTTGGCACTGTGGCAACTCGTACAGGTGCCCGCTAAAAATGTTCGTACATTTTTGTCGTAGGTGTACTGCGGCTCAGTTTTAAACCGTATGGTCAAGGCTCCTGGCAATTTCAATTTGGCACTGCCAGCAATGGTCAAGGTGTACTTCTTGCTGTAGTCGAGGGGTTTGGAGGGGGTGAATATGACCACATTTTTTTCGATGGTCACGGCTCCTTCAAGTTCTGGCTCAAGCTTGATGCCGAGTTCTGCGCCCGTCTTCGCGGGCAGATCTTTTTCGAAAGTCAGTTCGATGGACTTATTGACCAAAACCCGGTCGTCACTCTCAGCAGGAATGGATTTGACCAGCTTCAAGACACCGGAAGTTTTCGGAGTCTGCTCATCCTTTCCAGTGGACTTCGGAGCTTTGGGGTCTGTTTTTGGATCTTTGGAATCACTGGGTTCAGCGCTCGCGACAACTGGGGGCGCATTGAAGCCGAGCAATCCAGCCACATCGTAGTAATTGCTGTAGGGCCGCAGGGTTGCTGGTTTTTTGTTCCAGGCCACCCGAGAAATCTGTACGTCGAGCACAGGAGCGACAGCACTACCGTTCTTGCCGTTGATCGTCACCTGGGCTGTGTCCGCTCCACTATTTTTGAACACTTCAGCGATCTTCTGGCGAGCAGTCATTTCGGCTTTGCGGACGAGATCTGAATAGGATGTACCAGTCACCGTCGCGCTAATTGCGTTCTGACCGATGGCCGGTGGTGAGAGAGCCAAAGAGAATCCCCCTGCAACCATTGCAAGGCCAACCACTACTCCCCAAACACGCAGACTCATATCTACTCCAGTAGAATCCCCGATTAGTATTCCCAGGAGTCAGGGGACATAAACGATCCTATGAAGATCGTTTCATTCTTTTGTATGCTCAAAAAGGTTTGGTGCAGATGTGCATCATTCTGCTCGTGAAAATATTTAACGATAGCTCCCTAGTCGCTACGCAAAGCGGCGATAGGGTCGAGACGAGCTGCTTGGCGGGCTGGATACACCCCGAAAAATACACCAATCGTCAAGCACACAGCGAGGGCAATGAGGATCGACTCGATAGAAATGCTTGTCTGCCAACCAAAGAGCGGTTGGATCAGCGAGGCCACCCCCACCCCGATGGCAATCCCCAAAAGCCCACCACTCATCGCCAAGACTACAGCCTCTACCAGAAATTGCCAGAGGATGTCGCTTGGGCGTGCCCCAATCGCTTTACGAATGCCAATCTCGCGGGTGCGTTCGGTGACGCTGACGAGCATGATGTTCATGATGCCGATGCCCCCGACGACGAGAGAAATTGCCGCTGTTGCCCCAAGCAATACCGTGAAAATTCCGGTTACGGCTGTCGCCGCATTCACCAGATCTGCCTGGTTGCGGATCAAAAAGTCGTCGGTGCGGGGGGGCAAGCTCTTGTGTCTCAAGCGCAGGAGATTCGTGATCTGAAATTGAGCTGAATCCATCTGGTCGTGGCTTTTTGCTGAGACTGAAATACTATTCAGAGAAATGCCACCTAGGGAGTTCACCCCGACGATGCGGCTGGCCATAGTGGTAATCGGAACAAGTACCTGGTCATCTTGATCTCGGAATTGGTCGGAGCCTTTGTATTCCAGGGTGCCGACGACGACGAAATCTTCGCCCCGGATGCGCACTGTTTTACCTAGAGCCGACGTGGGGGTGAGGCCGAGGGTGTCCACCACCGTCTGGCCGAGGATCGCGACGCGGGCAGCTTGATCGACTTCTGCTTGATTAAAAAAGCGGCCTGTCAGGGGCAAAAAGTCCCGCACTGTGACGAAAGCGGGGGTAGTACCCCAGACGGTAGTATTTGTATTCGCCTCTCCCCAAACTACCTGAGCACGGGCAGTCAGACTAGGAGCGACGGCTTTCACCGCAGCGCAGGAACTGGCGATTGCTTTGGCATCGTCCCAGGTCAAAGTCGTCGCCGTGCCTGCCCCCAAAGAAGCAGCACTGCCTGTATTGGCCGTGCCATTTTGGACAAAGATTAAGTTAGAACCAAGGGACTGCAACTGCTGCTCAGTCTGAGACTGTGCACCCCGACCAATGGCAACCATCGAGATCACTGCTGCGATCCCGATAATTACACCGAGCATGGTCAGAGCGGAGCGGAGCTTGTTGGAGAGCAGAGAGGAACGGGCAAGGTTGATAGTCTCTAGCACGTCGATGCGCCGCCGAGACTCAACGCGCGGTTGCAGGCGACTGTTGGTTCGCTGTTGCAAAGTTGTCATAGGAATGAAGCCTGGTAAGGTTAGCGAGGAGGACGACCACCACGACCACCGCCACCGCTGAAGGGCGAAGCGTTGTTGCTGACGGGTCTGCCGTTGGGTCTGCGTTGACCAGGTTGGGTCGTAAAAATGCGCTCTCCTTCTTGAAGGCCACTGAGGACTTCGCTCTCAGTACCGACTGTTGCTCCAACCCGGATAGGCCGAAACACAGGCCCACTACCGCGCACGAGCACGTAGACCCCGGTTCCTTGGGCTTCGCTGACGATGGCCGTCGTCGGGATGACCAGAGCATCTCGGTGGGTACCAATTAAAAAGTTCGCAGTTAGGTTCATCCCAGATTTCAGTTGGTGTTTGGTATCGTCAAGAATCCGAACTCGGACTTCAAAGCTGGTGACATTCTGGGTAACGACTGCTTCGGGAGCAACGAGGCGGACTTTGCCATGAAACACTTTGCCGGGATAAGCATCGACCCGCAGTTCTGCCCCTTGGCCGACGTAGATACCACGAATGTCCGATTCGCTAACGTTGGCGACGGCCTCTAGGTCTCCAGCGATGGCCAAAATAGACGATGAAGTGGCCGAAGTTGTCGTGCTCGCACTGGTAGTAGGGGTCACAAAAGCGCCAGGATTGGCGTACTTCTGGGTGACGATGCCCGTGAACGGTGCGCGAATTTCAGTGTCGTCAACTTGCGTCTGTATATTTTTTAAACTGCCCTCCGCTTGGGTGACCTGAGCACGAGCCACGGCGATGTCCTCTTTGCGGGAGCCCGCTTGGACGAGATTTAACTGCTGCTTCAAAGAAGCGATGCGGGCTTGGACATTTTCGTACTGGGAGCGGCTAACATCGAGGGCATTTTGGCTGATTGCGCCACTGGCTTGGAGTTGGCGGTTGCTTTCATAGGTAGAGCGGGCTGAAATGAGATCGGCCTGGGCTTGGTTCAGATTCTCAGCAGCCTGCTGGATTTCTTGGGGACGGTTCCCGGCTTGGAGTTTGCTCAAATTGGCTTTGGCCGAAGCAAGGCTGCCTTGGGCTTCAAGCAGTGGCCCTTGGAGGTTAGTTGCATCCATGCGGGCGAGCAGTTGGCCTGCTTTCACTTGGCTACCTTGATCGACGTAGAGGGCAGCCAAGCGACCAGGCTGCTTGGGGCTAATATTCACTGCTGCAGGTGGCTTAAGTACACCCGCTGCGGAGACTTTAATTGTGATATCTTGGCTGACCACTTCAGCAGTCTCGCTCTTGAAGGCTTCTCGCCGTGCAGCGCGCTGGGACTGTTGCCAAAAATAAACACTACCGCCCGCAGTGCCTGCGATAAGCAAGATCGTGATCACAAGCAACCAAGGAAAACGACGGACAGACTTCTTTGGCTTGGCAGTGGAAGTCTCTTCTTTCGGTAGGGTTTGCATAGCACCGACAGATAGATGTGTAATCTTATAAGACGCAAAAAAACAGCGCCCGGTTCAATCATCCAGCGACCAGTGGCCATTCAGCTATATTGGACATACTTTTTCATTGGGAGCCGCGCATTTCTGACACATTTTCACGGAAGCGCCTACCGCGTTGGTCTGGAATACTCCTCGGTGGGGTCGGGGGGCTGCTTGGATTGGGACTGCTCGGTCTTGTTCTTCTTCCTTGGCTTGTTGATGTCAATGCTTTTCGTCCAACTATTGAAAATGCCCTCTCCGAGACGTTTCATCGCAAAGTCAGTCTTGGTCGCCTTCACCTGCAAACGTTTGGAGGCATCGCTGTCAGTGCAGATGAAATTCAAATTGAGGCTTTACAGGGTCAGAGCAAAGAATTGGGCGCCAAAAGTGTTCTGGTGGAAGTCGAGCTTTGGCCACTGTTGTCTCGGAGACTGGCTATCCGCAAGCTCGAATTTGTCGGGCTCCAGATCTGGTTGCGACGGGATAGTCAGGGACGCTGGAGTATTCGCGATTTACTCAGAGGTTCAGGAGATCCAACAGCGGGCTACATCGGTCCAGGACTGCGTTTGACAGACAGCAAAATCAATCTTGTCGATGAAGCGCGTACACCACCCCAGCAATTAGTGATTGAGCAAGTTAAGCTCAATGTGCAACCGAAAAATCCTTACAATCTCGACTTGGATTTTCAGGGAAGTGTGGGCAATCAGAGCTTAGTTTCTCTCCAGGGAAACCTGCTTTTGCCGAAGGTTGCTACCGAATCTTGGGGTGGAGATCTTCATGTCAAAGCGAATCAACTTCCCGCCGAGCCAATCGTTGGTTTTTTGAACCAAGATTCACTCAGGGGGCTAAAGGGACTGTTTGACTTTGACCTAAAGGCGCAGATTGCCAAGGTACCGACACTCAAAGGCACCGTGCAGAGTGGAAAGGTCAACTGGAACTGGCCGCAAGTGTGGGGAGCAGGTGGTTGGAACTCTACGGATTTCGACTTGGAGACCGAGCTGACCCTTGAAGAAAATCGTCTTCTACTCAAGAAGACGAAGATCAAGATTGCCAATCTTCAAACCGATATTCAGGGCAGTTTGCCGCGCTACTTCAATCGCCCCAGTCCAATCGATCTGTCGATTAAAACCAATCGCTTCGATCCCTTTGAAGTTCGCTCTAACTTGCCCTTAAGTAAATTGCCAACCGCTGCAAAATCGTGGTTAACCAGTAGTTCAGGAAAAGGTCAGCTCAGTTTGGATTTGCGGGTCGCTGGTGCCAATACCAAACCGGCTGTGACGGGAGATATCCGCTTTGAAGATTTTAATTTGAGTAACCCGGCTCTTGCCCAACCTCTTCAAAACTTTGAGGGAACAGTCAATCTTGGCCAAGAAAAACTCTCGCTCAAAAGTCTGAAAGGTGTGATTGGCAAGTCGCCTTTTACGCTCGGCGGTACTATCGATCACTACCGATCTGGAAATCCCACGCCCCAATTGGCCTTCAAGAGCGATGCGTTGGATCTGGCAACAACGTGGTCGGTGATCACTTCTGATCTGGTCGGCTATCGCTTTTTGCGCAGTACTTTGACCAGTATTGAAGGCACTGCCAAAGTCGATCTGCGCCTCGCTGGCCGACAGCCCCAAGGACAAATCGAGGTTCAAGGGGCGAAAGCTGTCTTTGTAGGTCTCAATAAACCCCTCGAAGATCTGCGTGGCAAGATTCAACTGGCCAACGGTACTACCCGCATTGATGGATTGAAGGGCCAACTGGCTGGTTCACCCCTCCAACTTGCAGGAAGCTTTGATCGATCGGGGAATGCCAATGTGCAGGGCAGTGGAACCCTTAACTTTCCCCAGCTTTTGGCGCTTGTCGATCCACCTCCCTCTGGTCTCAAGATTGAAGGCGCATTGCCGTTACAGTTCTCAGCCACGGGGACAACCCGCAAGCTCAACTTTAATAGCCAACTGAACCTCAGCCGTCTTAAACAACTGAAAGTCAATGACCGCGACCTTCTACCAGCGCAGAATTTCAACCTGCGCGGTACCTACACACCTGGCATGATTGCGCTAAGTGATAGCCAACTGCGCCTTAAAAATCTTTCTCTGTCAGGCAAGGGCACGCTTAAACCCTCAGCAGTTGCCTTGAATATCCGCACCACTCAGGCGATTGCAATCACAACTCTGCGCAATTTAATCCCTGAAGTGGCTAGGACTGGAGCCACTTCGGGCAGTGTCGGCCTTAATCTTGCTGTTCGAGGTTCCTCGAAAAAACCGACTTTTCAAGTTGGGCTGAATCTTCAGAACATCGCCATTCCTGGATTGCTAGGTGGAATTAGCAAATTGACGGGGCCAGTCTCGTTGTCCAGCAACCAAGCAAGTAGCTCTGGTTTGCGATTCCAAACTACCGATGGGCCAGGGGATATTGCTGGCAGCGTCCAGAACTTGAAAGATCCTGTCTTTGGCTTTCGGGCGCATTTTGCCAAGCTCGATCTAGATCGCCTGATTCAGCAGGCATTTGCCAATCGGGGTGGTTCAGGGGCACAGTTGGCAAACCTTAAAGGTCAAGGCAACCTCCGGATTGACCAAGGTACCATTAGCCGCCTCCAATTCCAGAAGCTACAGACGAACATCAGCCTAGATCGGGCAATTTTTGTCCTTGATCGGCTTCAACTGCTTGCGGCAGAAGGGCAATTGGGGGGGAATCTGCGCACTGACCTCAAAACCCAGAGTGTTCAAGGGCAGATTGCGATTCGCAATGCCCGCGCTGAAATCCTTTCAAGCCAACTGATTGAATTTCCGAAAGGGCAGATCTTTGGTAGTACTAATCTCGATCTCAATTTCCAGGGTCAAGGGAAAAGTCCATCCCAGTTTCTCGATTCATTGAATGGCAAGGGTTTCTTAACGATCAGCAATGGGCGGCTGGCTAGTTTGAATTTTATGGGGCCGATTGTCGGTGTTGCGGGTGAAATTTCTCAGGGCAGAAGATTGGGGATAAGCACGCTACTCAGCGCGGTTAGTCGTCTGAATACAGGCCAATTTCAGCAGCTTGGTGGTAACTTTGTGATCCAAAATGGCACTGCTAGTACTAACAATTTTGACTACAAAGGAACTAGCCTGAGTCTACAAACCCAAGGCACCTTGCGATTAAGTACTAAGCAGGCAGATTTGCGCATTCAAGGTATGTTCACAGGCAAACTATTTGGCTCAGGCATCGTTCAAGGCATCATTTCTAGTTTCCTCAATATCCCCCGAGCGCAGGCACCGCAGCGCTTTTCCTTTGAAGTCCATGGTCCAATTAACAAAGTTTCTTCGGTGAGAGGGGTTCGGTTGAGTGAGTAAAGAATGGGGTAAACTCCTGCTTCTGAGTTTTGGTGAGTGAGAAAAATATGGCGAACTGCATTAGGGGGCAGGGGCAAGCCCCGCCCCCTAAAACCCCCGCCCCGTGGGGGACAGAAGCCTGTCCCCCACACCCCCTTGGCAACTTTAGTGGCTTGATACTTGGTGTTGCTGGGTTGCGCAATCCTCTTCCCACGTTGCGGGCGGGTGCGCAATCACCATAGTCTGTGGACTGGTGGCATG
>JACMLN010000043.1 GCA_014379585.1 Gloeobacterales cyanobacterium ES-bin-313 | reverse complement strand
CGAGATTGCGTAGGAGCGATTGGCCGTATTGGGAGTGACATCGCGTGGTAGGTGTCCCTGGCCAGGGTAGTAGACGTAAGTACTGCGATTCGAGAGCAGATCTGTGCGCTTCTGGTTTTCGAGGGCAACTTGCAGGGCGTTACGTCCATCGAGCGGGAGTACGCCGTACTTGCGAGCCTCCGACCACCACAGAACCTCTAATTGCTTGAGTTTGTCGGGATTTTGGGCTGCGAGATTTTTCGATTCAGAAAAATCGCTCTTGAGGTCGTAGAGTTCCCAGATATCTTTGTCGAAGTCCGTTCCAGCCTTATGGAGCGTGACCGCTTTCCAGCCATCGTTCCAAATTGCTCGATTGCCACCTTGCTCGAAGTATTGCACACTGCGCGGGTTTGGCGCATTTGGATCTTTGAACGTTGCTGCGATACTGGCTCCTTCTAAGGGCTTTTGGGGAACATCGTGGTAGATTTTCGGTGCTTCGATGCCCGTCAAGTCGAGAATGGTCGGGGTAATGTCGATCACATCGACAAACTGACTGCGAATCCCTCCTTTATCCGAAATGCCCTTTGGCCAAGAGACGATCAACGGATCGTTGGTTCCACCACCGTGAACGGTCTGTTTGTAGTACTGAAAAGGCGTATTACCTGCTTGCGCCCAGCCGAGGGGATAATTGCTTTCGGAGCGTTCTGTACCGATGTCGTCGATCACTTTCAGCTTGTTTGCCAGGGGGACGCTAATCCGGTTATAGCCAGCCACGATATTGGTAAAACCTTCAAAATCTCCTTCTTGGCTGGCTCCATTGTCAGAAATGACGACGACGATCGTGTTGTCGAGTTGGCCTGAGTCCTTGAGGTGTTGAATCAGGCGGCCAATTTGCACATCGGTATGATCCAAGAAACCAGCAAAGGCAGCCTGAAAGCGCGCATAGAGCCTTTTTTCGTCGGTACTCAAACTACTCCAAGCTTTAATACCGGGATTGGGAGCATTGAGTGCCGCATTGGCAGGTGTAATCCCCAGTTGTTTTTGTTTTGCCAGTCGGTCTTCACGGGTTTTGTCCCACCCTTTCTCGAAGATTGGCACATACTTGTCAACATAGGCTTTCGGGGCCTGGTGTGGGGCATGTGCAGCTCCAAAAGCAAGATATAAAAAGAAGGGTTTTTCTGGAGTTGATGCTTTTTGTTGGCGCAGGTATTGGATAGATTTATCTACCAAATCTGCAGAAAGATGATAACCCGGTTGCTTAGGGGGTTCGACGAAGGTGTTGTCCAGGACAAGTTCAGGACGGTACTGGTCGGCTAGACCATCCAAAAAACCATAAAAGTGTTCAAAGCCGCGTTGGACAGGCCATTGATCGAAAGGACCGGAAGGGGAGGTTTGATTCAAGGGCACAAGATGCCACTTGCCCAAAGCAAAGGTGCTGTAGCCAACTGGATGGAGGATTTCGGCGAGGGTTGTAGCGGCAGGGGTTATGTAACCCCGACCGTTGGGGAAACCATTGACGACATTGGCGACTGTGCGCAGACCGACGGAGTGGGAATTGCGTCCTGTCAGCAAAGCAGCGCGGGTTGGCGAGCAAATGGCGCGGGTATGGAAGTTGTTGTAGCGCAATCCACCTGCAGCGAGCTGATCGAGGTTAGGCGTGGCAATTTCTGAACCGTAGCAGCCAAGATCCGCAAAGCCGACATCGTCGAGGACGATGTAGACAACATTGGGGCTACCCGCTTTCGGGCGAGTCGGTTCTGGATAGTAGGGCTTGGACTCTTTGTCCGTTGGCCCGATCACCCCTTTAAACTCTCCCTCAGTCTGAGCAGATGCGGGCAAAACACCGAGGGCACACAGCAAAATAGTCAACCAATGTGTCAAGCGACGAAGCATTTTTGAAGTTCCCATGACTTAGTTCCTCCTCACTACTTTTTGCAGCAAAAGCTGTCAGTATTTTTGATAAAAATACCAGCAATTTGTATGCTATTTAGTGCAATAAAAGCCTCGCGAATGGCTTGGAGGTATTATAGTACACTTTGTCGATCAAAATACCGTAGTTAAAAATTTCTTGTAAGCTCGGACACTTTACCTGCTTCGGCTTACTCGGTATAATACGGTATCTCGACCAAGTTGCCGTATAAACATGACTAGCCCTTCTATCCCGATTCGCTTTCCTAAAAAGCAACAGGTGTCTTTCAAGATTGAGAACTGGCTCCCCTGGCTAGTACCGACTTTGCTGCTTTTGATCTGGCAGTTTTCTGTGCAATGGGGTTTGGTGAGTGCACGATTTTTGCCCAGTCCTCTAGATGTTGTTCAAGCGAGTTGGAAACTGACGCTCAGTGGCGAGCTACCCCAGAACGTTTGGGTGAGTTTGGGGCGGGCTTTGAAGGCTTTCGCTGTCGGTGGTGGGATCGGTTTTGCACTTGGGTTGTTGAATGGCAGTTTGCGCATGGGCGAATGGCTTTTGGATTCTTCTTTGCAGATGCTGCGCAATATTCCGAATTTGGCTCTGATTCCACTGGTGATTCTTTGGTTTGGGATTGGAGATGAAGCAAAGCTCGTGCTGATGTCACTAGGCGTTTTCTTTCCGATGTACATCAACACTTTCTATGGCATTCGCTCTGTGGATCCTGGATTGGTGGAGATGGGTAGGGTCTACGGCCTGAAACCCTGGCAGATCTTTCGACATATCCTGCTCCCCGGTGCATTGCCCTCGATCTTGGTGGGTGTGCGCTTTGCGCTTGGCATTATGTGGCTCACTTTGATCGTTGCGGAAACGATTGCTGCCGATTCAGGCATTGGGTTTATGGCCACGAACGCCCGCGAATTTATGCGCACAGATGTGGTGATGCTCAGCGTGTTGCTCTACGCTCTGTTCGGCAAACTTGCGGATCTGATCACCAAATGGTTGGAATGGTTCTTGCTTCCCTGGCACCCAAACCAGTGGAAAGGCCGTAGCACATGAGCGGTGTTTTCCTTGACATCCAGGGTATCGATAAGCGCTTCGGCGACTTGGTTGTACTTCGCCAGATCAATATGCAAGTGAAGGACGGCGAATTTCTAGGCATCGTTGGGCGTAGTGGCTGTGGAAAGAGCACGTTGCTCCGCCTCGTTGCCGGGTTAGAAACGCCAAGTGCAGGGCGACTCTTGATCGATCATCAACAACTGACTGGAATCAATACTGCCGCACGCATCATGTTTCAAGATGCACGCTTGTTGCCTTGGAAGCGGGTTGAAGAAAATGTGGATCCAGGGCAATTCAACACAGGAGAAGATGTAAACCAAATTCTCGAATCGGTCGGACTTTTGGCGCGCAAAAAAGACTGGCCTCACATTCTTTCAGGTGGTCAAAAGCAGCGCGTTGCCCTCGCCCGTGCCCTCGTAAGCAACCCAAAATTGCTCTTACTCGACGAACCCCTCGGTGCCCTCGATGCCCTCACCCGCATTGAAATGCAGCATCTAATCGTCAAACTTTGGCAGGAGCGTAGTTTCACAGGTCTGCTTGTAACCCACGATGTTGAAGAAGCCGTAATGCTCTGTGATCGCGTCGTTGTGATCGACAGAGGACAGATATCCCTTGAGATTGGCGTCAATGTTCCCCGCCCCCGTCTTCGAGGAAGTACAGAGATCGGAAAACTATGTCAGGTGGTGCTCGATCATGTCCTTAGCAGTACGGCTATTTAAAAAGCATGCTGCGCAGGTGCAGCCCGTTTGTTTACCGATGAAGAATATGGGCAATCCTGATTACGCCCTCGACGATCTGTTCAGGGGTAAGGTCGGCGTAGCCAAAAATGAATTCTCCAGTGACACCTGTACACAGATAGTTGATGGCAGCCGAAGAGAGGCCGACACCTACCGCTGCGGCTTGCTCGATCAGGACTTCATCGCTTATTTGGGTCTGAAAGCGAACCAAGACATGCATCCCAGCCTCCTCACCCAAGATGATCGCCCGATTGCCTAGATGCGTGTGCAATGCTTCTACCAAAACGTGTCGCCGTTCTGCATAAAGGCTTCGCATACGGCGAATGTGGCGTTCGAGGTGGCCTTCTTCGATAAAATCCCGAAGCACGTACTGCTCCAGCATCGGCGAATGGCGATCCACTACCCACCGTGCCTGGGCAAAAACAGGGAGCAAATCCGGTGGAAGAACCAAGTAGCCAATGCGCAGAGAGGGAAACAGCACTTTTGAAAAAGTACCAATGTAAATCACTGAGTTTCCCTGATCGAGTCCTTGGAGAGACGGAATAGGCCGACCACTGTAGCGGTACTCGCTGTCGTAATCGTCCTCAATGATCAGCGCATTGTTTGCCTTCGCCCAAGCCAGCAATGCCAGTCGGCGCGGCAAAGAAAGCACGGCACCACTCGGAAACTGGTGGGAAGGAGTGACGTAGACGAGGTTGATCGCTCGTGGCAGTTGCCCCGTCAGCTTCTCCATCATTACGCCTTCTTTGTCTACGGGCAACCCCAACAGATCAGCACCTTGTGAAAGAAAAGTGTTTCGTGCCCCCAAATAGCCAGGGTCTTCGACAGCAACCACGTCGCCAGGATCGATCAAAATGCGGGTGGTCAGGTCGAGGGCTTGCAAAGATCCACCGATGATCAATACCTGATCCGCCTGACAACGCACGGCTCGTGAACGGTTCAAGTAGCGAGCAATGGATTCGCGCAGAGGTTGGTAGCCAAGCGGATCCCGCGAATAGTCGAGGACACCGGGACTACAGCGGCAATGGCGGACGAGCAGCCGCCGCCACTGTTCCAGAGGTAAGGCGTCAAAAGCCGGTGAACCATAGCGGAAATTGATCGCCTGCGGTCTGGCCTCATCGCGGGGTATCCAGTTCTCGCTCAGACTCTTGCCGTAGCGGGATAGCCGGGGCACAAGCGCAGTCGATGGAACAGGTACTTTCAACGGATCCACCTGTAGCAGCTGTTCGGGAATCTGGTCACAGACGTAGGTACCCGATCCTGATCGCGTCTGTAAATACCCTTCACTCAAAAGTTGTTCGTAGCCGAGGCTGGCCGTTGTGCGGGAGATGCTGAGGGTATGGGCGAGAACGCGGGTCGAAGGAAGCCTTTGCCCTGGTGGGAGTTGCCCATGCAGAATGCGTTGACGCAGTTGCTCGTAGATCTGGCGGTGCAGGGGCACAGGGCTGTCGTTTTCAAGCGGAAGAACGAGCTGCATAGAAAGTGGACTGGTAGTTTGAAGAAAAAGTGGCACTTGTGTCCTTCCACTTTCCCTTTGTAGTCTAGCGATGCAGTCTAGGGAGCACAACCATGAGTCAACTTGATGTTCAACGACAGAGCGAAACAGCGTTTGTGCCAACAGCCCGCACAACGGTAAAACGGGTGCCACAGCGGGCGAACTATGACCGAGAAATGGTCTATTCCATCCTGGATGAGGGTTTAGTTTGTCACATTGGTTTCGTGATCGAAGGCTTACCCTCGGTAATCCCAACCGCTTACGGTCGGATCGACGATGTGCTTTACATTCACGGTTCACCAGCTAGCCGGATGTTGCGTGCTGTACAAGGAGGCGTGGATGTCTGCATCACAGTCACATTGATCGACGGATTGGTGTTAGCTCGCTCTGCCTTTCACCATTCTTTGAATTACCGTTCGGTGGTGATCTACGGTCAGGCCAAGCTTGTCAGCGATACAGCCGAGAAAAACGAAGCACTGCGCGCTTTCACTGAACATGTGGTGCCGGGTCGATGGGTCGATGTTCGTCCACCTAGCCGTACAGAGTTAGCAGGCACCCTGGTACTGGCATTACCACTGGTGGAAGTCAGTGCAAAAGTACGTACTGGCCCACCCATTGACGACGAGGCGGATCAACAACTCCCTGTTTGGGCTGGAGTGATTCCCCTACAGACCGTAGCGGCACCTCCCATCGATGATCCGTTGCTAGATAGTGGACTTACTGCACCTGACTATGTTCTAAGCTACTCAAGACCTTAGAGCTTGCTTGTAAAAATCAGAAATATAGTCAATCCCACCAAAAATACCAGACACTGCCACCTAGAAGTCCTGCGGCTAAAGCGTTGAGGCTCTCCACACCTTGATCGACGATGTCCTGGCAGACGAGGTATTGCTCTTGGGCTAATTTGATAGCGGCTTCGCGATCCTCAGGGGGTTTCCCAACCCGCAGTTCGAGGGTGTCGAAGGTGATGACCACGAGTTCCGCGTCCGAAGTGCCAAGCCAGTACCGAAGTAGGCCAGCAATCACACCAGGGTCAGGACAGGCATTCCAGCCACCGAAGCTCAGATAAATCGGCACCTCCCAACTCTGTTTGGTTGGAACAAGCACCAAAGAAAGATTGACTGGTTGCTGATTGAAGATCACAAAGTCGTTGATGGGCTGTGGCTGTTCAGGCCATTCACCGAGCGGGCAACCAGTCTCAAGATCCAGGGATTCTTCCTCTTCGTCCTCATCCTCGCCCCACGCTTCCTCTTCCATCCCCGCAGCCCCGAGATCATCCTTCGCTTCTGCCAACCACGAAGCTGCGTCAAAATGCTCTGCAACGGCGAAATCTTCGCTCAGTTGTGCCTGTTCTTGCACTTCCGTAAGTTCTTCCCGAAATCCGCTGTCCACGATGACGGGCCAATAGCCAGTTTCTTCTACCCGTTTGCGCAGAGCCGTCCAAACTTCCAGAGCACGTTCTGTCTCTACTGGGAAAGAAAACACATCCCCACGTTCTGTGTTGCGTAAAAGAATGAGATCTTCCGGCTTGCTGCCGATCTCTCGGATTAGCTGTTCTAATGACTCGTCTTGACTGCTCATATCGACTAATTCGCTTACCACCGGAAATCATACCCTGTGAGCCTACCCTTACCGAAATCTTCCTCATCTCCATACATAATCAAAGCCTGACATGTAAATGGCTATGCACTTCAGCAAATGGACATTCGTCCATGGTACACTCAGCGGAACTTGTCTTTGAACAGCCAGCCTATTCAAGACTGGTGTTGCAAATGTTTCTCTCAAGTATCTCTGCTCAGGAAATCATCCCATGAACGCTAATCGCCACGTCACACTATTCCATGCGCCACATACGCGATCTACAGGAGCACTTATCCTCCTCAAAGAACTCAATGCGGACTATCACTTGCAGGTTCTCAACTTCAAGGTGGGTGAACACCGCAATACTGAGTATCTTGCCATCAACCCAATGGGTAAGGTGCCTGCTCTCATGCATAGCGATGTATTGATCACTGAACAAGTAGCCATCTTCCTATACCTCAGCGATCTTTACTCTGAAGCCAAACTCGCACCTGAGATCGGGGATCCGTTGCGTGGCTCCTATTTGCGATGGATGGTTTTTTACGGTTCTTGTTTTGAGCCAGCCATCGTTGATCGAGCGTTGAAGCGTGAACCCGGTGCGCAAGGCATGTCTCCGTATGGCGACTACGACACCACGTTCAAAACGTTGATTGATCAACTTTCTCGGGGAGAATACTTTCTTGGCGATACATTCACCTCTCTAGACTTACTGTGGGGCACTGCGCTGTCTTGGATCACCATGTTCAAGCTCATCCCACCATTGCCTGTCATTCAGACCTACATTGACCGGATCAATGCCCGCCCTTCGGTCATCTGGGCAAGAGAAAAAGATGCCGAACTTGCAGCATCACACAACTAACTGGCATACTTTGGAGATAACTCCTTACATTTTTGAAAATCGTGAGGGTTTCTTAGGGTATCGATCTCGCCATTTTGTTAGTACGTCGTCCGATATAAAACTTTCTGTTGATAAATTTGCAGATCCAGTTCGATTTCAGTTCTAGCGATCACTTAAAGTAGCCAACTACATCGAGCACTAACTGGGCGCTTGATTGATTGGCCTGCACGTTCAAATCTTTGCTACAGATTACTGCCGATAGATCGCAGACAGGCAAGATAATTCCGTTGGCAATATTTAGACCTGAAGCAGTGGCATAGTTAAGGACGCTTGCTGTAGGAATCGCAGTTCCAAAAGGCCATGCTTGCAAATCTCCAGGACTCGTTGGTCCGACAGCCACAAAGTTGAAGAAGACAGCCTTCGCATCCTTGGGAATGCCACAGCCTGATGCATTTCCCCCTTGGGCACTGTAATTAAAAGCCGTATCCCCAGAGTTGACAAGAAAGGCAGTTGGGTTTCCAACAGGTAGATTGGGAGTGGCTGTATTTCGGGTATCAACAATGCGACAGGGTGATAGGGGGTAGTAGCTTAAACCAGAGTTTGTGGCGGGTTCTGGAGTAAAAAATCGGATCAAGACCTGACTTTGAATCAGTTTCCCATTATCGTTGCTGTGAATAAAGTCCCGCATCCAATAACTGTAGGGATTGCCAGAAGCATCGGGTGATCCGACACCAGCAGCAGTAGCAGCACCATAAATAAACTGGCTAGTGATGCCAGTGGTATCGAGATAAGCAACACCATTCGTTGCCGCGAAAGAAAGTAGATGTCCTCGATCATTATCAGGAATAGTGGCATTGTTGCTTGGGCTTTGATCAAGTTCTTGAAGCGTTGGACTCAAGAAATAGTATTGGCTGACAGGATAGCTATTTGGACTCCACTGTCGAGTGAGGAGTAAAAATTCTGTTGTGTGGCCAGTTGCCTGATCGCTCGCGCGTACTTGATCAACGACTTGTTGATAGGCTGGAATATCGTCACTGTTGCTAATGCCGCCTACAATCACCAAATCCGGCTGATAGTTGGTAATGTATTCAGCGACATGATCTTGATAGTAGGAAACCCCAGTTCCCCCTTTGATCGAGGCGATTAACTCCACATGGCTGCCGGGATAGAGATTTTGCAAAGCAAGGTCAATGGGCATATTGGCCGTATCTTGCTGAACACTATCGCCGAGCATGACAATACGAAGGGTCTGGGCGTTACGTAGACGACTCATCGTTGCAGGAATCCGCTCCCAGCGATTCAGTTTCGGTTGATAAGCGAGTTTGGCAGGAACAATTTGAGAGAGGGACGCAAACCAATTGAGCACTTCGCAATTGTTCGTCGGCTGCAAGACCGCATCGTCGATATAGTAAGTCTGACCACCGATGGGAGTAAAGACAATCTGAGCTTTCACGGGTTGGAGTGCTCCGCCGCTAATCGCTGTACTTTGAGCACGAAAGCGCACATCATTTTTGACCCAATCCCCGGAAGGAAACACACTGGAGTACACATCCCCAGTCAGCAGATTACCAGCTTGGTCATAAAATCGAATCGACCAGTAGCCAAAACCGATACTGCCGGGATTGTTTGAAGTACCAGGTGCTTTCGTCGAAAAGGTAAGGCGATACCATTGCAACGCTGTCGTAGAAATCAGGGGACTTGCCCAAGTATCGGTTTGCACGGAAAGTCCGTGTGTACCCGATTGATACTCACTACTTTCCCAAGTGGCTCCCGTTCCGGAGGCGTTCCAACCTAGAGTTGTGGGGTCGGTTTCAAAATCCGAGCTTAAGAGCGTACCTGATAAGGATGGGCACGTTTCTGTGGCGAATACCTGATTTCCATAGCCCCAAACCAGACCGAAACTGAGCAGAACAATGAACAGCTTTCGTAGGGTAGCTATTGGCATACGAAGATCATCTTACTCCCAGAAAAAATATACAAATTTATCAGGCTTAAATTTTCAAGGATCTGTCGTAATTTTCTCACCATACTGAACATCCCGTAGCCAGCGAGAAATTGCCTGGGCAAAAGCACTTTGTAGATGCGTCGCTGGTGGCATTCCTGTTGTCGAGGGTGGTGCTGTTCGAGGCGTTGGAATGTCTTCGAGGTAGGGGCCAAATTTGGCATCTAACGATTCAGGAATTGGCTGAACAGTACTTTGGACATCACTGAGCCACCAGCGCTGATCTGAGGCGAGACCGAGACTGATTCGACGCTGAACGAGGACAGGAACAGTATCACCGTGGAGATCGCGAAAGCGTTCGAGGGTCAAGACATCGAGAACTTGACTGTTTGCGGTCTGTTCAGCCACCCGAATATTGCCGGAAAGCACGAGATGCACTTTGAGTTTTTGGCGGGCATATTCGCGGTTGGCATACTCAGGAAGCGTTTGGGTGAGTTTGTCGAGGGGCAGTGGAGCCGCGATACTGCTCAGGGTCGCAGTCAACCAGCACGCAAAGACAAGAACTGGAAGTTTCACTGGCTGATCTCCTGAACAATGTCTGAAAAGGCAAGTGCCGGATCCGGCGCTTGGGTGATCGGGCGACCCACGACCAAGTAACTGGCTCCCGCTTGGATGGCTTGGGAAGGCGTGAGCGTGCGCTGTTGATCTTGGTGTTGGCCTTGGCTTGGACGAATACCTGGCGTGACAAGCAGGATCTCTGGGCCGAAGGTTTCGCGCAAAAGGGCAATTTCTAATGGGGAACAGACAAGACCGCCTGCACCACTTTTAAGAGCCACTTCCGCTAGTTTGCACACGTAGTCCTGAACGCTGAGGGGAACTTGGAGTTCTGTATTGAGCGCGGCCTGGGAAAGGCTGGTCAGCAAAGTAACCGCTAAGATCTTGGTGTCGCCTTGAACAGACTCGACAGCGGCACGGATCATCGCGGCACCACCGACTGCATGAACCGTCAGAAAATCCACGCCTAAACCGGATACGTTGCGGCAGGCTCCAGCGACTGTATTCGGAATATCGTGCAATTTGAGGTCGAGGAAAATGCGCTTGTCTTGGGCTTTGAGCTTCTGGACGAAAGTTGAACCTGTTGCCACGAAAAGTTCGAGGCCAATTTTCCAAAATGTGACATCGGGAAGTTGGGCAGTGAGGTGATCTGCTGCTGCTTGGTCGGCCACATCGAGAGCCACAATCACACGTTTACTCATCAAAAAGGTGCCTGGGTTGTCGGCTGACGAACCAAATGATTTGGTTGCGCTTTGAGGTAGGTCAAGAACTCCTGGAGTTCGATGCCGTCAAGATGATGGCGAGAACTCTTGCCAAAGGTGCGTTGCAGGTAGTCTTTGCCTTCTTTCGCACCCCAACCGATCCGCTTGAGATGGACATCGGTTTGGGCGATCAAGTCCGCCACATCGATGAGGGGTTCGAGATCGAGTTCTGGCTCTTGACGCTTTTCGGGGGTGCTGTTGCGGGTCAGATCCAATTGACCGTTGCCGTTTCGTGAAATTTCAGAAGGAGCCACGTAGCCGTTGCCATTGCGGGAAGACTCTGCGGGGGCACTGTAGCTACTTCGGGAAATTTCAGGGGAACTGGAGCCGTTGCCATTGCGAGCAATTTCTGGGGATTGGGGGTAGGCGCTGCCATTACGAGAAATCTCGGGCAAGTTGCGGCGAGCCTGGGGGGGTGGGGGAGGTTCTTCGAGAATCATCGGTGTGTAGGGCGCAGCGAGGTCGAAGGGAGTTTCCACGTTGGCCTCAGCGAAACCAGCGAAAGTCAGAGCACGCTCGATGGCACGTTCCTCCGCTTTTTCCAGATCTGTATCCGTGGCAAGGCCACTGGCTAAGATCCACTTGCGATCCACCCGCACTTCCGCTCGGATCACGTACATGCCTGCATCTGTGCGCAGCAATTCCGTGGCAACCGTACCGGAAGGGTGCCGCTCGCGGAAGACTTGCAGCAGCCGAGCGTGAAAAGCAGACATGGCCTGGATGAAAACTTGTCTCTAGCCTACCGCACTGCAAATCTTTCTAACAATCTGACGTGCAAAAAGGTGGAAATGCTAGCGTCGTGAAAGCAGCTATACATGGTGCATCATGGAACCCGATGACGATCCTGGCAATGTTCCCTTGCCAACCTAAGACGAGCACAACGCCCACATCGACCTGCACATTGCCGACGGTGTCACCTTAACCCCATGGTGGAACGGTGGCACAGAGCCGAGTCCCGAAAACGATCCTTTTGCGCTCCCCGACCTTGAAGCGCATCCAGGCTCCGATGGTGTCGCAGGTGGCGTGGGGATTACGGTTGAGTTTTAGAAAGCCTCGTTCCTAGAATCGCAGCGGCAAGGGCAAGATCTGCGGGGGTTGTCACTTTGATATTCGTCTCTTCCCCAGGAACAACGACGACGGATTGTCCTTGCCATTCCCAAAGGGCGGCATCGTCGGTGACTGCTAAGTTCTGTTCACGGGCAAGACGGTGATAGGCCAAAAGGGGTTTCACGACAAATCCCTGGGGAGTCTGCGCTGCCCAAAGCGATTCACGGGGAATGGTCTTTTCGATCCGGCCATCCTGTGCCACTTGCTTGATCGTGTCGCGCACCTGGACAGCAGCGATCAAGGCGGGAAAGTTCTGGAGTGCCTCTGCACAGCGATTGAAGAGTTCAGGCGTGGCAAGGCACCGCGCGCCATCGTGAATGAGTACGCGTTCTGCATGGTCCACAACAGCCAAAAGTCCCCGATAGACCGATTCTTGACGGGTTTCCCCTCCTTCGATCCACTGAACTGGGGTGGCAATGGGAAACTTTTCTAGTAGTGCCGCAATTTCTTCTTGCTCCGCAGGCTGGCCGATAATCCCGATCCGTGAAATCGACTTGGCCTGATCCGCAGCCGCAAGAGTCCAGGCAAGTACAGGCCGATCTAAAACTGGAAGGAGCAATTTATTCACGGGGGCTCCCATGCGACTGCCTCTGCCCGCAGCCGGAATTAAAAGTTGCATTCTTCTAATTCGCCAATATAGGGAAGTTCCCGGTAGCGCTCGGCTAGATCCATGCCGTAGCCGACAACGAACTGATCTGCAATCGTAAAGCCACGAAAATCAGCCTCAATTGGCACACTACGCCGCGCTGGCTTATCGAGCAGCGCACAAACTTTCACAGACAGGGGATGGCAGGCTTCTAGGGCAGCCACCATTTTGAAGATCGTCTGTCCGGTATCGACAATGTCTTCGACGACGAGTAAGTGATGATCCTGGAGGAGAGCAGCATCAGGAATCTCACTTGTCAATGCGCCACTGACCGTACCCAACCCGTAGCTACTTGCCCGCAAAAATTCAAGGCGCAACGGAATTGTTAACTGTCTCAAAAGATCTGCACCAAAAAAAAGCGAGCCTTTGAGCACAGGCATGACGACCAAAGGCCGCGCAATCGAAACCAGAGCACTGTAAGAAGCCGAAACTTCACGGGCAAGCACGCGGACTTGTTGGGCAATCGCTTCTTCAGAAAGCAAAACCTTGATCACAGCAACTATTCAAAATAACTTTCTTAATGTACCAGTCTGGGATCAATGCTTATCCATAAAGTTTTCGTTATCTTCACTACAAAATGTACGAATTAAGGTAAACTTACGTAAAGGAATTATGTGGAGAGTGCTGCGGGATCTTCCTGACCCCGCAGTTTTTTTATGGTTGATCTTCTAGGTCCTTAAAGCGTTTGGCATCGAGATCCGTATCACGCTGTTCGAGCATCGATTTATCGCTGGAGTAGATCACATCGTCGCTGGCGATCACTTTCTTGGTCGCAAACTGGCGCGCAAATGCAAGTTTTTGCTTGAGGGTTGCATTGGCTTCGCGCAATTGACGGGCAAAGCTGGAACGATAGCTATTGCGATCGACAATGCCACGGTTCAAGTACTGAAGCACGAAATAGCGCACTGCCGGAATGGCCAAAAATAAGGTGCCATAGGTGACGAGAACCCCAATCAAAGGCAATATCCAGAACAGTTCGCTGGGGATGCTCGCATCGGAAAGAGCGAAGAACAGATACCAAGCACCGACAAAGTTCAAAGTGCCTAATCCACCCGCAATCGCCAGTTGCCCGCCGCTCGCCTTACTAAATTTCCAGAGTTGTTCTTGAAGGAACTCGGTGGTTCTGTTCAGGCTGGAAGTGCGCTCTTGGGCCTGGGTCTGCAACTGTGGAAAGCGATAGATAATTTCGCCTGCTTCGCTGACTTCTGGAAGACCGTCGAACTTCACCAGAGCAGGCAGGACAAAATCTTCACTATCCACTCTGGGATTATCGAAGTAGGGAGCCAATTGTTCTGCAATCACAACCCCTTGATTGGATCGAATGATATTCCCAATCGCTTGCCAGCGCCGCTCATCGAGATTTCGGTTCGGATCGCCATCTCCAAACAAAAACGAAAAGATACTTTCTAAAAAGCCCAGTTCATCTTGATTGCGTCCACGGCGTTGGGTTCTCTGAGCGTAGGGATCCGGCCAAAAAAGATACTGAAGGTCATAGATCAAAAAGCTAGGAAAAAATCCTCCCCCATCACGACTGCTACTGCGGCCATTGTCGTCGTCGCGGCTATTG
This sequence comes from Gloeobacterales cyanobacterium ES-bin-313, assembly GCA_014379585.1. Lineage (GTDB taxonomy): Bacteria > Cyanobacteriota > Cyanobacteriia > Gloeobacterales > Gloeobacteraceae > JACMLN01. The sequence goes on along the minus strand of JACMLN010000043.1, from coordinate 30,318 downwards.
GCAGTCATCAAAATGAAAATCGCCACGACAATGATCAGCAACGAAAGTACGAGCAAAATCCCGAAGGAAATTCGCACCAAATAGAAGAGGGTTTCGCCAATTTTTTTGAGCAGCGCTTTAAGTTGGGCATTGCGGTCTTTGCGTTCGAGGATCCCTTTCGTATCTCGATCAAAGGCATAGACAATTTCGCCCGAACTGGAGACTTGTAAGCTTCCTTCCGCCGCTGCGGCCAGACTGTTCAATTCTTGCTGGACGAGAGCGAGTTGTAAACCACTCTGCGCACTGACATCGCCGACTGTCACCCGGTAATTCAGGGACTCGACAGCCTTAAGTACACGTTCGCGCATCTCCATTCAGGCATCCTAAGGGCTCCCTTCCATCATAGGCAAAGCCCCGAGGCACGCGCTGCTTTCGGGGCTTTAGAAATCTAAGTTTGGATGGATTTCAAGTAAGACAGTCTTGTCTTAGACGGGCAAACGCAGGGGTTCGTCTCGAAGCAGTTGCTTCAGTTGGGACTCACTTGCTTTTTCAAGGCGCTTCTGAAAATTCGCGTTCACACCCGCAAAGACCGCTGCTTGGGCAAACAAGGTGCCAATCACAAAGAATCCTGGATGATTAAATACGGCGATCCAGGGCAGGCCGGAGAAGAGCAGAATAATCGGAGTGCTACCACCACCCATTCCAATATTGAGAACAATCGAAAGGGCAATCGGTAGTACAAACAGTGTGGAAACCCCAGCTAAAGCCCAAACGAGGCGCTTGTTGGTGCGCAGGAGCAAGAGGGATTGCGCTGTTGCTGCGTAGACCATGAAGATGCCAATGCTCAAGAGCAAGCCGCTCAAAAGGCCAATGCGGTCGATGTTTAAGTTCTGTTCAAAGCCGAGGCGGATACTCGTTCCAATCGTCACGATCATTCCTGCAATTACAAGATTGACCAAGAAGGCCAAAAGGGCCGGACTTTTTTCACCGACGAGGAGTTCGATCCAGTGTTGCTTTTTGAAATCGCTACTGGTGGCCTGCTTTCGACGCTCTTGTACCCAATCGAGCAAAGTTTGACGTTGAGGGGTGAGGGCTGCAATCAAGAACAAGAAGAAGACTGCATTGTAAAGGGCAAAGAAGACACCCGGAATGGAGGACTTGTAGTCGTACTTTGCAGAATCTGTAAAGAAGAGGCCGATAGCGATCAGTTCCATAGAGGCAACGATCCAGTAGCTTTGCACCTTGCCTAACAGGGTGGAGCTAGGACTGTAGTAGCGGCGATCCATCGCCTTCCAGAGCCACGTCGTCCAAAAAATCATATTCGCGATCAAGAAGAGTGATTCAAGTATTACATGGTGGCCAATGGGCAAAAAGTACCACTGCCAATCACGATCCGAATGTTCTGCCATTCGGGGAAGCAGACCCCAGGGCACAAAGAGTTCAAAAAAGTTGAAATTAATTTCGCCGACGCTTGCGAGTGGGATGGAGGAAACCAAGAAACTTGCTAAAGCACCGCTGCCTAGCCAAGGGCGCAGGACACCAAAATTCTGACCTGCCAAACTAAAGAACAAGGCCGTACTGAAGTAAAAAACACAGCAGGCCATCGTGACAAGGTTGAAGCAGAGCAGATGAACAAGGGAAAAGCCCGCTGAGAGTCCGGCCAAGAGTTGCAGGGGGAGCGTTAAGGCGAAAGCGAAGTAAAGCGGTGCAGGAACGCCCAGTAGTTTCCCAGCCCAAAATTGCTGGGCGGATTGAGGGCTAAGACGAATAAAGTTGAAGGTTCCTCGGCGTTCTTCGCGAGCCATGTCCTGGATTAAGAGATGGCTGCCAAATACGAGTAGCCCGAGAACAGTAGCAATCGCTAAGAACGCGTACATATGGCTCCACCACAGGGGCATGTTGACGATGTAGTGACCGCTGGCATCTCGAACACAGGCGCTATATTCTTTGCCTGTCATGCAATAGTTGTTGTAAGTGCTTTTCAAGCTTTCGTCGGGGAGCGTACTGTTAAACCCAAGGAGCAACAGCCCTTGGCCAACGCCAGAAAGTCCGACAGCGAGGGTGATCGGCAGGGGTTTGAGGGCACTTTTTAACTCTCGAAATAGTTGGGGGTTCCAGTCGCCCATTGCTTCGCGCCAATTGCTGAACATACGTGATCTCCTAGGAAGCTTGTTTGTGATCGAGTTTGAGGAAGATCGTCTCGAGATCTTCGCGGGTGCAGTGAAACTCTTTGAGAGGAATCCCTGCTTCGACAAGCGAACGCAGCAGCGCTGCACTCTGTTCGGGGGTGCCGTTGAACTGAACGCGCACTTGGCTCGTCCCTGGCAAAACTTCGATATCGTCCACCTCTGAGCAGTCGCGCAGTGCAGCTTTGAGGTCTTCTACTGCTCCCAAACTGGCCAGAATAATCTGCTGACGACTAAGACGTGCGTAGAGATCCTCAAGCGAAGTGCTCTCCACCAAGTAGCCCAGTTCCATGATGCCGACCGAGGTGCAGAGTTCGGCCAGATCGCTCAAGACGTGGGAGGAAATCAATACAGTCATCCCATTTGCCCGCAGTGCCTTAATAATCTGGCGAAATTCGAGGCGGGCAATCGGATCAAGGCCCGAAACAGGTTCATCGAGCAGCAGAAGCTTCGGTTCGTGAATCACCGTCCGGGCAAGGCTGAGGCGCTGTTTCATCCCCCGCGAAAGGGTCTTGATCTGGCTTTGGCGCTTCGGGATCAAGCTCACCAGTTCGAGTACTTCTTGCAAGCGACGGGTGCGCTGGGGTTCGTGCAAACCGTAGAGGCGGGCGAAATAATCCAAATAGTCCCAAACGCTCAGATCGTCGTAGAGCGGGTAGTCGTCGGGCAAGTAACCCAAATGGGTCTTCAATTCTTGGTTGCTGCGGTCAAATTGCAGTTTGGTGCCTTCGATATAGATTTCGCCGAAAGTTGGCTCCTCAGCTGCAGCCAACATGCGAATCAGGGTGGTCTTTCCAGCACCGTTTGGGCCAATCAGACCGTACACTTCTCCAGAAGCAACTTGCAGATCGACGTTATGAACAGCGGTGTGGGCATCAAACTGTTTGGTTAAGTCGATGGTACGAATGGACAACATCGCTTTGGCTCGTGGGGTCTGCAGGAACTAGGCACTTTCCAGGGCGAAACAAATCCGAGTCATGCAAACAGTTTAACGGTCCCCTACATTGCGTTGTGCTTTTCCCCGGTTTTAAGTAGACATGCTGACAACGGCAGAAGCAGGCTTATTATAGATTTTGGCCAAAAACTATAATAAGGGAGTGAAATGGGTGTCCTTATTAAAGCAAACTTTAATAAGCGCGGTTTTTGAGGAGCCTTATTATGCGATCTGGCCATTTTGTAAAACAAGCTTCGGGCTATCGTGCTTTTATTCCTGCCCCACTGCCTCCAGATCCGCCGATACAGATGGATAGTGAAATGGTTGCGTTACTTTCACACGCAGACCTTGCCCTTGGGCGACTGGATGGTGCCACGCTGATTTTGCCGAACCCAAATCTTTTTGTCGCCATGTTCGTGCGCCAAGAAGCGGTACTCAGTTCCCAAATCGAAGGAACACAGAGCACCCTTGAGGATGTTCTTGTTTTTGAAATCGATGAGGCGGGCGAAGACCAACCGAAAGACATAGAAGAAGTCGTGAACTACGTGCGAGCGATTAATTTCGGGTTAGAACGCCTTGAACAGTTGCCCATGAGCTTGAGGCTGATCCGTGAGATACACAGTGAATTGCTCATGGGTGGACGTGGAGGGCATTTGACACCTGGAGAATTTCGTCGTTCCCAAAACTGGATTGGCCCAGCAGGAAGTACGCTCACAAACGCTACTTTCATTCCCCCACCTGTGCCAGAGATGTATGAAGCGTTGGGCAACCTAGAATCCTTCCTACATCAAAGTACCTATCCCGTGCTCATCCAATGTGGTCTTGCCCATGCACAGTTTGAAACGATCCATCCTTTTTTGGATCGAAATGGACGTGTAGGTCGCTTATTGATTACTTTTATGCTCTGTGAACGCCAGGTCTTGATGCGCCCACTGCTGTATTTGAGCTACTATTTCAAGTTGCATAGGATGGAATACTATGACCGCCTAAGTGCTGTGCGCACCCAAGGAGATTGGGAAGGTTGGCTCAAATTTTTCCTGCGCGGAGTTTTGGAAGTGAGCCATGAGGCTTTGGACAGAGCAAAAGCGATCTTAGAGTTGCGCGAGTCTCATCGACAAATTCTGATCACGCATCTTGATCATCAAGCATCGCGGGCATTACAACTTTTGGAAGTTCTCTTCACACAGCCGATTGTGACAGTACGACTCGTAGAAAAAGCGATTCAATGCTCTTATGTCACAGCCAACAAAATCATCAAGCAATTTGAAGAAGTAGGTCTACTGCAAAAAAATAATGGGGCACAACGGAATCGACGATTCCGCTACGATGCTTACCTGCGCTTGTTCGAGGCTGAGTAAACGGGTATGCATTCGGGGTAAGGATTTCAAGATATTGGTAATGGCTCATACAGACGCATTTTAGGTGCTTCTGTCACATAGCTGTCTATGAATTTCGCCACTCTGCTGCCTTTTTATCTATGTCTTTGATAAATTCATCTTTGCCATTCACGTATCCATCAACATCATTCGGATACTGCTTCGCGAGTTTCTGCTTCAGTTGACTGTATTTTTGTGCATCTTCAGGATGAACCCTCATGTAGTCGCGAAATGCCAAATGACGCTCTACCTGGGCGGAATGAACTTCGAATACATGAATATGGTGTGTTCTCATTCCAGCTTCATTCTCTTTGCGGAAATACCGACGACCCGAAATTCCATACTCACCCTTGGCCTCGTATCCTAATGCTTGCATGGCCAGATTTTGCTCGTCAACTTTTGCAATCTCTCTCACCTTAACCAACATATCGATGATGGGTTTTGCATAGATCGTTGGAATTGATGTGCTGCCAATATGATGAACAGCCACTACATTGTCAGCCAGTGCCACCGCCACTTGTTTCGATTCATTCTCGAAGGCACTGCGCCAATTTGGATTATGCGGAACAACTTCAACTCTTCTAGTCATGGCTCACTCAGGTTCGAGGGCAATCCCAAAGGCAAGAAAGACGAGGGGTTCTGAGCCTATATTTGTACAGGCATGAACTGTAGATGCTGGGATATAAAGACAATCTCCCGCCGAAACTGTCGTCGCTTCCTCTCCCAGGGTAAATACACCTTCTCCGGAGAGAAAGTAAAAAACTTCCTCCATGGTGGGGTGGCTGTGCAAGCGGAAAGACTGACCAGGCTCCATAGCGGTATGGTTCAGCATTTTCAAGTTGGAGCGTGTATCCGCATCTTTAAGCAGAACCCGCTTGAGGAGTTGTGGGTCGTGGGTGACGGGCACGGGCAAAGTTTCTGCCAATTGCACTTTCATTAGGATCCTTCTCCCAAAAGACTTTCAGAACTATCGTAATCGCTATAGCTAGCGAAGTGAGGGTGTATGTTTCAATGGGGTAGTGACCAATCTTTAAGAAACTTCACCTATGACACAGCCGCTTGCCGACCTCCCGGTTCTCAAAACCTCTAAGCCAACTGTTCTAGAAACGGATACCTTTGCCCGTCGTCACATTGGGCCTGGAGACGCAGAGATCGACAAGATGCTCGCAGCACTTGGGTATGAAGATCTCGATAACTTGATCGATCAAGCCGTACCAGCGCACATTCGCATGGATCGGCCTCTACAACTTCCTACAGCTCGTAGTGAATACGAAATTCTCGCTGACCTAAAAGTGATTGCCGATCACAATCAGATTTACCGTTCCTATATCGGCATGGGCTACTCCGACTGCATTACACCAACCGTTATTCTGCGCAATATTCTAGAAAATCCCGGCTGGTACACCCAGTACACCCCCTATCAAGCCGAAATTGCTCAGGGAAGGCTTGAAGCGTTGCTGAATTTCCAGACGATGATCGTCGATCTGACGGGTCTTGAAATTGCCAATGCTTCTTTGCTCGACGAAGCAACAGCCGCAGCCGAAGCAATGACGATGAGCTACGGGATCAAGGCGAAGAGTGGAGCAAAGGCATTCTTTGTTTCAGCAGAGTGTCATCCCCAGACGATTGCGGTGGTTCAGACCCGTGCCCTGCCTTTGGGCATCGAGGTGATCGTTGGGGATCACAGAAACTTCGACTTCGCCACCCAAAAAGTTTTCGGTGTTTTGCTGCAATACCCAGCCAGTGATGGAGCGATCTATGACTACAGCGATTTTGTCGCCGAAGCCCACGCAAACGGTGCCTTAGTCACGGTTGCCTCCGACCTACTCAGTCTTGCACTGTTGAAACCACCGGGCGAATTCGGGGCAGATATTGCTGTTGGCACCACCCAGCGCTTCGGTGTTCCCCTCGGTTTCGGTGGCCCCCATGCCGCCTACTTTGCAACCCGCGATGCTTACAAGCGCCAGATTCCGGGGCGAATCGTCGGGGTCTCCACCGATGTCAACGGTCAACCCGCACTGCGCCTTGCCCTCCAGACCCGCGAGCAACATATTCGTCGGGACAAAGCGACGAGCAATATTTGTACCGCTCAAGTTTTACTGGCTGTAATCGCGGGGATGTACGCGGTCTATCACGGCCCGCAGGGGATTCGTCGGATTGCTGAACGGGTACATAGATCGACCGTCACTTTGGCCACGGGACTTGAACATCTTGGCTATACGGTGGCTCACCTTCGCTACTTCGACACCCTGCGTATTGAACTTGGCGAAGTCGCGCTAGAAACGATTCAGACCCAAGCTGAGGCCCAGCGGATTAACCTTCGGATCTTCGATGCCCAAACCATTGGCATCAGTCTCGATGAAACAACTTCTCAGGCAGATCTTCAAGATTTGCTCACGGTTTTTGCCCTTGGCAAACCCACGGCTCTTCCGCAAGCAAGTGCTGAGAATGCCCTTGGAGCAGTGCGCACCAGTCCTTACTTGACCCATCCTGTCTTCAATCAGTACCACTCTGAGACCGAGTTGCTGCGCTACATGCATCGCCTCGAATCGCGGGATCTGTCCTTGAATACTTCGATGATCCCCCTGGGTTCTTGCACCATGAAGCTCAATGCCACCACCGAAATGATCCCGGTGACTTGGCCTCAATTCGGAAAGATGCATCCTTTCGCACCCGCTGCTCAGACGAAGGGCTATCAGATTCTCTTTGAACAACTCGAAAGCTGGCTCTGTGAAATCACTGGGTTTGCTGGAATTTCACTTCAGCCCAACGCCGGTTCCCAAGGAGAGTACACAGGCTTGCTGGTCATTGGTCGCTACCATGAAAGTCGCAGCGAAAGCCACCGCAATATCTGTTTGATTCCGCAATCTGCCCACGGTACCAATCCAGCTTCCGCAGTCATGGCTGGCATGAAAGTCGTTCCTGTGGCCTGTGACGACCAAGGCAATATCGACATCGCCGACCTTAAAGCCAAAGCCCAGACCCACAGCGCCAATCTAGCAGCGTTGATGGTCACTTACCCTTCGACCCACGGCGTCTTCGAGTCAGGGATCACCGAAATTTGTGCTGTGATTCATACCCACGGTGGCCAAGTCTACATGGATGGCGCTAACCTAAATGCCCAGGTTGGCCTTTGCCGTCCCGGTGACTTTGGCGCTGATGTTTGCCACTTGAACTTACACAAGACCTTCTGCATTCCCCACGGTGGTGGTGGCCCTGGTATGGGGCCGATTGGAGTCGCAGAGCACTTGGTACCTTTCTTGCCCTCTCACCCCGTTGTTCCCATGGGTGGCTCAGAAGCCATTGGTCCTGTCTCTGCAGCACCCTGGAGTTCGGCGAGTATCCTGACCATTTCCTGGGTCTACATCGCAACCATGGGTGGCCCTGGTCTGACCGAAGCAACCAAAGTAGCGATTCTGAATGCCAACTATATGGCTCGCCGCCTCGAACCCTACTACCCAATTCTCTATAAAGGTGAATCTGGCCTCGTCGCCCACGAATGCATTCTCGACCTGCGCAAACTCAAAGTCGTCGCTGGCATCGAAGTTGATGATGTGGCAAAGCGCCTGATGGACTATGGCTTTCACGCACCGACAGTTTCCTGGCCTGTGGGTGGCACAGTCATGATCGAACCCACCGAGAGTGAATCAAAAGCAGAACTTGATCGCTTCTGCGATGCAATGATCGCCATTCGTCAGGAGATTGAAGCCATCGAACTGGGTCAAGTGGATCGGGACAACAATGCCCTTAAACATGCGCCCCACACCGCTTCTATTCTCTTAAGCGATAGTTGGAACCGTCCCTACAGCCGAGAACAAGCGGCTTTCCCAACTCCTTGGACGCGGGAGCACAAGTTCTGGCCTGCTGTGAGTCGTATTGACAACGTCTACGGCGACCGCAATTTGGTCTGTTCCTGTCTACCGATGGAAGCCTACGTTTCTGAGGAATGACTCCTGCTCATGGCGATTGCGGGGTCAGTTCAATGAGTTGGCCAGAGTAAAAAGATGGGTAGTAGAAGCGCCCTTTGAAGCCAGGGGCAATGGCTCCGATGGTAGCTTTTGAGGCAAGGCCGCTACTTTGTGCAAGCACAGCACCTGTGGCTGGGTTCCGCCAGGTTAAAGTATCCCCGGTGCTGATCAGACTAGCAATCACCAGTTGTCGCGCAGAAGTCGTTCCCAGCAGAGCAGGAAAACCAGTAGCTACACTATTCAGCTTCCAGACTACGCTCAGTCCGCTGCTGTTAATGGTGAGGGCAGCAATCTGTGCAGCATAGGTATCTTCTGCGTAGATAAGGTTATTTTCGCTATCGAGCACTGCTTTATCAGGAACCCAACTTAGGCTGCTGCGGCTTAACGGTGGAAAAGGTTGGATTTGGTATTGCTGAGTGCTGTCATAGATGTTTGCGGCCACAACATAAGACGGGGTGCTGGACGGGACATAGTTGGTTTGGGTAACAGCAAAATTGCCAAGAATCCCAACACCACTAGCGTTGGCGCCTTGCCCATAACCGACCGGCCCCCAACTCGTATCGAGGCTCAAAGTGCCATTGCTAAAGCGATAGCGAATAAGACGACTAATTCCGGGCACGTAGATATAGTCAATACCATCATGCCGTTCGGTCATGATTCTTCCCAGGGCAGGTTCCGATGTATTGATCTGGGCAATCACCGTTAAAGTATCGGGATTGACGACAACGATGGTCGATGGGAGATTGTTACTCAAAACGCAACTCAAAGCACTGGTTGTATCGCTAGTACAGGGACCACGCTCCATAGACTTAGCAACAATCAGCCCATCTGGAGTAGTGACGAAGCCGTTGTAGGCCGCGCCAGTACCTGTCGGTGCAGCCAGTTGCGGCAAACTAAGCTGTCGTTTTCTACCAGTTATTGGGTCGATTTTAGCCAGAATATTGCTCTGGGTACTGTAAACATATCCGTTGCCGTGAACACCCATCGCCCCAATAAAACTCCACTGGCTTGAAGGGATTGTGACACTTGAGCGCCACAGTTCATTCAAGGTATCTGGATCGAGCCGGGCTACATAGGTTCCTCCTTGTCCAGCAAATCCGCCATAGATAAACAACTCATTCTGATTGCGGGTCGCAATATTGTAGAGCGCCGGATAAATCCCAGGTGCAACACGGGTGTTGATCGAATAGGGGCCATCAGAATTAGTGATCTGGTTGAGTGTACAAGCATTTTTGAATACCTGCGAGCGTCCAGAATCAAAGTGCTCTGAAGGCGAAAGAGTAGTGTACCAAGCACCACTGTTGGTACCGGTTATGAGTGCATCTGAAGTTGAGCAACTCTGCGCATCTGCAGGCTGGTGACTCAAGCCAAACAATAAAAATGCGACTACCGATACACAAGAAAAAAGTCGATTTTCGAGCATAGATCTATTTTAGGAGTTAGGTACAAGCATTCTTCATCCCATCCTCGGAAAAGTCAAGATCTTGGTAAACGTAAGTATTCATACTCACCCGCAATTTAATGGCCACTCCTAGATTTAAGCGGGATACATACAAGGATCGAACGAACAAGCCAACGGGGCGATAGTATTCGTATCATCAGCGCCCGTGAAGCGGAAAACGATGAACGACGAGACTACGAAGAAGGAATCGGACAATTTGAGTGAGTTCAATGAATTTGAGCTACGCCCCCGCTATGATTTCAGCAAAGGAGTGCGCGGCAAGTACGCTGGGCGATTTAGGGAAGGACTCAAGAGCGAGCAGTTTCCAGAGCACGCTCAGGTTGAAGCAGATCAGAGGCTAAAGGTTCGTCTCCAAAGTTGATGCTTTAGAGACTGGAATTTGAGCAATAGCCATCGCTGTTACCAACAAGAACACAACACCAGCCAAGCCTGCTAAGGGATTGCCATTGATACCTGTCAGCCATTGGGGAATGCCAGGACGGTTGTAGGCGACGAGATTCAAGGTATTGATGACGTAGTAAGACCAGACCCAGCCACCGTGTAAGCCAACACACATTCCTAGGCGGCCACCGCCTTTAGCGCGGGCGAAGGCCAGAACCAAACCCATCACCACCAATCCAGGAAACTGGGGCCATGTAGCGACAATCACTTCGGGCGCTTTGATAAAGTGGGTTACACCGAAAAAGAGCGCACTGCCAATCCAGGCAACCGTGACACCGTATTGCCGCTCGATGCTGTGAACAATAAAACCCCGAAAAAGCAACTCTTCGACAACAGCAACGGCAAGACCAACGAGCAAGCCTTCAAAGAAGAACTGACCGAAATGGGCAAGTCCTTCCGGTTTCCAACTGAGCCAGCCGAACACGAGTTCTGCTGAAAAAAGTAATGCAAGGCTAACCCAACCAAAGCCAAGACCGACGAGCAACAAACCAAGATTTTTCCAATCCCACACCAAGCCGAACTGAGCAAGGGTGCCCCCATCAAGGCGATGGGCAATCCACCAGAGAACACTCACAATAGCGATGTAGAGAAAAATCGAAGCGCCAAGCAGTTGATAACTGGCGAGTTTATCGAAAGCGATCCCTGGTCGCCAACCCGTTCCCAAAAACCAAGCAAGGGTCGTTGGCACCCAGAGCAATAGAAGCCCAAAGATGAAAAGAAGCAGCCTGCTAACAGGATTTTGCGCAAACTTGGCAATGGACAGCATCGAATTCCTAGAAACTTAGCTTTAGCCCATGGTACCAAGTCAAACTTTCAAACATGTTCTTTCGGATTTGTGGTTTGGTTGTCAATTGATAGCGATTCGTCATCGAAATGAGTAGCTAAGGCAAAACCCAATGTACCTCCCATCGGAAGCCCAAACCTCTCCCGATCCCCCTCCAATTCCGCACCACCACGCGTAGCGCCATGAGCCTGGGACGCGCAGCGTCATACCTACCGTGCCACCAGTCCACAGATTTGGGTGGTTGCGCACCCGCCCGCAACGTGAGACGAAATCTGCGCAACCCAACAACACCAAGTACCAAGCCACTAAAGTTGCCAAGGGGGTGTGGGGGACAGGCTTCTGTCCCCCACGGGGCGGGGGTTTTAGGGGGCGGGGCTTGCCCCTGCCCCCTAATGCCGTTCGCTATATTTATCTCACTTACCAAAATAGAAAAATGCGCAGTTGGTCGGTATCAGGTAGATCGGGCATTCAGAGCATTTTGGGAGAATAAAAAGCCTCACCTCTGACATCCGTCCCGCCGCATTGATACCAAAAATACAATTTTATCGAAATAGGCCGCAGCACTCCAAGTGACGTGCTGCCTCTTGAGTGATCCAGGCGATTTGCAATAGCGAATACTCTTCCATTAAGTTTGTCGCAATTTGCTCTGACTCTGGAAATAGGAAACACTCGATTGTCTTGGTCACTCCCCGATCAAACGCTTCTGGCTCTCGAAGCGCCCATATTCTGACGTGCAGTATGTATTCATCAAGCTTTTCAGCCGTGCAGGTCTCCAGCTCATGCGGCGGGATAGCCTGAGCAAGGAAAGGACGGAGAAATTCAGCATTTTCTTGAGACATCAATCTCAGGGCTTGAATGAGGTATGAGTTAGGCTTAGCCATCAGCAAAAGCTCCAAACTTGAATAATCCCGAAGGAATAGCAGTGAAACGTCCCCGGTTTGTAGTAAAACCTCGAACAAATAATAAATGCAGAAACTTCAGAAAGTTATGGACGAGCTAGGCACTAAGATTGCGTGCAGCTAACTTGGCAATCCTTAAAAATCGGCTGAACTGAAGCTTCAAAGGCGACCGAGGAAGTGTGGCGCGGAGTCCGCATATGCATGACCTCTGCTTTAAATCAGTAAGCTTTCTCCCTACATGCTCAGACCCTAACACTTGCATTCAAAAATTGCAACATTTCTTAAAAAACATGCCGATCCCGGTTTAGAGGTCGATAAAAGTCACAAAGAATCCGGAAACTAGATCGCAAATACTCGACAGCTGTTATCTGGATCACATTTGCTGGCTGTTTGTACCCGAACCGGCAAGTTGGCAACGATTGTGATCTCCTTGGATTTGTATAGTACATCACCAATTTGGACGTACTACGAAGCCCATGCTAGAAGCACTTATCTAGTGATCTTGCATGGTTGTTGCTTCGAAAAGAAAAACTGGTGCAATGCCCGCACAAAGCATACCAACAGTCGCGATCGTTGGTGCTGGCTTTAGCGGTACGCTCTTGGCGATTCACCTTCTGCGGCGCGGTGGTGTGCGGGTAGTGCTCATTGGCGAACGACTTGGACGGGGAGTCGCCTACTCCACGACTTGTAACGAGCACTTATTGAATGTTCCTGCGGCAAAAATGAGTGCTTTTGTTGATACACCTTTAGATTTTCTGGACTGGTGCCGCTCTCAAAATCAAGAAAACTCCGTCGAAGCCCATAGCTTTGTTCCTCGCAAGCAATACGGTGCTTACTTGGAGTACTTGCTCGCTGAAGCGAAAAATGAGCGCTTAGAGTATGTACAAGGGCAAGCTATCAATGCCATGCCACGCAGTGGCGGTGGATTCGATCTGCAAATGGCTGATGGTGGCCAGCAAAGTTGTGATCGTCTGGTACTCGCGATCGGCAATGCGCTCCCTGCCAATCCATCTGTGCAATTCGGTGCTTCTTTCTACGATGATCCTCGATATATTCGCAATCCTTGGTGCGCTTCAGCCCTCGCAGACCTTGATGCGACTGAGCCAGTGCTGCTCATTGGTAGCGGGCTGACGATGGTAGATAAGGTGATTGAACTGCGCTCAACCGGGTTTACTGGATCGATTCTCGCCCTGTCGCGTCGGGGATTACTGCCGGCGAGTCATCCACTTCAATCCGCACCCTTTACTTTTTCGGCGGATCAACTCCCCAGCAATGTGCGATCCCTGTGTCAATTGCTGCGTCGATCAGCCGCCCAACACACAAATTGGCAGTCGGTTATCGATGCCCTTCGCCCACATACAGTCAAACTTTGGCAGTCATTGCCTCTAGACGAACGCCGCCGATTCCTTCGCCATGTGCGTCCTTATTGGGAAGTCATGCGCCATCGACTGGCACCATCGATCCATGCCGTAATGGAGTGTGAGTTAGCCAACAAGAGCCTCAGCGTCCAAGCTGGCAGACTTTTGGGGTTTAGAGAACGGTCCTCAACCATTGCCGTTCACTGGTTGAAACGAGGTAGCCAGAACATCGAGATAGAAACTGTTCAGCGCGTGATCAACTGCACAGGGCCACAGTGCCGTCTAGAAAAAATCGACAACCCATTGCTCACCAACCTACATGACCAGGGACTTTTGCGGCCTGATCCCCTGTACTTGGGAGTCGATGCGGATACCAACGGTGGACTTATTGACCTTCAGAGTCAGCCCAGCGATCAGCTATTTGCTTTAGGGTGCTTGTTGCGCGGTCAATTTTGGGAATCTACGGCTGTTCCAGAGCTAAGGGTGCAGGCTGAAAAGCTAGCGACGTTGCTTTGCCAGCTACATGCCCAGAAATAGTGAGTCATCGTTCTCTACTTCCTGATCAAAATTCGACGGCGTGCTGCATTTCGAGTGATGATACCCTGTTTCTCGAAGTCGTTGAGCAGTTTTGTGACGGTGACACGAGTGGCTCCAATCAATTCAGCTAGATCTTGATGGGTCAACTGAATATCGATCAATGTTCCACCTTCTGTCTCTTGGCCAAAACGTTTCGATAGCCAATGCAACATTTGCTCAAGGGCGACATTCGTGCGGCGACATTGCACAATTTCAAGCAATTGGTTACTTTGGCGGGCATGGGCAATCAAACCTTTAATTAAGTCTGGCCATTGATCCGTTGGGCACTGCAGTGCAGAAACTGCTGTTAAGCACTCCAATTGATAGGGATCTGCACCACATAGGGGTCTGCCGACGAGATCCCCTGGGCCAAAAATGCCAAGCACAATCAAACTGCCATCTTCTCGCCAAGTAACAGCGCGGACAATTCCTTGAATCACTTGCCAAAGACTGTAGGTTTCTAAGGGTAAATGGCTGCGTCGCTCGAAGTCATAATAACGTGCTGGAGAGTTAAGTACTTTTAAGCCGACCATGTCACCACTCCCTTGATGCCGAGGACTCCAACCACAGCTGCAGATTCAAATCGCGCAGATAGTTCAGTCCTGTTTCGACTTGTTGTGCAGTCCCGCGCAATTCGAGATCAAACCAACCATCGTGTTGACTATCGGAACCAAGGAGCGCAGCGAGAATATTCACACTCAAACCGTGATGGGTGATCAAGTTAGAGAGAATCGGTTCGTGCTTAAAGTGCTGATCAATGCAGACACGAATTCGTTTCCTGGTGGGAGGGGCAGGCTTTTTGACAGGGAGCAAAGAAGCTTTATCGCCCACAGCAAAGACCACGGGCTGGCTGAGTTGTCGATAGTCGGTGAGCACGCCATCACAGGTAAATTGGTTCACGATGAATTCGACTCCGTGGGGAGGCAACTCACCAGCTACCCCAGAGCGAAGTGCGCCCTGTAATTGAATGTCCCACATACCATCTTGCTGAGGACCATCAAAAGTAACTCCTGAAAAATCAATGTGCCAATGACTCGTGCTTCCACTACCAATTTGCTGAGGAATCCGCAGGTGGATCGACAGAGGGCTAGTCCGGTCTTTCGATAAGGTCATGGTCATTTATCTCCAGAAGCGAGTGGGCGCAAGCATCTCGAACAAACCCCAGTATTTCACCGTATTTATCGTAGATAGCTCAAGTCAAATCATAATACACACTTGAGCAAAAAGTAAAGCATCAACATAAGTAAATACTGACTGGCCAAGCCCCTTTGCTTCAGTTCAATGTTTTTGCATCTTCCGAAAAGGCGATCAAGCCCACTTCTTCAGTTGCGATAAATTCTTCAATGTTTTGCTCAATTGTGTTGCAAATTGCCTCTAGTTGCAGATCGTTGGCATCAGTGCCAAATGGGTTCTCAATCTCGATCCCAATTTCTTCAATTCCAAATAGGGTCAAGCTGACCAGTGCAGTAAATGGCGCTGTCCACCAGTTCAGGTCTCGAACAAACTGAAATGGCAGCACCAAACAGTAAAGAAGGACTAACTGCTTGATGTGAATTGAATAGGCGAGCGGCAGCGGCGTTTTAAGAATACGTTCACAACCACCGACGCATTCCATCAAAGTGTTAATTAAGGTTTGCATCGCTGTAAGCTGATAGAGTGGCAGCCGTTGTTGTTGCCACTCTTGCTTCAGGTGCTCTCCAAGCCACCGCGCAATTTCTAAGGGCATATGCCGAGTTTTCTGGAGTAGAGAATATTGGGCCACAGATAGGAAGGAAGCGAGTTTCGAATCAGGGGGTTCTGATCTGAGATGTTTCTTTTTTGCAAGTGCAAAGGCAATCAACAATCGCAAGGCAACAATTTTACGGTCACGGACTGAAATATTGTCATTTGCAGGAGTTGTTTCATCAACGTTCACCCAAATCTGCCATGCTAAATTGCGCAGTGTGTTGACTAAAGAACCCCACAAGCGTCTTCCTTCCCAAAAGCGATCGTAGGCAGTGTTGGTGCGAAAAACCAGTACTAAACCAAGTACAACACTGGGAATAGCGTTGCCTAATACAGGTATTGAAACAGGTAGTTTGTAGTAGTAAAGGATCGAAACGAACAGTCCGAATCCTGCACAAACAATGGATCGCTCGATGATGGCTGGAATGACCGAACCACGGAGCTGAAAGGTCGATCGAAACCACGACCTTCTTTTTATCTTAATTTTCTTCATCTTGATAAAAATGCTTTTTGAGTGTGGAACAACAAACGTTGTGGAGTTTGCGAACTTGGTGATTATAGTGTCACTGATCTACACTTAGCCTCTCACTATAGTATAGAAATCTGAAGACCTCCAAGAAAATCCTCACTTTTGTGCCCTGATAACGATTCGTCATTGGAATGAGTGCCTAGGACATCCAAACCCAATGCGCCTCCCATCGCTAACTCAAACCTCTCCCGATCCGCCTCCAATTCCGCACCACCACGCGTAGCACCCGATGCAATTCCAAGTATCAAGCCGTAAAAGTTCGCCGAGGGGTGCAGGGGTGCGGGGGACGGGCGCGTCCGTCCCCCATGGGGTAGAGGTTTCAGGGGTAGGGGCTCGCCCCTGACCCCTGATGCAGTTCGCCATATTTACCGCAACTCACCAAAATTGAAATCAATGGATGCTTTGATCGGTATTCCCATTACCTGATGGTGGGCGCAGCATGGTTTGCCCCTACACAATGATTAAATCGCTCCATTTAAAGACGAAACGGTATTACCAACTAAACCTTGGGGTCTGACCCATACTGCGCGAAGTTGAAAGCACTTCGGCGGGCAAACCGATGGCGCTTACAGAACCCGATTTCATCAAGATGACGGTTTCAGCCAGTTGTAAGGCTTCAGCGCGACTATGCGTAACCATCAAGATCGGCAAGTTAAGTCGCTGATGGAGATCTTTGAGTTCGTCGCGCAATTCGTCGCGCAATTCCTCGTCTAAAGCACTGAAAGGTTCGTCGAGCAGCAGAAGTTGGGGGTTAGGGGCAAGGGCGCGGGCGAGGGCGACGCGTTGCTGTTGGCCACCGGACAATTCGCCGGGGTAACGCTCGGTCAGCCTATCGAGTCGGAAGATCGAAATTAAGCGATCAAGGCACTCTTGTTGGGCCGTTTTTGAAAGTTGATCGATGCCAAAACAGATATTTTCGCGGACGCGCAGATGGGGAAACAGAGCGTAATTTTGAAAAACGTAACCGATCCGTCGCTGCTGGGGAGAAAGATTTATTTTTCGCGCACCATCGAAAAGGAGCTGGCTTCCAAGTTGGATACAACCTTTTTCAGGTTGGAGTAAACCAGCAAGAGCTGCCAAAGTGCTGCTTTTCCCGCAGCCACTTGCCCCGAAGAGTACGACAAAACTGGCCTCGACAGCAAAATCTACAGACAACGAGAAGTTGCCTAATTTTTTCTGAATGGCGACCCGCAGCCCTACCATGGGCGGCTCTGGGTAAGACGATTGGTGATGAGTAGAAACCCGAAGGCCGTTGTGGTGAGAACGGCAACGAGAAGGAATGCCAGCATCTCTTCACCGCTCTGAGTTGCTTCGTAGATCGCTAAGGGCATGGTTTGGGTCTTGCCAGGAATGTTGCCAGCTACCATGAGCGTAGCGCCAAATTCACCGAGGGCACGGGCAAAACTGAGCACAACCCCAGCCATTAACCCTTTCCAGGCTAAGGGCAACGTAACTTGCAAAAAAGTCCGAAAGCGACTTTTGCCGAGGGTATAGGCGGCTTGCTCGTAGCTTGGATCGACACTTTCGATGGCCGCGCGGGAGGTACGCACCATTAAAGGCAATGCCATGATGCTCGCCGCAACAATCGCTGCTTGGGGAGTAAACAGAAGATGTAAACCCTGCTTTCCCAACAAGCCCAAGAGATAGTAACCGACGACCGTTGGCGGAAGCACGAGGGGCAAGGCAAGCAGAGTATCCAAAATATCTTTGCCCCAGAACCGATAACGGGCGAGCAAATAGCCAAAGGCAGTCCCGACAAAAGCGACGATCAGTGTGGCAGAACTAGCGACGATCAAGGACAGTCGGAGGGAAAACCAGAGATCCCCGGACACGACTAAGCGGCAACAGCGAGCTGGTGGAGCCAATCCAACGGTACAGGCAGAGGTTGAAGCACAGTCGCGCCGTAGGCTGGCAATCGCCACGAACCAGAATCCGTACTCAAGTGCACACCTTGGCCAGAGAGATTGACGAAAAAATCGTACTCACCGCGTCGATAGGCAACGACATGGGGATGGGGACAGGGCATCACTTCGAAAGATTCAGGCAACTCGCGACGAAAAGCTGCGAGTTGCTGGAGAAATTGACGACATTCGAAGTTGGCATCATGTTCTGGAGCGCGGCCAAGTTGGACAGGCATCCGAACCGTACGCTCACCTTGTCCGAGATATTCGAGGAATCCACCGGGGACGGTGGCACAGATCAATGTTGCCGCCCACCAAGCAGGCCCAAAAGCGTGTAGCGCTGGAGGTTCATCGTGATTTTCGGAGAAGCGGATCACCCGGCTGGCAAATTGCACGTCTGCTTGCAAATGTGCCGCGATGGAGTGGGCATCGCGACCCCGCAAACGGTCGTAGAGGGTCTTGTCGTAGCAAAAATCGAAGCCCAGTTGGAGCAGTTGCCATTCCCGGTTCCAGTACGCTTCGGCAACAAACAGAAAATTGGGGAAACGGGCTTTGACCGTCTTAATTGCTTCTGCCCAGAACTCCGTTTGGGGATCGCGGCTCCAAGTTTGAGTAAAGACATCTTGAAGCATTAACATCGCCATATCGCAGCGCACACCATCGCAATGTTCGGCGATCAAGAGCAACTCGTCGATCATCGCTTTGCGAAATTCAGGATTGGAATAGTCGTATTGGGCTGTATCTGTCCAAGGAGCAAAGAAAGGATCCCGTCCATAGGCCAAGCGGTGAGATCCGACCTGGAACGATTCTGATTCTCCTCGTCCGTGGCCAGAAATAAACCACTCAGGATGGCGATGCGGCCAATCTCCGTCAACTGCGCAGTGATTGGGGATAAAGTCAAGAATGAGCTTGACTCCGAAACGTTCATGCAAAATCTTCCGTACATTTGCCAAGCCCGCCTGGGAGCCAATCCGCCGATCAACGCGATAAGCACGAACCGCGTAGGCAGAACCGATCACATCATCAACCGTATAATCGTTCAAGGCGGCATGGAATTCTTGTTGAAGGCCACTGTGGGTGCGGGCAATCTGTTGACCAGCCTCGGAGCGTTCCCAAACACCCATCATCCAAACGTAGTCCCGGCCCGCAAAAACTTCTAACTCTCGCTCTTTAAGGGTGTCGAGGCGTAATCCAAGGCCATCGAGCCAAACAGCAGTATTTACTTCAAGAACAGATGGTGCATTCATACAATGGGAGGCAGTGCTTGCTGCGTTATTGTAACGAAAAAGTTGTAGTTTTTACAGAAATTTTCCATATGTTTATGACGTGCGATTGTTTTTAAAGAGCGAGACTGGCAATGCCGATCAGACGCACAGTTTCGAGGGTCGTTTCAAAGCGATAAGGAAGAGCGATCATCCCTTGACTGACCGCATGACGCAGGAGTTGGCCATAGAGCGGATCGGCTTCATCCCCTGGAGAAAAGCTCCGACAATCCGAGCGGTTTACAAAAAAGATCACGGCTGCACGATCTCCCGACTCAGCGATGCGGGTGAGTTCGCGCAGATGTTTCTGCCCACGGGTCGTCACACAGTCTGGGAACAGGGCTTGTCTGCCCTCGCTCAAAAGGCACGTCCAAGTCGTGTTTTTCACTTCGACATAGGTTGATTTTTCGCCCCCTGTCAACAAAAAATCGATGCGGCTCTTTTCGGTTCCGTAGTTTACTTCCGGTTGGACAGCAGTATAGGTTTCAAGCTCTGGAAAGGCGTGTTGGAGCAGCCCTTGTTGAACAATGCGATTGGGCAAGGAGGTATTGATCCCGATCCAGACCTCTTCAGCTTGGATCATCTCCCAGGTGAAAGCCAGTTTGCGGGCGGGATTGGTGGATCGTGAAAGGGCAACGAGGCTACCAGGGGTGGAAACACCTGTCATTGGCCCCGTATTCGGACAGTGCGCCGTGACCACAGAGCCATCTTCGAGGGCAACATCGGCAAAGAAGCGCTTGTAGCGTTTTACGAGGGTGCCTTGGATCAAGGGGGGATAGCGGTGCAGAACCGTCATCCGGCAACCTCTAAATAGCGCTGTCCACGCAACATGCCTGTCGCAGCCCCCGGACAGATCGCCGCAAAAGTGAAAGATTTAAGTTTCTCGACACTGGCGAGTTGACGGGGCCAATGAAATGTTTTGGAAATACGAAGCGGAGCAGGTTGCCTCTGGCTGTTGGGCAAGAGATGGCGACCACTAAAGAGTACGCCCCCGTGGGCTTCCCAAAGTAAGCAGCTTGAGCCTGGGGAATGGCCTGGTGTCCAGATCGCCTGTAAGTCTGGAGCGATTTCTTTGTCCTGCCCAAACGTTTCGACGCGCACACTGCGGTCATGCACGAGATACGCTTCTTGCTCTTGAATCCAAACAGGGCAATCAAAATGCTTGGCAAAATCGGCAACTTCACCAATAGCGCCGCGATGGGTCAGGAAGATGGCATGAAGACCACCGTGCGCTTCGATCCACTGGCAATGTTCAGATGTCCACTGAGGACAATCTACCAGCCAGTTTTGAGATCCGCACACTAAAAAGTAGGCCGTTCCACCGAGGGTATGGCGGTTGGGTTTGAAACTAAAGAGGTCATCGAAGACCAATCGAAGAGCACTTTCCATACGCTCCAGGTTGCAGCGCGGAAGTTAGGTGCTCTTGCGAACGATCTTTTGTTTGACGCGGGTCGCTTTGCCGATCCGGTCGCGCAGGTAGTAGAGCTTGGCGCGGCGCACTCTGCCGAGGCGGGTGACGGTCATGCTCTCGACGCGGGGCGAATGGACTAAAAAGACCCGCTCAACACCGATACCTTGAAAGACGCGGCGGACTGTCACGGTGCGGTTGATCCCGGAGCGCTGCATCGAAATGATCGTGCCTTCGTAAGACTGGGTGCGTTCTTTACCGCCCTCGCGGATGCGCACGTTCACTTTGACCGTATCGCCGATATGCAACACAGGCAGTACCGGTTTCATCTGTTCCGCTTCGAGGGAGCGGATGATTTCCTGGGCGTTCATAGACGACATACTTTCTCAATCTGCCACAAGCGCCTATTCTACCGTGTGATGCTTATGGATGTCAAAAGAGAATGACCATGTCTTGACCGTCGGTCTCTTCAAGATGGACTTTTACCTGCTCGTGGCGGGAAGTCGGGAGGTGCCGCCCGGTCAGATCTGGATGAATCGGCAACTCCCGATGCCCCCGATCCACAAGGGTGACGAGGCGAATCACACTCGGTCTACCAAAGTCATTGAGGGCTTCGAAGGCTGCCCGCACCGTGCGCCCGCGATAGATCACATCGTCGATCAAAAATACAGCTTTGTCGGTGATGTCCACAGGAAAATCGCTGCGCCCCACAGCCCGAATCCCGATATCCCGTAGATCGTCTCGATAAAGGGTGATGTCGAGGGTTCCAACTGGAACAGACTGGCCTTCAAGACTCTCAATGACCTGGGCAAGCCGATGGGCCAAGGGTACGCCCCGCGTTAGGATTCCCACCAAGATCAGATTCTCAGTCCCCTGATTCAGCTCAACGATCTGGGTGGCGAGGCGTTGGAGAGTTCGCCGCAGTTCGACATCGTTCAAAATCGTGACGGGTTCGCGGCGCATAGGCGGGATCGGTGAAACGGTACCAACTAGCTTAGGCGTTACGGACTTTTTCGTGGTAGAGATCGATCAGCACTTTAAGGGTTTCTTCGATACTCCGGCCATCTGTAATCACTTCGATGGCATCGCTGGCCTTGCGTAGGGGTGCATGTTCGCGGGTGGAATCTTTCCAATCTCGCTCTTGAATGTCCGCTTCCAGTTCAGCCATCTCAGGCAATGGCAAATTCTGAGCTTTGAGATCCTCTAGTCTGCGCTCGGCCCGAATCTGCACAGAGGCCGTCAAATAGATTTTCAAGGCGGCATCGGGAAAAACATGGGTGCCAATATCGCGCCCATCCATAATCACTCCACCCTCGCAACCGAGCGCGCGTTGCTGAGAAACCAGCTCTGTGCGCACCCCCAAGTGGGCAGAAACAGCGCTGACACTTGCTGAGACGGAGCGCTCTCGCACTGCACGGGTGATCTCCTCGCCATCAACCCAGACACGGGTTGCAAACGCTTTTTGATAGCCAGGAGCCAGCCTAATCTGCAAGTTGCGGGTCAAAGCACTCAAGGCTTCACCATCTGTGAGATCGATACCAAGTTGCAGGGCTTTCCAGGTCACTGCTCGGTACATCGCTCCTGTGTCGAGGTAGAGGAAACTAAGATGCCGCGCCAGTTTGCGGGCAACCGTGGATTTTCCGGCTCCAGCAGGGCCATCGATGGCGATCACTGGGGGATGCGTCTGGGTTTGACCGAGAACTAGATTATCGATTAAGCGGGTCGTCCCCACACGGGCAACCACAGCGAGTAATCCTGCCTGGGTAATTTTTTTCAGGGGTTGGAGCGTGTCGGGATCTACCAGGGCAAGATATTCAGGCTCGACATCCGATAAACAACTGCTTGCCGCGCTTAAAAGTGTTCCTGCGTCTGTAATCCCTTTGCGAAAAAGCGTTTGGGCTTCTTCAAGTGCACAAGGAAGCTGAAGAGCATTTTTGCGCTCTTGCTCAGAAAGATAAACATTGCGAGAACTAAGGGCAAGCCCATCCTGGTCACGAACGATTGGGCAAATAACCAGTTGACAACGAAGCGAAAGATCTGTGATAACGCGCCGAAGCACAGCGACTTGCTGGGCATCTTTTTGGCCGAAGTAAGCCCGTTCGGGACGCACCAGACCGATCACTTTGGTAACAACAGTTGCTACTCCAGTGAAGTGTCCTGGCCGCGAGAGACCACAGAGAGTTTCCGTGAGAGCGGGTGGCGGAACCACAACAGTGCCAAAGTCGGGAGGATACAGTTCGGCAACTGTTGGCACAAAGACTAAGTCCACCCCTTCTTGTTCACACAGGGCTAAGTCTCGTTCTAGAGGACGCGGGTAGCGGCTCAAATCCTCGTGAGGAGCGAACTGTTTGGGATTGACAAAAATACTGACGACCACAAAAGGATGGCTTCGGCGAGCACGGGCGATCAGGCTGCGGTGCCCAGCATGAAGTGCCCCCATGGTCATCACAAGACCGATTTCACTGTTCGCCTGAAATGTCTGCAGTTCAGCGATTGTTTGGGCAATCTGCACCCGATTTCTCCTTGATGTCCGAAACCATCTTAGGAGGCTAGAAGGAGGAACGAACCTTGGGTTCTTGGTAATTCTTCTTGCGCAGACTACGTTTCATGACTACAAAGTACTCACGCATAAACGGATCAAGCCCTTCGAGGCTGTCTGTGGGAATGCCCAGAAGTGCCTCTGCTTCTTCCATGTTCGCTTCGTAGGGAATCCCCGTGGCAAAGACTTCGCTGAATCGCAGTAAATCGATCAAGTTTGGATCGAGCATCTTAGCTAATAGCTCGTTGAACTTTTTCTGTCCTTCCGTGAGGATGCTCACTTTCGGCACCTGATTGACCTTGGCCAATTCATCGCAGAGCGAAATCACTTCTTGGGGCGACCATGCAGCTGGGCCACTGATGCCAATGGTGCGATTAAGCGCTTGCGGCCTCGTCGCGGCGGCGACAAAGTAGCGGGCGGCATCGAGGGTACTAATATAGGCAATCGGCGAAGGGGTGCGAGCGACACGGATCGGCTTTTTTTCAAGAATGGGCAGGGCAAATTCAGAAATGACCCCCTGCAAGAATCCAGCCAGACGCAGGATCGTGTAGGGCAGACCCGAAGCTTTGAGGTAGTTTTCGATGCCGCACTTGATCCCCATCATCTTGTCCTTGGGAAACTGGTCGCTGTTCAGCATACTGGCGTAAATCACATGCAGATTGCCCGCTGCTTTGATCGCATCGATAAACAGCCGGGTTCCCGCATCGTCCACGTTGGCAATACTATTTGTTTTGTCCTTCGTATTCCGGTTGGCGAGGGCACTAGCAGCCAAAACAACCACTTCGATGTCATTCAACATCGGCGGAAAACTATCCACTTCGCGCAGATCTCCAGCGAACAACTGCGCTCCCCACTGTTCGAGGTACTGCGCTTTTTCACGGTTGCGCACCATGCAGCGTACCGTATGCCCTTCGTCGAGCGCCTTACGCACGATCTGACGACCCAAGTTGCCCGTCGCGCCTACCACCAAAATTTTCATGACCTTCCTACATCTGCGCCTATTAACAAAATTTTACAGGCTCTTAAGGTTTCGGAGATCATTGCGCTGCTTCGCGGGTCAGATCCAAAGTAATTGCTTCGAGTTGCCTCGGACTCGCCCCCGGAAAACGCAGACTTGGATCTACAGGTTCAACAGGCATTAAAGAGAGTTGTACGTCTTGACTCTGAAGTACTTCTGGCAAATGAACCACCAAATCTTCGGGCAGCGGAGCACAACGCCCCGGAAAGTAGCGGTCAAAGTGAATAATATGGTCACTTTTCCAAAGATTACAGGGTTGACAGAGTGGTTGGATATTGCGCATTTCGTTGGGGCCACCACGACTAAGCGGAACGATATGATCCCGTGCCACCATCGCCGTCGAAGCCCAAGCTTTTCCACAGCAAGGACAGCACCCATAGAGCTTCAGTACATTCCAAAATTCCCAATCTTCGACTTGCCCCACAGGGTCATAACTAAGTCGGCGATCTTTGGCGCGTTTGGCACGTTTTTTCTCGGTAGAACGATCAATACAGCCCGGACAAGGATCGAGCTTGATCAAAAAATCTTGGAGGCAATACTCGCAGCGATACATACTGTTCTTTCAGGGCGCAATAGGTACAATTTCAAAGTACAACAGCTTGCTTATTGAGGTAACTGGCGATGCGCAATTTCCATCAGCTATCGCAGGTAGGTATCGAGCCAGGTCGCCATCTCCCAAAGCATATGCATCACTGATTCTCGCGCCTGATAACCATGGGATTCATGAGGCAGTAGGACAAGGCGTACTGTCCCTCCGTTTCCTTTGAGGGAACTATAAAAACGTTCGCTCTGCATCGGAAATGTGCCGGAGTTATTGTCTGCTTCACCATGAATAAGCAATAAAGGTTGTTTGATTCGATGGGCAAACATAAATGGAGACATGTCCATGTAGGTCTGCGGTGCTTCCCAAAGCGTCCGTTCTTCCGCTTGAAAACCGAAGGGGGTGAGTGTGCGGTTGTAGGCACCACTGCGGGCAATGCCAGCTCGAAACAGATGGGAGTGGGCGAGTAAGTTTGCAGTCATGAATGCGCCATAGGAATGCCCGCCGATACCGATACGATCAGCATCCGCCACACCACGTCTGACGACTTCTTCAACAGCAGCTTGGGCACTAGCAACTAGTTGTTCAATGTAGCTATCGTTGGGTTCTTCTCCGACGATAGGCATGGTTGGATTATCGAGCACTGCATAACCGTGGGCGAGCATCAACAACGGTGATCCCCAACTGACCCGCACAAATCGGAAAGGAGAATCGCTGACTTGGGCAGCAGCATCCGCCTGTGTAAATTCAGTCGGGTAAGCCCACATCAATAGCGGCAATGACCCCTGTTCAAGGTTGTAATCGGCAGGCAAATAGAGTGTAGCAGTCAACTCGATACCATCACTCCGCATGTAGCGAATTTGTTCTTTTTGTACGCCAACTAAAGCGATGTAAGGGTTGGTAAAAGCAGTTAATGGCGCAACTGTGTGCTTTTCGAGGTCGCGCAGCACGTAGTTAGGTGGCTCAGTCTGGGTTTCCCGACGCGTGAGCAGCAGACCAGAGCGAAGAACGTCGATGGGGATTTCGTAGTAGGGGGCTTCTGAACGCCAAAGTCGGTTGGTTTTTCCGGTTGTCAGGTCAAGTTCGTCGAGAAAAGGCCGATCTCCTTCGGGAGAAGCACCTTCGCCCCGCAGATAGAGTTTGCGCCCTTGCTCTGTGGTGAAGAGGACGTAGGTTCCGCTTGGAGTGATGTGCATCAGCGGCGAACCAGGGTCGTTGTAGCGGTCCTCGGAGGAACCTTCAAATAATAAGAAAGGTGGTTTTTCTGGCGCACTCGGATCGATCGACCAGAGCCTTTCTAAGCGATCTTTCCAACGCGCTTCTGTCACCAAAGCGAGAGTATCGTTGCCCCAGAGAATCCCCCGCGAACGCAAAGCGAGAGCAACCAATTTTTGCGGCTCCCCGTCGAAGGGAGCCGCAAGGGTATAAAGAACATCGCGGATTTGCGCTTCGACTCTAGGATCGCCACCATCTTGGGCTTCGGCCCACACCAAAGTTGCGTCTGTATCTGAACGCCAGCCGAAACCTCTTGGGCCTGTGCGGACAGCATCGAAGGCCACAGGAATCGAGTCGGCTAGAGGCAAATCGGCAATCTGCTGGACGACGTTGCCCTGGAGATCCAAAATCTCAATTCTGCGCGGGAAGCGGTCTAGGGGAACCAAATAAGAAAACGGTTGATGAATCGTTTCGACAAAGATAAATTGACCGTTGGGGGAGGCTTCGACGCGGGAGAGAATGCCAGCGTGGCCCAGATTCGTCTGCTTGCCGCCAAGATCAAGAACGACAATTTCAGCCATCAGATAATGACTCAACAGTTTCTCGTCGTAGGGATTTTTGAGCAGATCTTGATAAGTACGGGCTGGAGTCGTTTTCCCCAAATTCTCCAGAATGGTGGGACCAAGGGGCACAAGTGGCGCAGTCGGTGGCATTCCTCGCTCTTTTGGAACCGCCAAACAGAGAAGGCGGCGACTATCGCTGAACCACTCACAGGGGTTGCCAAGAATGGCATTGAGCTTCATCTCGTTGTTCAAACAGCGGGCTTCACCTGTAGCTATCAGCGCGATCCAAAGACCGATCCCTGTTTCATCAGTTGTCGTGAAGGCCAAGTACTGACTGTCTGGAGACCAACTGACATAGTTAATCCGCACATCCGTTGGTAGCCCTGAAATTTCTCTTTGGCTCAGATCGCCGATGTGTTGGAGAGTGAGTTTTGTAAAGTAGCTTGTCCGAGCTCGACCATTGGTGCGGGGGTTGATCCGCAGTCCGGCAAGGCGCAATTCTGGCTGGGCAATTTCAGCAAGCGGTGGCAGACTAGGCCGCTCTAACAGAAGTATCCAGGTTCGATCCGGCGAGAGACTGACGGTTGGTGTAGACGGTGTATCGATCAAGTCCGCAATTGCCTTTGGAGGCATCTGATAGCTAAGGTTTTCTGAATTCACAAACAATGACCACAGCGAAAATAAGTCCAAGAAAGTGGAAGTCTTTCTCGAAATCTCTTCGGTAGCATAGCTCAGGTTTTCGGCTTATACTGCCAGAGCCTTCAAAATGGCGCGAATCTCATACTTGTTGCACTGCCGCTTGCTTTCTGCATAAACCCGCTTTCCATAGAGGTTATGCGCTTCGGCAATGGTCATTTGACGACCAGCAAGGACATCGAAAACCCTAACTTTGCTTCCATCCACAGAGACTGCCGGGAGCTTCTGAAAGCAAACATCGAACCAATTTCCATCGATTTTTCGATAGTCACAGCCATTGAGCACGACTTGCTCGATAAGAGGCTTCACAGCTACTTTCGGTTTGGCAAGAGTGAGCATCCCAGTCGAAGGATGAATAAATAGAGCATTGTAGAGCGGGCGTTTGCTTTGCCAACCACCCCCAGACAAATGTGGCACCATGCGCTTGCCAATCTGTTCAAAGATTATTTGATCGTAATAGTAGTTATCCTTTCCTGGCTCGATGAACCCTTTGACAAATTGATGAATATGGGAAAAGACGTGCATTCCAGAAACTGTACTGCGATCAAGACGCTTGCACAATTCGCTATAGACTTTATCCCAAGGACGGCCTACCTGTTTGTGCAAGTAACGTTCGAGGGGTTTTAGATTGTCGGTAAGATATTTATGATTGCCAGCGTGTTGGGCTTCTTTGCGCCCACTGATCTGACGGGGCAAATTGTCCAAAACATCCAATTCGTAGGTCTCAAGATCGCCAAGATCTGCTCCGTCCAAAGGTTCCACGAAGCGTGTATTGTCCTGAGCAAGCCGCCGCAGACGCTTGGGTTTTCCGTGGCCACCCCTTCGAGGGCGCTCAATCGTAATGCGATCTAGCCGATGCTCGCTCATCTTACTCGATACTATGTAGTTTTTTGTAATCTTATGCTACATGCAATTGATTTCCATGGCAACCCTGGCTCACACCGATGTCTTCCCGTTATCCTGGGAGCAGAACCCAGAGGAAATCTATGGCCGCGCAATTCAAACACATCATGCTGATGGTGCCCGACGTAATGGCATCGGTGAAATTTTACAGCGAAGGTCTCGGTCTCAAAGTCAGAATGGCAAGTCCTGGCTGGGCTGAAATCGATGCCGACGGCACGACCATTGCCCTTCATGCTGCTGGTGAAACCAATGGCGCTGGCTCCTCGCCCATCCTCAGTTTTCACGTCGAAGATATTCAGGCGACCCTTGAGACCCTCGAAGCCCAAGGTGGCAAACTCGAAGGCCGCATTCGCGAACCTGCCTTTGGAAAAGTCGCTGCAGTGCGAACTCCTGATGGCCATTTAGTCAGCCTCCTGCAACCCGCTCCTGTTGGCGCTGTTGCAGCTCATTAGGTGGATTAAGAAGGGCCGACGATCATCTCAACCCAGGCGCGAATAATTTCGCGGATGATTCTGTTGAAGATTACCCAAAAACACACAGGCACCCCGTCAGATGCAATACGCAATTTCCTTAGCCTTCACCACCACGGCCAGGATTGCGGCTTGGGTCGCCAGAGAGAAAACCGAAGGCAAAAACGCCAATGAAGAAAAGAACAACAATTGTGACAACCCAGCGCAAGATTTCCATGAAACAAACCTGAAGTAATTCTTAAACCTTAGTATATCAGCGATGCCGATTTGTAAACGATCCCGGTTCGACTCGACCCAGAAGCAGTCCAAATATTCACCATAAATACTTTTGTAGCTTTTTAAAACTATCCAGATGAGAAAGCCCTTTTTCACCGAGCGATTCCAGTATCCTGTTGTCGGAACCCCTCAGGAGAGATTGACCGATGGTTGCCTCGGACTTCGATTCAGAACCCATACTTGCCTCTAACCGCTCCAACGGTGCCTATAGCGTTGGTGATATGACTTTGCGCATCGAAGGGGAGCTGGTTCCAGTCGTCGATGTTCATTTAGGGGAAAAGCAGTCAATCTACTTCGAGCATCACATCTTGCTCTGGAAACACCCAGAGGTGCGATTGGGTATGAAAGGACTCAAAGGCGCGGCCAAGCGCGTCTTCGCTGGACTACAAGTATTTGTCAGCGAAGCCCATGGCCCTGGCAATGTCGCGTTCTCACGAGAAGCCCCTGGTCAGATCGTTGCCCTCGAACTTCAACAAGGACAATCGGTAGACGTTCGGGAACACCAATTTTTGCTTGCCACCAGCAATATCGAGTACGATTTCTTCTTCCAAAAGGGTTTAGCTAATATCTTTTTCAGCCAAAGCGGTGGACTATTTATCGACCGCTTCAAAGGGACACGGGACGGCGGGCTGTTGCTCATTCATGGCTACGGCAATGTCTTTGAGAAAAAACTAGCTCCTGGTGAAGTGCTCGACGTTGAACCCGGTGCTTGGATCTGGAAAGATTCTTCGGTAAAAATGGATACGGTAACGGCGCTGCAATCGGGCGGACTCGGTGGCGGACTTTTTGGCGCAATCGGTGCCCTTGTCGGCGGTGTTTCTTTCACCCTCAATCGATTCACTGGTCCCGGTCGTCTCGGACTCCAATCGATGACCTATCATGCTCCCGTAGCCGAATTGACCAGCAGCAGTACTTAGCTGCTGGCCGAAACTTTTTCAAGGAATTGATCCATCATTTCCCAAAGTTTGATCGGTGATTCACTTGGGTCGATCCATTGAATTCCCGGCTCGGCTCTAAACCATGTCATTTGACGCTTAGCAAATTGACGGGTATGAATAATCGTTTGATCAAGCGCTGCTTCGCGGGTAAGCTTGCCATCTAAAAAGTCACACAGTTCGCTGTAGCCAAGGGTTTTCAATAGAGGCAGTTCGGAGCCATATTTTTCGCGCAGTACTTGGACTTCTTCGACCCAGCCAGCCTGAATCATTTTATGGACGCGCTCGGCAATCCGCCGATGTAGTTCGCTGCGCTCCACAGACACGCCGAGGGTCAAAATGTTTTTGGGGACTTCTTTTTTTGTCTGAGTGCT
>JACMLN010000042.1 GCA_014379585.1 Gloeobacterales cyanobacterium ES-bin-313 | reverse complement strand
AGTGAGATAAATATGGCGAACTGCATTAGGGGGCAGGGGCAAGCCCCGCCCCCTAAAACCCCCGCCCCGTGGGGGACAGAAGCCTGTCCCCCACACCCCCTTGGCAACTTTAGTGGCTTGGTACTTGGTGTTGTTGGGTTGCGCAGGCTTTTTGGCACGATGCGGGCGGGTGCGCAACGACCCAAATCTGTGGACTGGTGGCACGGTAGGTATGACGCTGCGCGTCCCAGGCTCATGGCGAAAACCATTGAATTCAAAATTAAGAATTCAAAATTCAAAATTAAGAATTCAAAATTTTGAATTTTGAATTTCCCCGCGTGGTGATGCGGAATTGGAGACGGATCGGGAGAGGTTTGGGTTACCGATGGGAGGCACATTGGGTTTGCTGCTCAGTTTCTCATTGCGATGACGAATCGGTATGCATTGGCTCAATTGCGAACAATTGTTACAATCTGTAAGACAACACCGTAAAGGGTTTCCTATGACTGCCACCCAGCAACCTGCCTATCGTCTTAGCGATTGGGCAGAGGGTTATACAACCCTTGCCAAAGAATACGATTACGCCATTGATGAGATCGAGGGCTGTATTCCAGCGGAGTTGCAGGGAACCCTGTTTCGCAATGGACCAGGACGTTTTGATCGCGGTGGTATTTCGTATAAGCATCCTTTTGATGGCGATGGGATGATCTGTGCGATCCGCTTTGAAAACGGTAAGGCGCATTTTCGTAATCGCTTTGTCCGCAGCGAGGGCTTTGTAGAAGAGGAGAAAGCCGACCGGATTCTGAAGAAGAATGTCTTTGCGACCCTGCGACCGGGCGGTTTTTTGAACAATATTTTTGATTTCAGTTTCAAAAATGTTGCGAATACGAATGTAATGTATTGGGCAGGAAAATTACTCGCCCTTTGGGAACCAGCGCCACCCCATGGTTTAGATCCGCGCACACTGGAAACCATCGGTATTGATGACCTTGATGGGCTATTAAAAGGTGGTTTGCCCTTTTCGGCTCATCCGCGCCGGGAAAGCGAGACAGGTGATTGGCTTACGTTTGGGGTGCGTTCAGGATTTCAAACGGATCTCAGCCTCTATCGCCTCAAGCCAGATGGCAAAATCCTGGTGGAAGGCAAACACACCATTCCTGGTTTTGCTTTTCTCCACGACTTTGCCTTTAGCGAAAACTACTGGATCTTCGTGCAGAACCCGATGGCTCTGGATCCTTTGCCTTTTGTGTTTGGCTTCAAGGCAGCAGGGGAATGTTTGCGTCTCGCCGAAGGACAGCCCACTCGGATTATCTTGATCGGGCGGCACGATGGGAAAGTTAGGACTATCGAAACAGATCCCTTCTTTGTGTTTCACCATGTCAATGCTTTCGAGGAAGCAGGGAAACTGATGATTGATAGTGTCCGCTACCCCCGCTACATCACGACCCAAGAAGACCGCGATTTTCGAGAAACGGACTTTTCGCAGCTGGATCCGGGTCAACTCTGGCGTACCGAGATCGATCTTCAAACAAGCCGTGTCGAAACGAAACAACTTCTCAGCCGAACCTGCGAGTTTCCCCAAATCAATCCGGGCGTGATGGGCAAGCCCCATCGGTTTGTCTATCTAGGAGCCACCGACAGAGCTGAGGGAAATGCACCACTCCAGGCGATCGTGAAGTTTGATATGAGCAATCGCGAATCTGTAGTGCGTAGTTTTGCTCCCCAGGGATTTGTCAGCGAACCTGTTTTTGTCCCTCACCCGAATCGCACAGAGGAAGATGCTGGTTGGGTATTAACGATGGTGTACGATGCTTCCCGCCGTCGCACAGACGTTGAAATTCTCGATGGTCAAACGCTTCAACGCTGTGCCCGACTGAGCCTCAAACATCATGTCCCTCATGGTTTGCACGGTTCATTTGTGTCCGAGGTTTTCGCAAGCTAGACTGTGCAAGAAGTCTCTACGAGTTAGACTATGCGCTCTTCCTTATTGGCTCTCGCACTACTAGCACTTCCTGTGCCTGCTCTGGCCGACATCGTTCCAAAAGTGACAACAACAGACTCAGAGGCAGTGCTTAAAGCACGCTCTGCAGTGCTTGCTAACTGGCGAATTCCGAAGTTAACCGGCGACATGACGGTTCAAGCGCAATTCACTGTTCAGGCTGATGGCAAACTTGCTGACCCAAAGGTGAGTGTTGAAGGTTCTGCTGGGGACGAGCGCAACAACACACGCATCAGCATGGAGCGCGCCATCCAGCAAACACAAATGGCGGGTTTACCTCCTGGTTCATTGGCTTTTACCGTACAAGCCAAGAGTGGAGCGCGCTACCCCCGCTGTTTTCCGGTCAAAGTCTACGTACCAACCCGCACCGAAGACACAAAAGAAGAGCTTTATACAACCTCACTCAAAGGGCTTCGTCAGGGAGTGATTAAGTGGAATGCTTTTGTGGTGGGCTACAGCCAAGGAAAAGTTGGCGCACCGTTTGTATTTGTAGATAAACCTGAGGAAGCCAATCTTCGCATCGTTGCCTACGAGGATCATCCTGCCTACGGTGGCTACTACACAGATGAAGCCACTGACCAAGTCCTCCTGCACATTCCTGTGAAAGAGACGATTCCCTCTATGTTCAGCCCAGGCTTCCGGTGGGGCTACCAAGAACCGATCACCCAGGACACCATGTTTCACATCGGCAGATTTCTTGGTCTCGGAATTTCCACAGAACTCAGCAATGTCCTCTATCCTGGGATTTCTCGAATCGGCGCTGGCAATAAGACCGAGGCTTCTAGTACGAAGTCGGTGGTTACTGAATTTGTTGGCGATAGCGATGAAGTGGAAAGAAAAGGGTTTGGCGACCGCACCTTGACGAGCTTTCAGCTCGATGATGCAGTCGCCCTTGTCCGCGAACGCTACTGCGAGAAGAGTCCTGCCCCTGTGCAAGGACAGTAACTACAGCCCTGCAGGAGTACGGAGTTTGAAGCCAGGAGCCGAGTAGAGACTGATGTCTTCGACTTGTGGCCACTCAAACTCCGGTTGGATACCGTTGGCTACGAGATCCGCTGCCATCATCAGGCGCACCAGTCCATCTAGGCGGATTCGGGGCTCCCAGCCAAGCTTATTTTTGGCCTTAATCGGATCGCCGATCAGCAAATCAACTTCGGCAGGACGCTCGAATCGCTTGTCAAGCTTAAGATACTCTCTCCAGTCAAGGCCGACCAAGCCAAAGGCTTTTTCGACGAACTCCTGTACTGTCCAAGTCTCGTTGGTGGCGACTACGTAGTCGTCCGGCGAAGATTCTTGGAGCATCCGCCACATCAACTCGACATAGTCTCCAGCGTAGCCCCAGTCGCGCTTAGCACTGGTATTGCCGAGGACGAGATCTTTTTGCTTGCCAGCAGCGATACGAGCGACAGCGTGGGTGATCTTGCGGGTAACAAAATCTTCGCCGCGACGAGGCGACTCGTGGTTAAACAAGATGCCGTTGCAGGCAAAGGTGCCGTAGGATTCCCGGTAGTTGACCGTTGCCCAGTAACCGTAAACCTTCGCCACAGCGTAGGGAGAGCGGGGATGGAACGGGGTCAATTCAGTCTGGGGAACCTCTCGAACTTTGCCGAACATCTCAGAAGAAGAAGCCTGATAGAAGCGCGCTGTCGGTACGATCAAGCGGAGCGCTTCAAGCATACGAATGACACCGATGCCTGTAGCATCTCCGGTGTAGATCGGCTGATCAAAGCTAACGCGAACATGGGACTGTGCCGCCAAGTTGTAGACTTCGTGGGGTTCGCACAGACCTAAAACCCTCTGTAAGCTCAGAGAATCAGTCAAATCGCTGTAGTGCAACTGAATGCGATCCTGTAAATGCATCACTCGTCCAACACTTAATGTGCTGCTGCGCCGAAGGAGGCCATGAACTTCGTAGCCCTTTGCCAGCAAGAGTTCTGCTAGATAGGAGCCATCTTGTCCAGTAATCCCGGTGATTAGAGCGCGCTTTGTGCTTGTCATACCTCTCCTTGTGTTACTATTCTTGACCAACTTGCGTTGCAACTGTACTGTGAGCAACTGCAGCATCCACCATCAAGGCAACTAATCTACGAAAATCGCAGCGTGGTTGCCAGCCAAGGGTTTGCCGTGCCAGGGTCGCGTCCCCCATCATAAGATGCGCATCGACGGGACGTAGCAGCTTTTCGTCCACTTGGACATATTTTTGCCAGTCAAGACCGACGTGAGCGAAGGCAATTTCGACAAATTCCCCAACACTGTGGGTCTCTCCAGTGGCAATAATATAGTCGCGGGCTTCTGGTTGCTCCATCATCAGGCGCATTGCTTCTACATAATCTCCGGCAAACCCCCAGTCCCGCTTGACATCTAGATTGCCCAAAGTGAGGACAGTTTGTCTACCGTTGAGAATTTCAGCGACTGCGCGCACCACTTTTCCAGATAAAAAGCTTTGATCCCGAAGCGGCGACTCGTGATTGTACAAGATGGCATTGCAGGCAAACAGATCGAAGGCCCGTCGATAGGTCTTCACAAGCCAGTAAGCGCTTGCCTTGGAGACAGCATACGGACTGAGGGGAGCCAGCGGTGTGTCTTCATTTTGGGGGACGGGGGGACATTCGCCAAAAATTTCCGAAGAACAAGCTTGGAAAAATCGAATTTTGGGATTGCACTCGCGGATCGTTTCTAAGATGTACAGAGGCACCAACGCGTTTACTTGGATCGTCTGCACAGGAAAACGAAAACTCTCCCCGACGCGGCTTTGGGCTGCCAAGTTGTAGATGTAACGCGGTTCAGCTTCGACAATAAGCCGACGCAGAAAGGCCGGATCCATTGCATCTCCACGGATCAAAACGAGGGACTGACCGTACTGGTTGGCGAGCGGTTCTAAAAGATGAACGGAATGGTCGGAGCGGTAGATACCGCAAACTGTGTGTCCCTGCCGCAAGAGCAACTCACTGAGGTAGTAACCATCCTGTCCGCCTATACCTGTGACCAGGACATCCATTCGCTACCGCCACTAAATACTTTGCTGTTCAAGATCTGCTCGCAGTTCCAGCAGATCTCGGCATCATTGCACTATAGAGTACCTCTCAACGTACAGCAAGTCGTCAAGAACACATTTTTAGAGGGCTGGATCGTCCCAAAAACGCTCTGAAAGATACTTATCCGCGCTGTCACAAAAGACAGTGACAATCACAGCGTTGGTCAATTCTTGGGCAACAGCCAAAGCCGCCACAACGTTCGCTCCTGCTGAAATGCCGACGAGCAGCCCTTCTTCGCGGGCGAGGCGCTTGACCATGCGTTGTGCTGCGTCTGTAGACACTTCAATTTGCCGATCAGGAAATTGCTGATCGTAAATGGCAGGGACAATCGCTGTCTCCATATGCTTTAACCCTTCAAGTCCGTGGAATGGCGAGTCAGGTTGCATCGCCACCACTTGAATTCCAGGGTTGTATTCTTTAAGCCGACGACCGACCCCCATGCAAGTACCTGAGGTCCCCAGTCCCGCAACGAAGTGGGTGACCCGACTGTGGGTCTGGCGATAGACTTCGACACCTGTGGTCAAATAATGAGCCTGCCAGTTGGCGTTGTTGCTGTACTGGTCTGGATAAAAATAGCGATCCGGATCTTGACGATAGATGGCCTGTGCCGCCTGAATTGCGCCGTCAGAGCCGAGGGTGGGATCGGTGAGGATCAGTTCAACTCCGTAGGCTTTGAGAATCCGTTTGCGCTCTTCTGAGGCGTTTAGCGGCAACGCCAGTTTGACTTTGTAGCCGCGCCGTGCCGCAATCCAGGCGTAGGCGATCCCGGTGTTACCCGATGTGGCATCGAGAATCATTTTGTCATGGGTTAGTTTTCCGCTGCGCTCGCCTTCCAAGATCATATTCAGAGCAGGCCGATCCTTTACCGATCCGCCTGGGTTGAAGTACTCGGCCTTGCCGTAGATCTCAACTTGGGGGCTAAGACCAGCGACAACCCGATTCAGCCGGATCAATGGCGTATTGCCTACCCAGTGGGTCAGTTCTGTCTGATTGTCGTTGGTAATCGGATTGGGATCAGTGGTGAGCACAGGCTTTCACAGCGCGACATTTCCTATTTTACGCGCAAACCCAAGCAAGTCGATTGGGATTAAGGAGTAAAGAATTATCTTTGGATTAGCATTCGTTCTGAAGAGGAAGCAGTGTTCATAGAATCTATTGATCTTCGCCCATAACCACAAGCCTCCAAGTGGAGGCTTGTGGTGAGTGGCTTAGGCAGATGCAGAGGATTTACGGCGTAGCTTCAAGCAGACACCACTGCCCGCGAGGAACAGTGTCGCCAATACCCCGGATGGTTCAGGTATGGGTTCGGATACCAAGATCTGACCACGAATTTCCCCACCAGCGTAGGTTGTGCTGTGGATGTTGAAGTACATGCCATTGTTAATCAGTGAGGTAGCAAAGGTATCAGTCAACCCTTCTGCAAAAGTCCAATCACCAGTGAAGATACCACTAGTGGTTCCTGTTATCGTTCCATTTGTGAGATCGAAGACAACTGGGCCATTTGTACCTGCAGGGGCATTGTGAATGTGGTTGACTGTACGGTTTGTGGTCAGATCGCTATAACTACCGGAGTAGGTGAATACCCAGTTGCTAGCGCCAAAATCGCCGACGAGGGTAGCTGTGGCAGAACCAGTGGCTAAAGTGGGCACTGCTGGATTTTCTTGACTACCACTGAGTGTTGATGTGAAGTTGAAAGTTGCTGCTTCTGCTCCTGAGCTAAGCAGGGCACCAGTCAACATCAAAAAGGCTAGACCTTGAGAGAGCTTTAATTGTATTGACATTACATTTGCACCTCATTACATGTATGCTCAATGTTGCATAGTAGTCCTTTCAAAATCTGCATTCTGAAGGACTGTTTTCTTGTGTTCATCTAGACATTCAATGTTCGATTTACTGCACTAGCGAACAAGATGAAAGGCCGTCTGCCTCTGGTGAGCCCATCTTGCTTGCCCAAGCCCATCGATCATCATGTCTTCTTCTTGAGCCGACTTTAGCTTCTGGCCTCCCCACTCGGCGACTGGTGAAGTTGCCTGCAATTCGATGGAAAACCATTGATTGGGGATCACCTGATGATCCCCGCGCCCTGGTACACCCTCTTGGTAATCCCAGAGGCCAATCAATGGCCCAGCACCGTGGCCATGCAAGCCAATCGGGTGGGAGTAAACTGTGCCGTCGATTTGCTGTTCGCGCATTTTCTTTAAAGAAGCAGCGAGGATCTCGTTTCCAGAGCGTCCGGGTCGGATCTCGGAAAGCACAATGTCTTGTAGGCGGTTCGAGGTCAAGAGTGCTTTTTTGAGTCCAGCAGGTGGCTCTGTCTCTCCGGTCTTGAGGACATAAGCCATGTGCTGGGTATCGGTGTTGAGGCGCAGTGCGGTGATGCCAAAGTCACAATGGAGAACATCGCCTCTTTGGATGACTGGGTTGTCGGCCAGTTGTGACTCGGTCATTCCCTGGCGTTGCACTTCGACCGAAGGCTGAAACCAAGTGCCCAGTCCTAGGTCATTGAGTTGTTGACGCATCCACCAGACCACATCCTCGGTTCGCGTCACGCCCGGCGTAATTACCTGGTTGGAAAAAGCGGTCGAGATCACCTCCCATGTCAGCTTGTTGAGCTTTCGATAAAACACTTCCTCTTCGGGCAGGCGAGTGGCAATGAAGTCAACAGCCAAGCCCTCGGCGCGGCGCATCCGTTGGTTCCACTTGGAGCCGAGGGCTGTTTGCATGCCTTCGTACTCTCCAGCGGTCAGCCCATCGGCAAAGGCGAAGGTGCGCGAGATATTAATGGCAATTGTCTTCGGCTGGCGCTCCTCGATCGCATCCTTGAGCACTTGCCACTGTTGATCCCCCCAGAGTTCTGCCTGGCCGCCGCTTGCCAGGGTCTTCGTCGAGCGTACAGACTGAAAGACTCCACCCTGTGAGCCACCACCGAGCGCA
Source organism: Gloeobacterales cyanobacterium ES-bin-313 (assembly GCA_014379585.1). Lineage (GTDB taxonomy): Bacteria > Cyanobacteriota > Cyanobacteriia > Gloeobacterales > Gloeobacteraceae > JACMLN01. The sequence continues at coordinate 47,120 of JACMLN010000042.1, read as the reverse complement.
ATGCGCTCGATGCCTTTTTCACCGCCTCGATCAAAGAACAGATAGATCGTCCGGCGGCGAGCTGCGAAGGTGGTCGGAGCAACGAGGGAACTAAACACCGGATCCTCTGCATACTCCCGCATCGGGACGACCCACATATCGACCCCGTAGCGCCGCATGAGTCGGGGCAAGATAGTGTCGAGACGTTTTGCTAGCCACTGCTGCTGCAGATCTGCCTGCTCCCTAAGTGTGCCAAAAGGCCGCATCGATGCTTGTTCTCGGGCAAGCACTGGCATCGGCGCGAAACTCAAGGTGAACAAAAGCGAGAGGAGTATACGTCGGGCCATCATCAAAATCCTTGCGGGCAGTTTCAGGCCACAAAGTAACACAGCTTTGCAGCCCTTCCTGCCGACAGTGAACTATTTTGCCTCAGAACTCCTCAAAATTTGGAAGAATACATGATTGCTGAGCGCAGCGAAAACTTTTGGTTGTTTTATTAGATTTGGAAGGGCGCAGCAAACTGCGCCCCTACTCCCACTCGATGGTGCCTGGTGGCTTGGAAGTAATGTCGAGGACGACGCGGTTGATGCCGCGTACTTCGTTGACGATGCGGGTCGAAATCGTTTCGAGCAGGTCATAAGGAACCCGTGCCCAGTCAGCAGTCATGCCATCTTCGGAAGTGACGAAGCGCAGGGCAATGGTGTAGGCGTAGGTACGTTGGTCGCCCATGACTCCAACAGATTTGACCGGGAGAAGCACCGCAAAAGATTGCCAGTAATGGTTATAACTGCCAGAGCGGTTGACTTCTTGGCGGACAATAAAATCCGCTTCGCGCACCATTTCCAGCTTTTCGGGCGTGACATCACCGAGAACGCGAATGGCCAGACCGGGCCCTGGGAAAGGTTGACGCTGAACGATCTCTTCGGGCAATCCGAGGGTCCGACCGACCTGGCGAACTTCGTCTTTGAAGAGGCGACGCAGGGGTTCTACAAGTTTGAAGCGTAGATTTTCTGGTAGGCCGCCGACATTGTGGTGGGACTTAATTTTGACAGCAACCCGTTCACCCGTGCGCGGATCAATATTTTCACCGCTCGATTCGATAATGTCTGGGTAGAGGGTGCCTTGGGCGAGGTAGTCAAAGGGGCCAAGGCGGAGGGATTCTTGCTCGAAGACCTGGATAAATTCGTTGCCGATGATTTTGCGCTTTTGCTCTGGGTCACTCACACCTGCCAGTTTTGAGACGAAGCGTTCACCAGCATCGACGTAGACAACCGGAATTTTGAACTGTTCTTTAAACAGTTTGACTAGGCGCTCTGGCTCATTTTTGCGCATGAAACCTTGGTCGATGAACATGCAAGTCAAGTTATCGCCGATGGCTCTGTGCAACAAAAAAGCGAGCGTGGAAGAATCGACTCCCCCAGAGAGAGCCAGCAGCACCCGCTTGTCGCCGACGCGGGCACGGACTTCCTGTACCGCTTCATCAATAAAGGTCGTCGTTGTCCACTCTGGCTCGCAGCCGCAGATGTGATAGACAAAGTTGCGCAGGAGCGCCATTCCCCCTTTTGAATGCACCACTTCAGGGTGGAACTGTACTCCATAAAGCTTTCGTTCGTGGTTAGCAATCGCCGCACAGGGCGTATTGTCTGTGTGGGCTAAAAGTTCAAAACCAGGAGGCATGGCAAGCACTGAATCTCCATGGCTCATCCACATGGTTGTGCCGTCTTCAACATTGGTGAGCAGATCGATCGGATCGTCGATGCATAAGGCTGCTTTACCGTATTCTCCTCGCTCTGCTTGTTCGACTTGTCCACCGAGTTGCTGCACCATTAACTGCATCCCGTAGCAGACCCCAAGAATCGGGATACCTAGCCCCCAGAGTTCTGGATCGCTGTGGGGCGAGTACTCTGCATAGACAGAACTTGGTCCGCCGGAGAGGATGATCCCCTTTGGATTGAGGCGCTTGATTTCTTCAATGGTGGTGCGGTAACTCAGGACTTCTGAATAAACTTTGGTCTCACGAATCCGGCGGGCAATTAATTCGGAGTACTGAGAGCCAAAGTCAAGAATCGCGATCATCTCGTGACCAATCTGGGTTGGAGATTCGGATGCCGTCTGGGGCAGATTGGATGGGGCGAGCGTCATAGGGATAGGGCGATTCAGGTTATTCAGCCTATCTTAAGCGACAGCATCGCGTTTGTCGTTAAGGAATGGCTTTCAGTAATCGGCCAATCGGATAAATATTCAGGCGCTCGTCGTAGAAAGGAGTGCGCCTGTAGAAAAAGTCGAGCCGTGCTTGTGGACTTGCGGCGAAGGCTGGATCTTCGGCCACTTTTTGCTCAAAATCGCGGGCTAGCTGCGGATCTTTGGCAAGCATCTCCCGCGCCATCTTCTCCATGACGTAACCCTCTGCATACTCTTTCGGTTCGAAGATCGGATCGAGGAATCCCCACTGCACCAAGGAATCGGGGCCGTCAGGTTCAAGCAGATGCATGATCACGTTGCCTGTGCGCTGACTCAGAAGAACCACAACGGATCCGGCAGGATAGGGTATTTGCTTTTGAATTTTGGTGAATTTGAGGGATTTGGTACGGATATGGTTTTCGAAGGGTTTTGATTGCCAGGTGACTTCGTCAAACTTGTAGGTTTCCACTGTGACAGTCGTTGGCTTGTCGATGGTTTGGAAATCGATATGGTGGGCTTTTAAATGGTCGATCACCTGCGTCATCGAAACCGGAATGATGTAGCCGATGGGTGGGACAACACTTTTTTCAACAAGCTGCTGATTATAGAAAGGCACCTGCATGGTTTCAGGCTTGCTGTGGTCGTAGAGCACCCAAATCGATCCAGAAATATCGCTCAATTCACGGGTGTAGGCGTAACCCTGAAAAGTGAAAGGGATGGAGGCTTTTCCCTGTTCGAAGTTGAGAGGATAATTGACTGTTGCGTCGTAGATTTTTCCACGGGCAATTGTGCGCTGATCGGCAGCATCAACAGCTTTTCGCAACTCTCCAGGATGTTGATGGATATAGGTCAAGATTTCCACCAGCAGATCGTAGGTGGCGATCACGCGGGTCTTGTAATCCTTGAGCATGTGGGTTTCCACCAAAATCGAAGATCGATTCTGGATGGCTGAATACCCCGTCGAATAGCGCGGTTCTGTAGCACTATCGGCAAAGCCCTTACGTAAATCTTTTTCGTCAATGAATTGCAAATAGGGGGCTGTCTTATGCCCAATTTTTTGTAAGGCTGGAAAGATCGTCTTCTCGAAAGCTTTGTCCTGCCATGCGACGATCTGGGCATCGAGATTTGCGTGGGTCTCGATCCCGTAGGTCAGATCATGTTGAAAATCCGCCCCATCCGTATCGTGGGTATCAACCACCATGTCGGGCAACCAGCGCGCAAAGTTGTCGAGCCAAGCCCGCATTTCTGGAGAGTCTGCCTTCAAAAAGTCTCGATTGAGATTGTAATTCTGGGCTGTGGTACGCCAACCCATTTCGATTGGTCCATTCTGGTTGATTCGTCCGTAAGGGCCGAAGCGTTCGTGACCATCGACATTAAAGACAGGCAAAAACAGCACAATCGCATGATCTAACAAGTTGCGATGGGTTCCAGAAATCACCATGTCCCGCGCCAGAGCAAGCAGTGCATCCTTGCCTGGAATCTCGCCCGCGTGGATGCCACCTTGAATAAAAATAATTTCTTTGCCCGTGGCTCGCGCAGCCTCCGGGGTAAATGCTTTGTCCTTCGAGAGCACGAGCATGACCATCTCCCGGCCTTCGGGGGTTTTACCGATCACCTGCACCTGAGCAAATTCAGACCCCGCCGCAATCCGCCGCACATAGGCAACATCTTCGTCGTAGCGACTTGTCCGCAAATAGTTCGTAGCTTCTGCTTTGGTTGGAAAGTCGGGTGCAGCACTAGCAGGCTGCATGGTGAAACAAAGAACAGCGAGCGAAGACCAAAGCCAAGATTTGCCCATGGAGTTTCAATAGCGCGATGAAGGGATAGTAGCGCAAATGCCACAATGCCGCTCTTAGATTTTCTTCAGAGATAGCCTCTAAGTGACGGTCTGTCGCTGTTGGAACTGTGGTTCGCTCCAGGTACGGTTCTTCAAGATCTCACAGAGTTGATCAGCAGCATCCCAAATATCGACATAGCGGTTGTAAAGAGGAGCGAATCCGAAGCGGATAATATCAGGACTGCGAAAATCGCCGATCACGCCTTGGGCGATCAAAGCCTGCATCACAGCGTAGCCATGGGAGTGGTGGAAACTCACCTGAGAACCCCGCCGTTCGGGATCTCTCGGGGTTGCCAAGACGAGTTCAGGGCAATGGGCTTCAACTTGGTCAATAAACAAGTCCCCAAGTGCCAGAGATTTCTGGCGAATGGCCTGCAAGTCGGCTTCTAAGCAGATATTGAGACCACAGTCGAGGGCGGCAAGGCTCAGAATCGGGGGTGTGCCACAGAGATGGCGATTCATACCAAAGGCAGGGACATAGTTTTCTGTGAAGGCAAAGGGATCGGCGTGACCTAGCCAACCGGCTAAGAATGCTGGAAAATCCGCCTGTAGAGCTTCAGAAATATACAAATATGCAGGAGCACCAGGGCCACCATTTAGGTACTTGTAGCCGCAGCCGACCGCCAAATCGATGCTGTTTTGATTCAGATCTACAGGCATTGCCCCTGCACTGTGAGCCAGATCCACCAGTATCAAAGCTCCTTGCCCATGAGCCGCTTCTGCCAAAGTTTTCAGATTGTGGCGATGGCCTGTCAAATAATTGACTTCTGTCACCATGACCAATGCTACGGAGTGATCGATGGACTCAATGAGCATTTCCCGCTCAACAATTTTCAGTTGATAATCTTTTTCGAGCAGCGCCAAAAGTCCCTGAGCCATATAAAGATCCGTCGGGAAATTGCTTTTTTCCGATAGAATCGTTCGTCTATCAGGACGCAATTTCAATGCTCCAGCGAGGAGCTTAAATAGATTTACCGAAGTTGAATCTGCGACTATGACTTCGTGAGGTTTTGCCCCAATCAAACGGGCAATCTTGGTACCGACTGTTTGTGGCCAATGAATCCAATTATGGAGATTCCAACTTTTGATGAGATCTTCGCCCCACTGTTTTTGGATTATTTCTTGGAGGTATATGGGTGTGCGTTTAGGCAGTGCACCTAAGGAGTTGCCATCGAGATAAATAATCTTTTCGGGCAAGATAAATTGCTGGCGAAAGTCTTTTAGAGGATCTATAGCATCTAGGGCTAGAGCTTGATTGCGGGAAATCATTTTATCTTTTACACTCGGTTTTGAGATTTTTGGCTGATCCGATAAAGATGGCGAACGGCACCAAAGGGAAGGGGCAAGCCCCTCCCTCTGGACTCCCACCCCGTGGGGGACAGACTGCCTGTCCCCCACACCCCCTTGGCAACTTTAGTGGCTTGATGCTGAGTGATAATCGGTTGCGCAGTCTTTTTGGCACGTTGCGTTCGGGTGCGCGACCACCGGAGTCTGTGGACTGGTGGCACGGTAGGTATGACGCTGCGCGTCCCAGGCTCATGGCGAAAACCGGGTCATGAGGTGGTGCGTCCCAGACTCATGGCGAAAACCGGGTCATGCGGAAAGATAACATTGAATTTGATCAATCATTTGGAGTTACTCGATTTCTACTTTGAAGCTTTTTCCTTCGAGATCAACAATGTCTCCGAGAACAAGTTTTCGTCCACGTCGAAGTTCCTGTTCACCATTGACTTTGACATGCCCTTCCTGAATGCGATACTTCGCTTCGCCACCCGTTGAGACCGCACCCATAAGTTTCAAAAATTGGTCAAGTTTGATCATTAAAATGTTCCTTTCTTCTCAGCGATTATAGGCGACTTGTTGGGTTTACTAGTAGGGAAGGTAAACACGGTTTTCGCCATGAGCCTGGGACGCACCACCTCATGACCCGGTTTTCGCCATGAGCCTGGGACGCGCAGCGTCATACCTACCGTGCCACCAGTCCACAGACTCCGGTGGTCGCGCACCCGAACGCAACGTGAGACGAAATCTGCGCAACCCAGCAACACCAAGTATCAAGCCACTAAAGTTCGCCGAGGGGGTGTGGGGGACGGGCGCGTCCGTCCCCCACGGGGAGGGAGTCCAGAGGGAGGGGCTTGCCCCATCCCTTTGGTGCCGTTCGCTATATTTATCTCACTTACCCAAGTAAAAATAACGTGCAGATTGCTCAGTATCCATATGATCGAAGGGGCAATACGCACTAAAAGACGCTTTGCGGGGTTACTTGTCTACCGCCCAAGGAACAACCAAGCGGAAGAGCAACTTGAAACCAAAGTCGATGGCAAGTCCAATAATCCCGATCACCAGGATGCCTACGAAGATTTCATCGGTGCGCAAAAAGCGTTGGGCAGTCAAGATCCGGTAGCCAAGCCCAGAACTTGCCGCAACGAGTTCAGCGACGACCACAAAGTTCCAAGCACCTGCAATGTTGACCCGCAATGTGTCAATAATATTTGGCAAAGTAGCCGGGAAAAGCACTTTAAAGAAAATATCGCGACGACTTGCTCCGAGGGTGTAGCCTACTTTAATTAAGTCGGCAGAGACAAACTTGACTGCGTCCGAAACCATCAGGGTGTTATAGAAAAAACTACCCAGAAAAATAATCGCAATTTTGGCGGGTTCATCGAGGCCAATCCAAAGAATAATCAGCGGAATAAATGCAGCAGCGGGCATGTAGCGAAACAGGCCGAGAATCGGTTCGAAAAGCCCTTCCACAACTTTAAAAGTGCCGATCAACAGTCCGAGAGGCACACCGATCAAAGCCGACAAGCAAAAGCCGATTCCAACTCGCGAAAGGCTCGCCCAGGCATCCTTGGGGAGGTCACCACTCTGGAACATGCGCACTGCCGCCATCGCCACCGCATCGGGCTTTGGAATAAATAATGGATCGACGAGGCCGCTGTAGCTCAGGGCAAACCAGGCCGCCAGTGGCAACAGGATCGAGGTCACCACCATCGACGAATAGACCGATTGGGGAATCTCTCCACGAATTTTCCAGATGCGCGGGCTTGGCTTCTGGAGGCGGTCTGGATTGGTCGCGGTCTGTTTGGGTTCGAGAGTTTTCATAACGCTTCCTGGGTGAGCAGTGCTTCGCCGTGCATAAGATCCGTTAAATCTTGTCTCAGTTCTAAAAAACGACTGGTGCGGCGGCTGGTGCGGTCGCGGTTCGAGCCGAGGGGAATCGGGATTTCCCGACAGATCCGACCGGGACGCGCCGAAAAGACATAGATCCGTTCGGACAAGAAGATCGCCTCTTCGACATCGTGGGTGATCATCAAAAAGGTCTTGTGGGTCTTTTGGGCAACATCAAGAAGAAATTCTTGGAGGACTTCTTTGGTCTGGCAGTCGAGGGCACCGAACGGTTCATCGAGAAGCAAAATCTCTGGCTCGTTGGCCATCGCCCGCGCAATCGCTGCCCGCTGTTTCATCCCACCGGAGAGCTGCTTCGGAAAAACGTTGGCAAATCGCGTTAATCCGACAATGTCGAGATAATGTTGCACCCGCTCTTGGCGTTCCGCTTTGGGCACCTTTGAAACTTTCAGGCCGAACTCGACGTTGCCCGCCACCGAGAGCCAGGGGTAGAGGGTGTAATTCTGGAAAACCATGCCACGGTCTGCACCTGGGCCTTGGATTTTTCGTCCCCGTAGAAGTACTTCACCTTGAGAAGCAGTATCGAGACCAGCGACGATGTTGAGCAAAGTTGATTTGCCGCACCCGGAACTGCCCACAATACAGACAAATTCATTTTCGTTGACGTGCATATCGATGGCATCGAGCACCAACAGCGGCCCATTCTTCGTGGCAAAGGTTTTGCTAAGTTGGTTGACTTCGAGGGCGGGACGCGGTTCCATAAGTGGGGATTTCCGATTAGGCTTTTTGGGCAGCGAGGACAAACTTCGGCTCGATCAGTTTGGCGAGGTCAGGAATAGCTTTAATTTGCCCCTGATCAAGGAGAAACTGGGCAAGGGTCGCCATGGTCTTAGGGACGTAGCCCTGGCTGGCAGGATTAGTGAGCATATCGAGGTTGGTAGGAATATCGGCGAGTTGCACTCCTTTGAGAAATTCGGTGACTTCGGCGACTGTAATCTTCAACTCTTTCGCGACGATCTCTGCGCTTTCTTCGGGGTGAGCCTTGATATAGTCCAAGCCCTTAAAGAATCCCGTCACAAAGGCTTGAAGTGTGTCTGGATGTTCTTCGATAAAGCGGGCATCAAATTCGTAGATATCAGCAATGGCATAAGGGTTTTTGGACGAATCGTAGATAATCCGACCATCTTTACGAATCGCATTTGCCTTTCCTAGGAAGGGCGCGTAGGTCACAGCAATATCGACATTTCGACTCTGATAGGCGGCGGCAGCATCCCCAGGCGAGGCGTTAATGATGGTGATGTCTTTACCTGTCAGTCCCACTCCTGCAAGGACTTGTAAAAAGAAGTAGTGGCTCACTGTGCCCTCTTCAAGGGCGACTTTTTGGCCTTGGAACCCTTTTAGATCGGCAATTTTGTTGCTGGCCAGAATGCCATCAGCGCCAACTGAGCGGTCTATCACCATGACAATGCGAAAATCTTTATTGGAGTTGGCCAGTTCCACACCGCTGGAGAGGACATCCGCTGCACCATCGAGCCGTCCCCCGACAAAAGCAATTTTTTCCTCGTTGTTGCCCTGGAAGGTCTTCGCATCGAGATCGATGCCGAGTTCTTTAAAAATGCCTTTAGCAAGCGCTACGTAAAGCGGCGAGTAACCCACCCAATCTACGAGTCCAACTCTGATGGCTTTTGATGATGCTTCCGTTGAAGATTTACCACAGGCAACCAACCCTAGACTACCGAGGGTAAGGGCACCAACAATATGGCGACGGGAAAACCGAAAATTATTTGCTAAACCCATCAATGCTGCAACTGCGTAGTACGGCCATGTTTACATTGACCGCCAAGCCGTTTAGTGCCCTTTGTTACTAGACACACAAACTACACAGCCAAAGTAATAAGTGGGTAACTGCGCTCAGTGATTAGAGACTGGCAGGATGTTCGGTGAGTCCCAGAAACTGGCCAACCCGCGTCGGATCGCTAGAGAGGCGGATTTCCAAAGCGCCTGTGTTTGGATTGCGATGGCCGTAGTCTGATCGAAAGCGCAGGAGATGGCGCAATTGCACTTCATTGAGGGTTTCTAGCTCAGGCACCGAGAAACTTGGGTCGTAACCGCGTCCGTCTTGAAGCTGAATGAAGTGCTCGCCCACAACCACCAAAAGGCGCTGACCCGGTTCAAACAACTCGATATTTGGCAGATCTGTTGCACTAAGCGCCTGAGGAACCCAAACTTCCCGGTAACGCACGAAGCCTTGTGGACCTTCGAACTGACCATCCTCGATCAAGTTGCCCTCTTGCCAAAAGACATCCCCTTGATCCACCTGCCCAGGCCGAGGCAAAAAGTTGATCCAATGATTCCAACGGACCCAGTTCTCTGTGGCATCAATGTTTCCGCCAAAGCTAGAAAAGTTTGCATGGATCAAAAGATCTTTCAGCTCAAGGTCTTCCAGGTTCTGACCAGTCGGAATCTGAGGCTGATCTAGGGGAATCCTCAGATCTGCAAAGTATTTTTCCCCCTGCAACCAAAAAACCGTTGCCGTTTCCTGGGGTTCGCCCCCGTTGAATGCAATCGACTCGCGCTTCCATAGTCCGGTGTACATGTTTTCCTCAAGGCTCTCTACAAATACTTCTGGCTTTCTGCCTAAGACACAGACCTTTACAAAAATTTACTATAAGATGGTTCTGTTTTCAGCGACCTGACGCAAAGGGCTTTCATGGACTCGGTACGTGCTCTGCTTCAACCACTGGCAAACTTTTTTACGGGTTTGGGCTTTCCTCAGCCTGTGATCCAGTGGGGTCATCCCACCATGATGGGGATCGTTATTTTCACCATGGGGATCTTCACCGCCTGGATCGGTTGGCGCGGAAGACTCTCCAAAGATCCGAAGACCGCTAAGGGTGCGCGCAGCTTTCATAAACTGATTGCTCCTTGGCTCCTCGCCTTCATCACCATGGGCTACGCAGGGGGAGTTCTTTCACTGGTCATGCAAAATAAACCCATCTTTGCCAGCGAACACTTCTGGACAGGCACCCTGGCAATCGGCTTACTGGCCGCCAACGGTTTGATCGCCGCCACAAAATTTGGTGGCCAAGCACGCCTGAGAACAGTACACGCCTATGTGGGGAGTGCAGCCATTGTTCTGCTCTTTGTTCATGCTTTTTTGGGACTACGTTTGGGCTTGTCACTTTAACGGAGTGCTGGGAGCCTGATTTTCTGCATGGATTTGAACATCTACTTGGTAAATATTCGTGCCCAATGCCGCTCTAGAAAATCTTGATCTCGTCTTTCTAGAAGATTCGGTTTGGGTCTTAGTTGGGGAAGTCAACTTACCAAGTTATGACTTTTCCCTTGCTCAATTCTTTGCTTGTCGTCGTCCATGGAATCGCCCTAAGCAAATTACAGCAGTTGGGCGATTTGGGGTAGTCACGGATTACGGTTTTTTGTACCAGAAGCTAGAAGAAACTGGTATTTCCTTGGTTCATTCACCAGAACAGCATCTTCTAGCTAGCGAGTTGCCGCGCTGGTACCCGCTACTTGACGGACTAACACCGAAAAGTCTTTGGTTTTCAGAGCCACCCGATGTTGTATTCCTCGAAAAGACCTTTGGATTTCCATTTTTTCTCAAAGGCAGTCGTCAAACTAGCCGTCACAAAGCTGCACTTTCAATTATCCGTTCTGCTGAGGATTATTATCGAGCCGTCAAGATTTACCAAGAAGATCCAATCTTGCAATGGCAAGATCTTGTCTGTCGAGAGTTTGTCCAACTGCGGCCAGTTCCATCAATAGCAACTGAAAAAATTCCAGCATCCTTTGAGTTTCGGTCGTTTTGGTGGCGAGGGCATTGTGTAGGAGCAGGGCAATACTGGTCAACCACTTACAACTGGACGAAAGAAGAAGAAAAAGCCGCATTAGCAGTCGCTCAAGAAGCCGCGTCGTGCCTTAATCTCCCGTTTGTCGTCATTGACATTGCCCAAACAATCACCGGGGAATGGATTGTGATTGAATGCAATGACGCACAAGAGAGTGGGTATGCTGCTGTTTCTCCCTTTAGCTTGTGGCAAAATCTGATTGATGAAGAGCGAAAACTTGCAGAGCTACTGTGATGTGTGGCTTTATCGGCAAAAAGCTAGGTTTGCCTCCTAAGAGTTTAGAGGGCTGGCCAGTCAGAAAGTGGAGAGATGTTATGGGTGCTTGGGGAGTAAAAAGTTTCGATAACGATGATGCTCTCGATTGGATAGGCAAAATAGAAACCCTAGGAGATGCTTCGCTTTTGCAATCCACTCTTGAAACGATTGCGAATTGTGCTTTTAGTGATGACTTGGCATTCCAGGATGCTGCCTTACCAATTGCAGCGGCAGAGGTAGTCTCAGCCTTAAAAGGTTCTCCTGCAGAAGATCTGCCTGAAGAAATCACTGATTGGGTGAAAAAACATGACATTCCAAAATCGATCCAGACTGAACTTGTCCAGTTGGCTCTCAAAGCACTTGGAAGAATCCGTATAGACTCAGAACTTAAAGAACTCTGGGAAGAAACACAATATGCAGAAGCATGGCATAGCGAAATCATGGCTCTAGAAGCACGTTTAGCCCTTTGAAGTTGCGAATATCTTCTGACAACTCAACTTTGGGAATATGGGCGCACAATTCAAGAATTTGGCAATGCAGACTGTACTTGCTCCACTGTTAAACCCAAAATTTCGGCAATCTCTTGAACACTAAAGTTCCGAAGATGCAGAGCAGGAACTGCCTCTAACTTACCTCGGAGTTCGCCGATAGCCTCACCTTCTTCAAGGGCTTCCTGGTAGACGCGGGTCTTTTTGATACTTCCTAGTTCCAACATGGCCTCTAACTCCTGATGACTCAACTCTGGAAACTTGTACACCATGATTGTACCGATTAAATCCTCTGCTCGGTTTTGAACTTGTCTGTCTATCTCCTGCTGAGTGCGTTGGAGTAGCGCTCGGGCTTGAGCGGGTGCTTTACGTTTGGTAGTGGTGATTAGTCGGGCTAATTCCACCCCAATATTCTCCGATTCCGAGAGTTCTTTAAGACTAATGATGCTTAAGATTGGTGCAAAAACCTCGTAGGCTGCCTCAAGATTGGGGGCATGTCTTCTGGTTGGAACGATGATCACTGCCCGCCAATGTCGACGCGGGGGATGATGACGGAAATACAAAATAATTTCGGTGAACATGCGCGAGCACAAATCAGGATCTTTCTGAAATTGCGCCTCAATGAAGTAGAGCGGCAACTCAGGAATTTGGGGAACGAAGATGCCATCCATGGTGAAAGCAGTTTCTTTTACTGCTACCGAGTCGAAAGAATAATTTGCCGCCAAAGTAGTCGGCTGCCCCGTCAAGGCGAACAGGGTATCTGGAAACTGCTGAAACAGTCGGTAAAAGAGTGGATCCGTCTTCATCCATCGCCAAAGTCGCGCCAATACCTATATTGCAGGAATTTACCACCAATAAATATTTCTTGCGCCGCCGCACACTATTTCCCTCAGGGTTTCTTGCAGGGTTTGGGTTGACCGTAGCGACAGCCGTACTTGGCAGCAGAAAGTGCAGGGGGACGGCGGAATTTTGAAGCTTGCTCGAAGGCGTAGGCGATCTGGATCAGTTTGCCTTCACTCCAGGCGCGACCCAAGAAAGAAATGCCGACTGGGTGGCCGTCTTCGCGGTAGCCAGCTGGGACGATGATCGTCGGATAGCCCGCCCGCGCACCAATATCCGCGCCGTTGCTCATCGCAAAGATCACTGCGTCGAGTTGGTAGCGGTTCATGACAGCATCAAGTCCTTCGGTGCGGCTCAGGCGAAGGTCTAATGCCCGTTGGCGGCGGTAGCGATTTTCAGCTTTGGCATCGTGGACGATGCGCTCAGAACCGATCAAAATATCCTGGCCGTAGCGTAGAGCCGTCTTGGCATGAGCTTTGTTGAAGGCAATGATTTCCGCCAAACTGTGGACGGGTGCCTGGGGATGGGCAGCTAAGTAGGCGTTGAGATCTGACTTGAATTCGTAGTCGAGAACAGTGTAGTCCAAGCGGTTGACCTGCTTGGCATCCGGAATTTCGGCGGGATCGACAATCATCGCACCCTGGGCTTTCAGGACACGGATAGCCCGCTCGACCACCAAATAATCGGCTTTCTCTTTTTTGCTATCAAAAAAGCCTCGGCGCGGAATACCCAGACGCATCCCTTTAAGGCCGTCGGTTTTCAGAAAAAGGGTGTAATCTGTCAAAGCCTTGCCAGCACTGGCGGCAGTAGCGGGATCGGCGGGATCTACTCCGGTCATCGCCCCAAGCAGAATGGCTGCATCAGAAACGGTGCGCGCCATGGGGCCAGCGGTGTCTTGGCTGTGGGCAATCGGGATAATGCCTGTACGGCTAATCAGGCCGAGAGTAGGTTTGATGCCAACCAAAGATTGATCATTGGAGGGACTAAGAATGGATCCACTGGTTTCTGAACCGACGGCGGCGGCGGCAAAACTGGCCGTGGCCGCAGCGCCGGAACCGCTACTGGATCCGCTTGGATCAAAGTTGAGCCCGTAGGGATTGAGAACTTGGCCGCCCCGCGAACTATAGCCGTTGGGAAGGCGGCTCGAAATATAGTTGGCGAACTCACTCAAGTTGGTTTTGCCCAAAATAATGGCACCCGCAGCTCGCAGTTGTTTGACGACAAAAGCATCTTCACGGGCATAGTTGCCGACGAGAGCCAAAGATCCTGCCGTCGTCTGCATCTTGTCCCCCGTATCGATGTTGTCCTTAATTAAAATGGGGATGCCGTGGAGTGGCCCGAGAAGACTACCAGCTTGTCTTTGGGTATCTCGTTCCTCCGCAATACTCAGAGCATCGGGGTTGAGTTCGGCGATGGCATTGATCTTCGGGCCAGCGTCGCTGTACTTGGCGATCCGTTCTTGGTACTGCTTGATTAACAATCGGGAATTGATTTTTCCAAGCGCTAAAGCTGAACGCAGTTCTTCGATGGTGGCATTGGGCAGATCGAGAACTTGGGCTGGGGCGGGGGTACACAGAACTAAAGAAGCGGCCAGAAAAGCTGGGTAAAAGTAGGGCTTGATCAAGGAGTCCTCATCATCGGTGTTTTGGAAATACCCTGAATGACAATCTTAAATCTGTGGTCTTCAGCACGAATTCTCGGCATAATAAGCGCAACAGCTCAAGTGATTCGGTGATAAATGACTGCGCAAACCACCTTCAATCCTGAATATGCCGGGTTTTGGCGGCGGATGCTTGCCCTTTTGATTGATGAAGTGGTGATCTATCTGCCAACACTCTACATTTCTTATTTTGCTGGTTACGTCCTGAGAGGACACCTTGGCTACTACAAAATTGTCGCAGTTGGAATTGTCATCAGTCTCTTGATCGCTTGGCTTTACTGGACTGTCCTTGAAAGTTCTCCGTGGCAAGCCAGCGTCGGCAAGCGCATGCTGGGGATCTGTGTTTCGGATATCGATGGTGGGCGGCTGACTTTTACACAGTCGGGCAAGCGCACGCTGTGCAAAGTGCTTTCTTTGTTGCCTTTCGGACTCGGTTTTGTCGCTGCTGCTTTCACGGCAAAAAAACAGACCCTCCACGACCTGATTACCGACAGTGTCGTCGTCTGCACGGCACCTCAGCGCAAGAAAAAACGTTCCAAGACAAAAATATTTGCATAGTAAAATGCAATTGGCGCTGTGAAGATGTAGCTATCGGCGCGATCTAGGATGCCTCCGTGTCCGGGCATGACATTGCCAGAATCTTTCACCCCAGCATCGCGCTTCAAAAGCGATTCGGTCAGATCCCCAAGCAAACCGAAAACACCGATCAACAATCCAAAAATACCACCAGTCACCGGCCACAGATGCCAATGCATCCAGTAAGCACCAGCAAGGCCAACAGCGATGCTACCACCCGTTCCAAAGATGGCTCCTTCGACCGTTTTCTTCGGGCTGATCCGAGGGGAGAGTTTGGTTTTACCGAACGCTTTGCCGACAAAAAAAGCACCAATATCTGAAGCCCAGATGCAGGCGAAGGTCAACAACAACAACAACATGCCCTGATCCAGTCCCCGCAGACGAATCAGAAAACTGGGCAAAAAGGCGGCGTAGAACAGACCTAAGACATTCGCCCCCATATCCCCAATCGTGCCAGGTTCCGATCTAAAGAGCAGAGCCATACACAGAAAAGTACCACCGACGATCAAAAGAGGCATCGTCCATTCTGGCTGGGCTTGCTGAACGACCAAAAGTGCGGCACTAAAACCGAGGCAGAGCCACTCCGAAGGGTGGTAGCCTTTCGCCCGGACGAGGGCAAAAAATTCCCGCTGACCGATCAAGATCAAGATGGCGAGAGCCGCCACGAACCACCACCCTCCCAAATAGATTGCGAGGAGTGCAAGCCCAATGCCGACCGTAGCACTGACAACGCGAGATAGCATCCCACCAGTTTACGGTACAGCCTGCCTGGTCGTACTCTAGGAGGATGGCAGATGCAGCATTCTACTGGCACAACGCCCAGTACCTTTGGGTCTATGGCACCCTGCGCACTGGGGAGAGTAACTACCAAGAATATATGGTGGGTCGCACCCGCTTCATCGGCAAGGCGACTTGCTATGGCAGACTCTACACCGTCAACGATCACTATCCAGTTCTGCAATTAGGGGGTAGAGATCTCGTCTACGGCGAACTGTTTGAGCCTCTGCGTGATCAGCGAAAATTGCTTTTTCATGAATTGGATCAACTCGAAGGCATTCATGATGAATATTACCAAGGCAGTGTGATCGAACTGAACGATAGTTCCTGGGCTTTGTACACTGTCGGCCCCAAAATGCTGCGCTACTGCCAGCCGCAATATCTGATTTCGGGGGGTGACTGGTGCCACTATCGAGAAAGCCGATGAAAAAACTTACCACCATTCTTTTGCTCATCAGCGCACTCTTCTTTGGGAGAGCAACTGCTTTTGCAGCCTCTCGTACTGTTGAAGTCGCCCAAAAAGTTTACGCCCAATTTCCCGCCCTCCCTCGCAGCGAAGTGGCTGGGAACCCGGAAAACACCTTGATTCGACGCATGATTCAGTACCATACCCGTCTGCAGGGACGACCGGAGCAGTCCCGCCTCGACTGGCAACTCACGCTCTCCGACTACTTGGGCTACAACATCAATATCGATCCAACCAGCTATCCAGAGCGCAGTCTACTGGAGGCTGACAAAGCAGCCCTTGATGCGCTCACCCGCGATCAACGCAGTCAGTTGATCCGAGTTTTAATTCAGGCATTTCAGCCTTGATGTCCTTTTGGCGAGACAGTGACGACTGGGTCGTCGCCTACGATCCCAAGCGCCAGCCCTACTGCTTACTGCTTGGCGGCAAAAACTGGAGCTTTGAACTCGATCATTTCGAGATGAAAAGTCTGGTCAATTTGCTGGCGACCCTGAACACCCAATGGCAGGCAAGTCTGACTGAGATCATGGACGAAGAGACCCTGAGTTGTGTAGTGGGAGGTGAATATGTGGAAATCGAGCGATTCGGGACAGCCCAGGCATTTGGTCTGCGCCTGCGCCTCTTGGGCGGACGCAAAGCCGAAGGCATTTGGGAAAATGGTGGAGCCGTATGGCAGGTTCTAGATCAACTGTTGCTCCATCTGGCATCCCAGGTAACAATGGAAATGCCCAAGCCATGAGTGATGCACCTGTGAGCCGTACTGTCTCTGACACAAAGCGCGACTTTTTCGCCGCCTATCCTCGCCCAATTAACTCGGTCTTCCGACGCGTGGTCGATGAACTCCTCGTCGAGGTGCATCTCCTCGTCAATAATGAGGAGTTTCGCTACGATCCGTTGTTCGCCATCGGCTTGATCACTGCTTTTCAAGCATTCATGGAAAACTATCGGCCCGCAGAGCAGCGTGAAGTCATCCTGCAAGCGTTATGCTCATCCCTCAAACTGGACTTGGGCAAGATGCAGCAAGATGTGAGTGAATGGCGCAAACTGGCGGAACTGCCCAGCCAGGAAGTGCTCGAAGTCATGGTTGGAACCCGCGAGCCAAGTCCTGGCTCTTTGAGTGTAGTGCGCGATACGTGGTCTGGGATTGCTGGTAGTGAAAACTATAAGTACAGTCGAATCTTTGCGATTGGGCTTGCCAATATTGTTGAGCAGGTCGCTCGCAGTGCCCAAATGAGCGAGAAAGATCGCCTTGAGAAACTTCAACAGATCTGCACGTTTCTTAAAGTGGACTATGCGCGGGTCAAGCGCGACTTAGATCTGTTCGTGGCAACCCTCGACAAGGTTCGCCGCTCCAAGGAAGTCGTGGATGAGATCGCTGCTGCGGATCGTAGAAAGCAGGACGAACGTGCCGCTTCCACCCCAACCTAAGATGCGTATTGGAGTACTGGCCTCTGGGAATGGGTCCAACTTTCAGGAGCTCGTGGATCAAGTGAAAGCAGGGCAGTTACCTATTAAAATTGCCACGCTGATCTACAACAATCCTGACGCACAGGTCGCTGCACGCGCAGCACAAGCAGGTATTACGCCTGTTTTGTTAGATCATCGGCAATTTACCAGCCGCGAAGCTCTCGATCAAGCAATTGTCGAAACGCTGCAGACCCATAAAGTCGAACTTGTGGTGATGGCAGGTTGGATGCGGCGCGTTACTGAAGTGCTGATCCATCAATTCCCAGACCAGATCTTGAATATCCACCCCAGCCTTCTACCCGCTTTTCGAGGGGCAAAAGCGATCGAGCAAGCCCTCGACTACGGTGTCAAAGTGGCAGGATGTTCGGTGCATTTGGTGCGTTTAGAAGTGGATGCTGGGCCGATTATTGCCCAGGCTGCTGTTCCAGTGCTTGAAGACGATACCTACAAGACGCTTGCTGAACGCATTCATCAAGAAGAATACAAATTGCTACCCCAAGCAGTGGGCTGGTTTGCCCAAGGCCGTGTTCACATCAAGGGCAATCGCGTCGCAATCAGCGAGTAAACAGTAGCAACCGTAAGGAGTGGGCGGGCAAGACCCAGGGACGCCGATAGAGATCGATACTAGGCAGATAGTGACGATCTACTCCAGAGCGATCAAGGGTCAGAATTTCAATCTGCTGGGACATCAAAATTTCCCGTGGCTGCAGACTAATGATCTCATCGCTAGCTGACTTGTTGATCAGCAACATGCGATAGTTCCGGCCATCTGGTCGCGTTGCTAGCACTTCGATCGAAGGATGGGTACTGGTTGTGGTGAACACTTGGCCCATAAGATGTTGATGGAGCCAGACAAAGACAGTCGCCAAAGGGCGAAAACGATCATCGCGACCAATCAGGCCATTGGCTGCATCTTTAAATCGGGAAATAGCGGCCATTTCCAATCCCGACTCGATCAGATGTTTGATCACAGAGGCAAACCAGATCGCCCCGATGTGTTCATCGTGTCTGCCGTGGGAGTTTCCGTAATCGATGTTGTATTCCGAAAGCAACAAAGGAACATGACGATTCGGAATGTATTGGCGCACCAAAGATTGCAACGTACGCACCCGTTGAAAATAGTCGGGAGTGGCAGCCAACAACTTTTCTGTTGGTTCGTAAATGCTGTTGAAGCTGTAATCATTCCAGCAAACAAAGTCTACGTTGAAGCGACAGTACTGCAAAAAAGAGGTGATGACCTGGGTATCGTAATTCGTACTGCTTGGGCCGCCGATCTTAATGCGGGGATCTTTGAGCCGCATAGCCGTGGAGACAATATTGAAAATCTTCCAAAGTTCTTGGAGTTGATCGGCGCGTTGATAGCGAGCTTCTAAAGCACCAAGGGGTTCCCAGTATTCGATTTCGAGACGCAGTTTGAGGTTGAGAATGCCGACGAGACGCGCGCAGAATTGGGCATAGTTGCGGTACTCGCTGGGGTCAAGCAGACGGTTGTGATCCTGCTTCATCCAGGCAGGCCAAGTTGGAATGTTGAAGACTAAGTGGGTGTTGCCATAAAAGAAGGGGTCGAGGGTCTCCTTCAGTGCCTCCACATCCCAGGTCTGCGTTACCGAGTCTGTCAGAATGCTGCTCAGGTGCGGGTAGCGAATCCGCATCATCCGCAGACCCAATTTGCGGACGCGGTCGTGCATCAAACTGTTGGCACCAGTCTTTAAATTTGTGACGCGATAGTCGTTTGCCCCAAGCAGCAGGGGGGGCACTTCTGCAATACTTTCCTCCCAGTCCACCTCAATGTCGGCGACGGTTCTGGGTAGATCGCTCTGGGGGAAGTCAAGATCAGAAAACATGGAGAGATTTGGAGAGGCATTCTTCCTGTCAAAGTTACCCTCAACGGGGAGATGCGTATCTCAGAAGCAGTGCCCAGCGAATATCTGAACGTGTACTACACTGAGAAGGCAAAAATCCAGTAAAGTATCATGCAACGGATTATCCAAAAAGACGAGATCCTCGAAGTTCTCAAACCTGTTCAGGATCCGGAACTGCGCCGTTCTTTGGTCGAAATGAACATGATCCGCAATGTCGAGATTCAAGGCGGAGATGTCAGCTTCACCCTGGTACTTACGACCCCAGCCTGTCCCCTGCGCGAAATGATCGTGGACGATTGCAAGCGGGCTGTGCGCACGATAGACGGTGTGCAAACCGTGGACATTACTGTCACCGCTGAGACCCCGAAGGCAAAAGGTTTGCCGGATCGTCAGGGGATTCCGGGAGTGAAAAATATTATTGCAATTTCCAGTGGCAAGGGTGGGGTTGGCAAAACGACGGTTTCGGTGAATGTCGCAGTCGCCCTCGCCCAATCTGGTGCCCTCGTTGGGATTCTTGATGCGGATATTTACGGCCCCAACGTTCCGCTAATGCTCGGGCTTCAGGGTCAAGTCTTGAGTGCGCGCTACGACGATGCAGGCACACCGACTGCCTACTTGCCGCTGTATAACTACGGGGTCAAAGTTGTCTCCATGGGCTTCCTCGTTCCCGAAGAGCAACCGATCACCTGGCGTGGCCCGATGCTGAACGGCCAAATCCGTCAGTTCCTTTATCAAGTGGATTGGGGCGAACTCGACTACTTGATTATCGATTTGCCTCCTGGCACGGGCGATGCCCAACTGACCTTGATCCAAGCAGTACCACTGGCGGGTGCCGTGATCGTCACCACGCCACAACTCGTCGCTCTACTCGATGCCAAGAAAGGACTGCGCATGTTCCAAGATGTCGGCGTTCCCGTACTCGGCATCGTCGAAAATATGTCCTTCTTCATTCCTCCGGATCAACCGGACAAACAGTACGACATCTTTAGTAGTGGTGGTGGAGAGCGCACAGCCAAAGAACTGGGTCTGCCTTTACTCGGCTGTCTGCCTCTAGAGATGCCTGTGCGCGAAGGGGGGGATCGGGGTGTCCCGATCGTGATGGCGCGTCCTGATTCGGCCTCAGCCAAAGCGTTTACCAAGTTAGCCCAGATGATCGCTGCCAAAGTTTCCGTGGCCGCACTCACCCCCTAACCCTGAAGCGCGGGCAACGAACGTGCAGGTTTCAGGTGCTCACCACTACTCTAGAATCGGCCTCAATAGACGAGGGGGAATTCTTTGAGGGCGTGTCGCTGTCCGGCACTGTCTGGCAGTTTGGCATCCCGTAGGATCCCTCTGATATGCTTTATGGACGTTATGAGGACAAGGCGATGAGTCTCAATATGGTGACCTTAGTCGGTCGGGCTGGCAAAGATCCGGAGATGCGCTACTTCGACTCCGGCAAGATCAAATGTGCATTGACCCTGGCGGTCAACCGTGGCAAACGCAAAGGCGATGAGGACAAACCAGATTGGTTCGACCTCGAAATCTGGGGGAAAACCGCCGAAATTGCTGGCGAGTACGTCCGCAAGGGTGCGTTGATTGGGATTACAGGCAGTCTTTCGTTTAGCCGTTGGCAAGATAAAACCACCCAAGAAGCAAAAGAACGTCCTGTTATTAAGGTAGATCGCTTAGAATTACTCGGTTCGCGGCGCGACAGTAATGGCGGCGGCGCTGAACCTCCGGACGATGAGGACTTCTAGACCCTATGGAAAGTTATTTGGCGGCGGCTGTACAGATGACTAGTACAGCCGACTTGGAATCGAATTTGCACCAGGCCCGCGAACTGGTCGGTATTGCCGCACGGCGCGGGGCACAGTTGATCAGTCTCCCTGAAAACTTCGCTTTTTTGGGACCAGAGGCTCAGAAGCTGGCAGAAGCACCACGCATCGCCGAACTGAGCGAAAAGTTCCTGCGGGAGGCGGCCCGTGAGTGGAAGATCACGCTGTTGGGTGGCGGCTACCCCACACCCGCCGAAGGCACAACCAAGTGTTACAACACAGCCCTCCTGGTTGGCCCGAATGGCGAGGACTTAGGTCGCTACCAAAAGTTGCATCTCTTCGATGTCAATCTGCCCGATGGCAACACCTACCGCGAGTCGGACTCTGTGGTTCCAGGCCAACAGTTGCAGGTCGTCCATACCGAAAAGCTCGGTGCTCTGGGTCTCTCGGTCTGTTACGATCTGCGCTTTCCAGAACTCTACCGTGCCCTTTCGGAGCGGGGAGCCGATCTGCTCCTGGTTCCCTCAGCCTTCACGGCTTTTACAGGCAAGGATCACTGGCGGGTGCTGCTTAGAGCACGGGCCATCGAAAACACTTGCTACATCCTCGCGGCTGCCCAAACAGGCGAACATTATGCGCGCCGTCAAACCTACGGCCACGCTTTGATCGTCGATCCTTGGGGCAACGTCCTTGCCGATGCCGGGGATACGCCGGGAATGGCCATCGCCGAAATCGATCCCAAGCGCCTTGCCCAAGTGCGTCGTCAGTTGCCAGTGCTTCAGCACAGAAAACTCTGAAATACTCCCGCCGCTCAGTCTTGCGACAAGAGAGCGGGTTTCTCCCATACCCTAATTTTGCGAAATTCCCCATCCGCCTCTGTGGTGGGGAACTTCATGATTAGGAAATGCGCATCGCGTCGATCAGAATTTGGGCAACTTCTGGGCGGCTGAACTCAGGGGGAGGCATGATGCCGTTGCGCAACATCTCCCTCACTTTCGTGCCCGAGAGGTGAATCCGTTCGTCTGGTGCTGAGGGACTGGTCTTGGCCGTAGCCATGCCATTGATGCGCTTGCAGTAGAAAGCGTGTTCAAACATAAGCGGCGTGATGCCCAGTTCTCCAGGAGCAAACTCGTTGAAAATATATTGGGCATCGTAGGTGCCGTAGTAGTCACCCACCCCCGCATGATCGCGGCCGACGATGAAGTGCGTGCATCCGTAGTTTTTGCGAACGAGGGCATGGAAGATCGCCTCACGAGGGCCGGCGTAGCGCATCGCGGCTGGGTTGATGGCCAAGATCACCCGATTGAGCGGATAGTACTTCTCGATCAAAACTTCGTAGCAACGCATCCGGACATTAGCAGGAACATCGTCACTTTTCGTCGCTCCGACGAGGGGATGCAAGAAAAGACCATCGACGATCTCCATGGCCGCTTTTTGGATGTATTCGTGGGCACGGTGGATCGGGTTGCGGGTTTGAAAACCGACCACAGTGCGCCAGCCCCGCTCGGCAAAAGCAGCACGAGAATCCGCTGGATCCACCTGATAGGCGGGGAAAAGCGGATGAGGGGTGCGCTCAAACAGCACCACAGGCCCAGCCAAGCAGACATCACCCTGGTCGTAGAGCACTTTGACCCCAGGATGGGCGACATCGGTAGTTCGGTAGACCATCTCCGCTTCGCGGGTCTTGTCCGTCGTAAATTTTTCGGTGAGTTCGATCAAGCCGACCAGTTTGCCTGTTTTGTCTTCGAGTCCGAGGGTTTCGCCCACCTCCAGACCGTCGGCAACTTCTGTACTAACTGCCAGAACAATCGGAATTGACCAAGCCAGTCCGCTGGCGAGATGCATGGTTTCGACGACAGCATGATAGTCAGCACTGCCCATAAACCCAATTAGAGGGCTAAATCCGCCAATAGCGATCAGTTCAAGATCCGAGAGGGCGCGCTCATCAAGGCGAACCCGCTTGGTTGGTTCGCTTTGTTGATTAGGCCTAATGCGGTTAATTAAGGTGCCACCGTGAGGGGCAATGGTGAGGGTAGACATCGCACATCATTTGTAAGATACACAACGTTACTTTACTACTGGCTTGCAACGAAAAACCAGAATGGGTTAAGTTCAATGGGCAGTTGCAGAGGACGGATGAGATGGCAGGTGAGATTTTCTGGGTGGCTGGGGTGATTTTTGCTTTGACCTTGGTCGGTATGGCGGCTGGGTTTTTGATTCTCAAAGTCCGTGGCGAAGGCAAAGAGGCTTAAAGAAAATTTTCGAAAAACTGGGTATGCTCAGGAGAATATCCTGAGGGCAGTTTTGTGGCACTTTCTGAAGCACTGAATGCTTGGCCTCATGTATTCGCCTACGACCGGGAAGTGGCGGGTGAAGATGGACGCGCCCATGCCTGCTATCAGAAGCTCCAAGAACGCCTCCATCACAGCGGCTACTATTCCTATCGCCTCGGCATCCAGCCCAAGGGAGAGCCGGAGCCAGAACCGAGCTACCAGAAGTTGCTCTTAGATCTTAAAAACACCCTCGATCCGCAGCAGATTCTGGCTCCTGGGCGCTATATCCCTGATCGTCAGAAGAGTTCGGCAAATTGATCTGTCTCGACATGTTCGAGGCGGTCAGCCTCTATACTTTTGAAAAGTTTTCAGAATTGTCCGAAGAGCAAATCTGACCGCGCCTTCGCTATGGTATAGAGAGTATTGTGGGAGGGGAACGGTGTCTACGTGCCGAATTCTGATTTTGTTCGCACACCCAGCCCTCGAAAAGTCGCGCATCCAGCGGCAACTCATCAAGGCAGCTCAGGGGATAGAGGCGGTCACTGTCCACGATCTCTACGAGGCGTACCCAAGCTTTCAGATCAATATTCAAGCGGAACAGAAGTTGCTCCTCGACCACGATCTGATCGTTTTCCAGCATCCATTTTATTGGTACAGCAGTCCGGCAATTTTAAAAGAATGGCAAGATGTAGTGCTGGAGTACGGTTTCGCCTATGGACACAAGGGCACAGCCCTCCATGGGAAGCAGTTTTTGAGTGCAATTTCGACGGGTGGTGGCCAGCAAGCCTACAGGCGTGAGGGCAATAACCACTTCACGATCCGCGAATTTTTGGCTCCTTTTGAGCAGACTGCGCGGCTTTGCGGCATGGAATATTTGCCTCCTTTTGTGGTGCAGGAAGTCTATCAATTGAGCAAAGAAGCGATTGCTGGCCACGCAAAACACTATCGTCAAACTCTTTTAGAGCTGCGCGATGGCACGCTCAATCGTGAACAGCTCAGACAACGACAACACCTCAACGAGGAGTTTGCATACCATGCATGAGCACGATATCTTTTTTCAGGCATTTATCTACCTGCTCGCCGCCGTACTGACGGTGCCCTTAGCCCAACGCTTAGGCTTGGGTTCCGTCCTAGGCTATCTGATGGCGGGGGTGGTGATTGGCCCTTTCGGCCTCAAACTCGTTGGCCAAGAAGGTGCAGATGTCATGCACTTTGCTGAATTTGGCGTCGTCATGATGCTTTTCCTCGTCGGTTTGGAGTTGCAGCCATCCCTCCTCTGGCGTTTGCGGGTGCCGATTTTGGGTCTCGGCGGTTTACAGGTAGTGGGTACAGCGCTCGTGTCAGGTGCTATCGGACTCCTTTTCGGATTGCCCTGGCAGACGGCGCTCGTAGTCGGACTGATTTTTGCGATGTCCTCGACAGCGATTGTTCTCCAGACCCTCAACGAAAAAGGCTTATTGAAGACTGAGGCCGGACAATCGGCTTTTTCGGTATTGCTTTTCCAGGACATCTCTGTCATCCCGATTTTGGCGATCTTGCCGCTTTTGGCACTTCAAAGAAGTGCTGTCATGAGTCCAGAAGCCAGCGCTCTGCAGCCATGGCAACAGACCCTGCTTGTGATTGGTTTGGTCGGGGGGATCGTGTTGGCGGGTCGATTTTTAATGCGTCCAGTATTTCGTTTAATTGCTAGCACTGGGCTGCGCGAAGTGTTCACCGCTACCGCCTTGCTTCTCGTCATTGGGGTGGCACTTGCTGTGAAAGCAGCTGGTCTGTCTCCAGCCTTGGGCACCTTTGTGGCGGGAGTGGTACTGGCAGATAGTGAATATCGCCACGAATTAGAGAGCGATATTGAGCCTTTTAAGGGCCTCTTATTAGGGCTATTTTTTATTGCTGTCGGTGCGGGTATTAACTTCACGATTCTCTTCCAAAGTCCACTGCTGATTATTGGTTTGGTGCTCGCTTTGGCCTTGGTGAAATTCCTCGTGCTACTGGGATTGGGGCGCTTTTTCAAGTTGGCCTGGGATCAAAGTTTGCTCTTTGCGTTTGCCCTAGCCCAGGGCGGAGAATTCGCCTTTGTCCTTTTTTCGTTTACAACCCAAAACAAAATTCTCACCCCGCAAATTGCTGAACCTTTGGTGGTCGTCGTCGCCCTTTCGATGGTCTTCACACCTCTATTGATAATTATCTACGAACGCTTTGTGCAGCCTCGTTTTCAATCCCAAGGGGAGGAGCGAGAAAGCGACGACATCGATGAAAATGAAAACCCGGTGATTATTGCTGGATTTGGCCGCTTCGGGCAGATTGTTGGTCGTTTGTTGATCGCCAATCGCTGGCGCGTCACGGTCTTAGATATCAGTTCCAGTCAAATCGACACGCTACGCCGCTTCGGATACAAAGTGTTTTACGGGGATGCTTCCCGCTTAGATCTGCTCCACGCTGCTGGGGCGGCTCAGGCGAAGCTGTTCGTTGTAGCAGTAGATGACCGGGAAAAAACGTTGGAAATTGTCGATTTAGTGCAGAAACACTTTCCCCACCTGAAAATTTTGGCCAGAGCGATCGACCGTCGCCACGCCTACGAATTGATTCGCCGGAATGTCGAAGTGATCGAACGCGAGACCTTTGGTTCTGCCCTAGAAATGGGAGTAGAGGCGCTGAAGCTCTTGGGTGTGCGGTCCTTCCGCGCCCGCCGAGTCGCCCAACTCTTTAAACTCAACGACGAACATCTTTTGTATGAGATGGCCCACGTCGAAGCAGACGATCAAGCTATTGCCGCCCGTTCCCGCCAAAATCGTGAAGAGTTAGAACGCCTTCTCCAAACCGACGACCACGAGTTAGTTCACGAGATCGACCGAGCTTGGGATGTGAGCGATCTTGTGCGGGATGGTACCGGTAAAGTTCCAAGTGACAACGCAGAGTAATTTCGCCCAATGGCCATTAAAATGCCCTCTTCCAACGAACTGAAAAGGGCATGAAGCTGAAGTTTCAAAAACTACTGATCGCCAGCAGACTTGATCGAAATGGCGTAGCTTCCCTCATCGCTGAGATGGCACTATCTTGGTTTCGCTTCGTGAGGATTTTAAGCGGTGGCTTTTTTACCGCGCTTGAGACGGAAGCCAGCGATGCCAAGGCCACCGAGGGTGAGGAGTCCGAGGACTTCTGAAGGCTCCGGTACGATTGTCACCGTGTCGATGCCGATGTAGTCTGAGTTTGCACCGCTAGGGCCACCGCCGGTGACGAAGTACCGAAAGGCAATCGCTCCAGGTGAGCCGCTGGGAGCAAGTCCGGAGATTGTGGCGGTGAATTGTGTCCACACACTGGGATAGCCGGTAGTGGTCAGGGTCGGGTTGACCGTGAGCAGGAGCGTAGTAAAGTCACCGACGCTCGTCGAGGTGGTGCCGACATTGGTGCCACCAACATCGCTATAGCGCACTTCTAAACGATCCGGAAAGATTGCATCAGTGACTGTCCGTGTAAAAAATGTAAGTACATCACCATTGAAGAAGGTTAGAGTAGGAGTAATGAGCCAGTTGCTGATGGTATTAGCACCCGTGGTGTTGTTGAAGTTAGCAGCGATGTACGAGTTTGTTGCGCCGGCCTGCGCAGGAAAAACAGTGGGATCGCCCTGGAACCAGCCTGTTGTTCCGACGGTAGTGCTCCGGTTTTGAAGAGACCACCCTTGAGCGGCCAAGGTCGAGACGGTATCGAAGTTCTGGCTTAGGGAAGCAGCTTGAGCGGTGGCCGCCACCGTTAGTGACAATGCCGCAGAGATGGAAAATGCTAGGAGTGTGCGCTTATGCATAGTCAATTGTCCTGATTGTGTAGATTTGGTGGAGTTCTTGCCTAACAAAGAGGTCTTCGTTTGCAAATACCCTACTCAACAAGCAAAATATCATCAAGGCGTAACGAATATCCGCTCTCTAAGAACAATTATTTTGGACAGCTGACTATCAGAATGCTCGCCAGGAACCTAGTCGCAAAAAGGTCTGATGTATGATTTTGGCAGTCTGGAAAGTTTAGCCATGAGCTGCGTTTTGGCCTCTTCGCATAGAAGTTCCATTAGTGCATAGCTAGTTGTTAAAACTTCTTGCTTTTGGGAAACCGATTTAGAAATAGACGCTTTTTCCCAAACTGCCTCGCAGCCAGATCTTTCGATTAATGGAGAGGATTGATGAGTTACATTGCCAGAGTTGCACTAGCAATTTTTGTCTTAGGATTCACAGCAGTTGCGGTCCATGCTGAAACTGCAAAGCCATCCGACGCGCCAAAAACACCAAACAGCCAACTGAGCGCACCAGTCAGTGGTCTGGTTGTTGTAAAAGATCCAGTGACCGGTCGCTGGCTTCAACCGACTGCTCAGGATATGCAGAAACTTACGCCGCCACCCTCGTCTACTACAAACAGCACTCAGCAGCCAGAAATATTTACAGGTGTCGGCGGCGCCCAAGGAGTCAAACTAGGCACGGATTCGATGGTCTACATGGTAGTCAACAAGTCGCCGAATGGTCAGCTCACCGAAACCTGCGTAACCGGCGAGAAAGCAGCCCAATCGCAAATGGTTCATCCTGGAGTCCCGACAACTTCTGCGCAGAACAAAGAGGTGCTCGATGTTGAATAAATATTCTGCCATTGCGCTTCTTGCTGGAAGTCTAGCCCTCACCCCGCTCTCTGCAAAAGCGGCTGCGACGATCGCCATCGTCAATGGCGATCCAGCCGGTGTCGGTTTCAACGACACGACGCCCGTCACGCCCGTCGGTGGCAATACAGGAACGACCCTAGGCGCGCAGCGCCTGATTGCTTTTCAAGCCGCAGCCGACAAGTGGGGTGCAACCCTGTCGAGCAGCGTCACTATTAATGTTTTGGCAACCTGGGAAGCCCTCTCCTGTACCTCTACCTCGGCTGTCTTGGGCAGTGCTGGGGCGATTACGATCTTCTCCAACTTCGCCAGTGCGCCAGTGCCCAACCGCTGGTACAGTCAGGCACTGACCAACAAACTCTCTGGGGTCGATGTAGATCCTGCCAATGCCGACCTTCGGGCGCGCTTCAATGTCAACTTGGGGCAAACAAATTGTCTGACAGGCACCTTCTTTTATTTGGGTCTCGATAACAATGCTGGAACCAACGTCGATCTTGTGGCCGTGCTTCTCCACGAGTTTGGTCATGGGCTAGGCTTTCAGACCTATACCAGCGGCTCAACGGGGGCGCAGATCAGCGGTTCGTCAGGGCCATTGCCTAGCATTTGGGACGATTTCCTTTTCGATACCACGATCAACAAATCTTGGTCGGCGATGACCAATTCCGAACGTGTTACCTCTGCCATCAACACTGGCAAACTCGTTTGGAGCGGTGCTACGGTCAACACTGCCCTCCCGAGTGTTTTGCAGCTCGGCACGCCCGTACTTGCGGTTTCTGCCCCAACGAGCGTTGCTGGCAGCTATCTAGTCGGTCCAGCCAGCTTTGGGCCCGCTCTAAGTAGCCCTGGCCTTACCTCCGAAACGGTTTTTCCCTACGATACGGCTCCAAATTTAAGTCTGGCGTGCAGTCCGCTTTCTGCCGGGAACGCCGCTCTGGTGGCTGGCAAGATTGCCCTATTGGATCGGGGAACCTGCGCATTTACGGTCAAAGTCAAGAACGCTCAGGATGCCGGAGCAATCGGTGTGATCATTGCTGACAATGTGGCGGGTTCTCCACCCCCTGGCTTGGGGGGTACCGATGCGACGATCACCATTCCGGCTGTGCGAATTACCCAGGCAGATGGAAACGCCTTCAAAGCAGCTGTTGCTTCGAGTTCGCGACGTCGCACGGGACTCTTTGTCAATCTGGGACTCAACTTGTCGATCTACTCAGGTGCCGATGCCAGTGGTCGTGCGTTGATGTATGCGCCTAACCCCTTCTCAAGCGGCTCTTCGGTCTCCCACTTTGATGTCAGCGCCTTGCCCAACTTGTTGATGGAGCCGTCGATCAACCCCAACTTGCCCCAATCCGTCACTGCTCCCCTGGACCTGACTTTCCCCCTTCTCCAAGACATCGGTTGGTAGAACGGAGCAACTCAAAATCCTCGAATGCCTCAGGCAATATCCCTGGGGCATTTTTGTGGCAGGAGTGGTGGAAAATTCTCAGGTTCTTAACAATTTACTCTTAAGGTTTAGGAGTAGAAGACAACACATTACCCATCCAACCAAATTTTCACTTGCGGCGTTTGGGCCAACGGGTAAACATTTCCGTCTTCGCTGAAGCAACCAAATAAAGCACAAGGGCAAGCAATCCGAGCAAAAATGGCAACAAATCTTTTGGCATAGAGCGCTTCAAATTCCTCTTTGCGGCTGTTTTGTTTGCTCCATAGGGACGCTGAAAAACTTGGGTAGCAAAAAGCCAGATTGCAGCTTATATTGCTCAAACTCAGGATACCTCGATAGAGATTGATCCTTTTTCCGCATACCGGGCAAGAAAATACCAATCGCAAACACAGCCAAAATAAAGAAAGGGAGCCAGTGCAGGGAGAGCAAGGCAAAACTGCCATAAATCAGCAACTCACCGAGGTAGTTTGTATTCCGGCAACGGGCAAAAAAGCCTTCTACAATCAGTCCGGGCTGATATTTTAGGGTGAAGTATTTTTGCGCATCGCTGGTGTAGTGCAAAAACACACCGAGGAGATTGAAGAAAATGGCAAGTGCCAAAAGGGGATTGCTTGGCTGTGCTCCACTACTGATCAGTAACCAGGGAGCGACCCAGTAAGCCCCTAAGCTGACAAACAATGAAATTCCGGAGCCAAGGGAAACATCGTCTTCCCAGCGTTTATCGGGATAGATGCGATCTTTCAGCAGCCAAAGGATTCCATAACCACCGTGAAGCGCAAGATATATCCAAGGCCCAATGGAAAAGTTGTTGTAGATCGCCATCATGGCAAGAACCACAGGCGCTGTCATTCCCTTGTGGGCATTAATCGGGTGTTTAAACTTCATGTGGTAGCGTCGCTACGAAAACTTTTCGGGTCATTTACCTATCCATTGTCCTGCCACAGGCTCCAAATGATCGACATGGATAGAGATAGTGGCCGCGCAGTGCATATCTGTTGTGGACAGCTCTAGTATGAACATGAATGCTGTGGGCGATTGGAGGAATATGCGCTTACCCGTTGCTTTGCATTGGATTGCCTTGCTGTGCGCAGCTGCTCTGTCCCTAGATCCGCTGTCTCCCTATCCCGTTCGGGCGCAAACGTTGTCGGCAGAGGCATTAGGTAGGGAGATAGTAGAAGCCCAACAGCTAGACGAGCAGGGTTTAAAGCTACGGGAAATGGGTCAGTACGAGAAAGCTCAGCCCTTGGCCAAACAAGCCCTGGCCATCAAAGAGAAAGCCCTCGGCTCAGAGCACCCGGAGGTGGCAAAGAGCCTCAACAACCTGGCCGTCTTGTACTGGTTGCAGGGCAATTTCGCCGAGGCCGAACCCTTGCACAAGCGGGCTCTAGCCATCCGGGAGAAAGCCCTCGGGTCAGAGCATCCGGATGTGGCAAAAAGCCTCAACAACTTGGCTACTCTGTACTCCGAAAGGGGCAATTACGCCGAGGCCGAACCCCTGTATAGGCGTGCCCTAGCTATCCGGGAGAAAGCCCTTGGGCCAGAGCATCCAGATCTAGCAAAGAGTGTCAACAACCTGGCCAACCTTTATGCCGATCGAGGTGAGTATACAGAAGCTGAGTTGCTGTACAGGCGTGCCCTAGCTATCTGGGAGAAAGCCCTCGGGTCAGAGCATCTGGATGTGGCAAAAAGCCTCAACAACTTGGCTACTCTTTACTCCGAAAGAGGCAGTTACGCCGAGGCCGAGCCCCTATATAAGCGTGCTCTAGCTATCCGGGAGAAAGCTCTCGGGTCAGAGCATCCGGATGTGGCAAAAAGCCTCCACAACCTGGCTGATCTGTATCGGCAACGGGGTGAGTATGCCGAGGCTGAACCCCTATATCGGCGTACATTGGCCATCAAAGAAAAAACCCTCGGGCCACAGCACCCATACTTGGCTGTCAGCCTCAACAATTTGGCTACTCTATACTCCGAAAGGGGCGAATACGCCGAGGCCGAGTCGTTGAACAGGCGTGCCCTGGCCATCCTGGAGCGAGCCCTTGGGCCACAGCACCCGTACGTGGCGACTACTCTCTACAACCTAGCTCTCCTACGCCTCAAACAAAATCGACTCGACGATGCCCGCCAGACCCTCCAACAGGCTCTTGACATCCAAGAGTACAACCTCGCCCTCAACCTCCCTGCTGCCTCCCAACGTCGTAACCACGCCTACCTTGCCTCCCTCAAAAACGCTGCCGACCTCGCCCTCTGGCTCCATCTCCAACGCTTGCACAACGACCCCCAGGCTGCTCGCCTCGCCCTTTCTGCCTCCCTCAGCCGCAAAGGGAGAGTGCTCGATGAGGCTACCCTCGCCCTCGCCCGTCTGCGCCGCCGCCTGCCTCCCGCTCGCCAGGAACCGCTCCAAAAGTTGGCCGAGGCTCGTACCCAACTGGCTACCCTCGTCTTCACGGATTCAGATACTCTGCCCCCCGATCAGAACCAAGAACAGGTGAGGGCACTGCGCATTAGGGTTCGTCAACTGGAGGACAGTCTGGCCGATGCCGGTGCGGGTCTACGCGCCCTCACCCACCCGCTCACCCTCCAGGATGTCCAGCAAGCCTTGCCCAAAGACGCTGTCCTCCTCGAGTATGTGCTTTACCGTCCCTTCGAGGGGAAGTCCTTCGGCGCACCACGCTACGCCGCCTACCTGCTGTCACCAGCAGGACTGCCCATAGGCGTCGATCTGGGGGAAGCCAAACAGATCGACGTACTTATCCGGGTCTGGCGCGCCTGGTTGCTCGACCCCGCATCCCCCAACGATGACCGGGGGCGCAAGCTCGCTCGTCAGCTGTACCAGAAACTCCTCGTTCCTCTAGAAATCGACCTGAAAAGCAAGCAGCTGTTCATCGCTCCCGACGGACAGCTCAACACGCTGCCCTTCGCCGCCCTCATCGACGCGAACGGGCGCTATTTGCTACAGAAGCACACCCTTACCTACTTTGTCTCCGGTCGAGAACTGCCTCGGCTTGCGCAGTCCTCCCTTCCTCCCCAGTCCAGTCCACTGGTGATCGGTGGGCCGGACTTCGCTCGTTCTGCCGCTGGCCCAACCCCTGCAGATCGACCAACTGCGATGATGCGCACGGTTGGAGGGAGCATCGAGGCAGACAAGACAAACACGGTGAAGAACCTGCACTCTCCAACCCTGGCTGACTTTATTGCCCGTCCCCTGCCTGGAGCTATGCAAGAATCCAGGGCTGTCGCTCAGCTCCTGGGTATTCCCTCGACCCAATTGCTCATCGGGGCACTGGCCACCGAGAATGCTCTAAAGGCTGCCCGCTCCCCGATCCTCTTGCACTTGGCCACCCACGCATTCTTCCTCGAAGACCAGAAGGCGGGAGCCGGACTGCAGGAGCCGCTGCTGCGCTCCGGGGTGGCTCTAGCCGGCTTCAACGCCCGCTCCTCCGGCACTGAAGACGGCGTGCTTACTGCCCTCGAAGCCCAAGGGCTGGATCTGGAGGGCACCGAGCTTGCGGTGCTGTCAGCCTGCTTGAGTGGAGCAGGACCGGTACTCGGCGGTGAAGGGGTGCAGGGGCTGCGGCGGGCACTGGTGCTGGCGGGTACCCGCAGCCAAGTCATGGCGCTATGGACAGTGGAGGATCAAACGACAGTAACGCTGATGAAGCGGTTCTATCGGGGATTGATAGCAGGGCTGGGTCGCTCGGAGGCTCTACGACAGGCGCAACTGGCCGTGTCCCTCCAGCTGGGTCGGACTCACCCATACTGGTGGGCGTCCTTCACAGCTTCAGGGAACTGGCGGCCAGTGCAATTTTCTAAAGTGCCGCCAAGCCGGTGATTTTGTTACTGGTTATCTACTCTCGCCTCAAGTGTTCTCTCTACAGATGGGGACACATTGGAAAGAAAATTCAAGCCAGTCGCAGCTTCGATCGAATCCACAGTTACGCGGTAACTGCGCCAATCATTATTTCGGACTCCCGATTCGTTAGGTATATCGACAGCGATAACACGAGTTTCAGCGTTGACACCTTCTAGCCCCGAGTCTGGTCTATCCAGAACTAAAATGACTTTCCAGGTTTTCGCGGGTACATTTATCGACTGACCAAGCAGAGTTGAAGACATTGTCTTCCCTGTCCCGTGCCCTCCAGAAATAATGTAGAGTTCTTTGCCTTGAGCTACTAGTTCTCGACAGTATTCCTCCAAATCCCTCCAGGGGCCTTGAGCGTTTTCGGGAGCCATAGGAATGATATTGGTCATCACAAATGTTGCAGAGTTGCTCTCTGCAGTGTTGCTACGGTCAGCGGCAGGAGTCATATGCCCCCTGTCGAAGCCACTGCATGAATAACAATTGTCCGCAGGTATTTGCTGCCAGCCAAGAGGCAAAGTACTGTCAAGGCTGTCGGGGTATTGGCTGTCGGCACTGCCGAGCCAAGATTGATTGAGTTGCCAGCTTACCCAATTGGGGATCTTGGTGTAATCGCTATAGGAGAGGGCGTACTGAGGTTTGACCAGCAGATAGTTAGAGCGGTTGGAAGCGTGGGTGGTTGCACCACTGGGGTTGCCGAGGAGAAGGTGGACACTGGTTTCGGCGTTAGCTGGTGATGGGCTGCCTAACATTAAGGTAAAGGTGGTAAGTAGGGCAGCAGATGCACCGATAAAGCTGGATCGTGATTTCATGGTTTCTCTCTGGTAAGGTTTGTTGTTGTGGAAGCGAGGAGATGATCAGCAGCAGAGTCCTCAACAGGTACTTGTGCAGATATCGTGCAGAGAAGGCGTGCAGACACGCCACTTCACAGCAGGAGTTCTAGGACTCCTGTGCGGTCAAGTCGAGTTGGGGAAAGCTTTTTGCCTAGTAAAGCAAGTGTGTATAACACTCATGCTGCTTCACTTTCTATTTGGGCCGAATGGGCGATAACTTTAGGTTTTTAACAGTGGCCGAAAACACTACCAGCTTTGTACCGCGCAGATCCAGACCGGAAACCTCCAGTGCCATCAGAACCCCGACCAGAATGGCCTCATTCTGGTCGGCAATCGAGTGGCTGCTGCTCACCATTGTCAAATGTGAGCAAGAAGTGTGCTGTACGTTCTGCACCGTTTGGCCATCTGGGCAGTCCTCGTGTCTGCAACGCCTGCAGGGCATCGAGTAATGCCCTGTCTTGGTCAGCGCCACCGGAGAGCAGCACTTCGGGTGCTTTTTCTAGGTGAACCTGACCAGCCATTACAGCCAACTGCACTGCAAGCACCGTCGGCCCCTCGGCATTGGGCTGTTGTGGCAACCCACTTACGGCTTTACAGAGTGCGCCAGCATAGCTTCGAGCAGCGGCATCGGTGTTGCCCCGTAGGACGGTCGTTTCTGGGGCAGTGGCGATGAGCGGCGCAGGGGAGCGCTTCACTGACAGAGGCACCTGCAGGATGTCTTCCGAGGGGGGCAAGGCTTTCGTTGGCTTTCGCAGCTTTTGTCGAGGTGGTGTTGTATTCGGCAAAGCAGTAGAAGAAGGCTCTGTTTGGGTTGGCTTTTGGGACTTGGAGGGAGGTTTGATATTGGGCAAGATGGAGGGGTGAGGGACAGTTTTCGTTTGTGGCTCAACGTGTGAATGCTCCGGTGGTGGCAGTGGATCGCGCGCCAGGGTTTGCGGAGTAGGGGAGTCGATCAGTCGAGCACGGCTAGCGAGCAAAACCACGGTGATCCCCGCTGCTATTGCTCCCAGATACCACCATTCATTATTTTGGGGTGGAACTGGCTTGGCCATGAGCTGATCCCATCTGTCTTGTTCGGCTGGGTCGGAGCAAGGCTGTATTACGCCTGTCACGCCAGGCCACCCGCTGCGGTGCAACAGTTCTGGAATGGCTTCTATTAGATCTGCTGTATTTCGTAGATCCTGAGCGACGGAAGCACCTGCGGGTTGTGGGCGTGGCGATTTTCCGGCCTGCGCCCCCTGCCGACGTGCACACTGAGCACCACAGCAAAAGCTGGTCTCGCCGCACTCGTCGTTAAAATCTGGCCCGAGTAGTTCGGCCAGACGTTTTTTGATATCGCTCAATTTCTGAGAAATCCGTCCAGGTGAACAGCCCATGGAGCGGGCAACGTCCTGCTTGACTTCACTGCGCAGGAAAATACGTTCGAGCAATAAGCGGTTCGCTTCACTTAACTGTTCGACTGCTTGTAGAAACTGCTCGTGGCACTGCTGCTCAAGCAGTGTCTCTCCAAGATCCGATGGGACAGCGCAGATGCCTTCCAGCAAATCTGGGGGTGCGTCCCCCCCAGAACCAACTGCTCTGCTCGCCGATGTGGCTTGAGCAAGGTGCCGCGCTGTTTGTTGCTGCAGTCGCCCCCGTTCTGTAATCGCTGCCGGTCGCCCCCAGCGGGGGTTGACACTGCGCTGCAGGCTACTGAATGCTTCTTGCAAAATATAGTGACTCAGCCAAGTGGAAAAACGGCCTCGCTGAGGTTCGAATTGTGGTAGGCGTTCGTGCAAAAGCAGCAGCACTTCTTCTTCAAACACTTCTACATCGAAACTTCCCCCCTGCGCCGTGTTGCGGGCGTTGCAGTATTGGCGGCAGAGGTGACGCAGCAGTCGGTGCATCTCGACCATGCCAACCCGATTGGCCGCACGTTCTAATCTGGCGAGTTGTGCAGCGCGTTCGGCGAACGCAATGGCTGTTTCTCGACGGACTGCGTGCCACTGTCTCACCAACGGCTGCAGCCGCACGGCCAATTCATGTAGCGCATCGGCGATGCTTGGCTGGGTCTCGCGGGTCAAGTTGAAAACTCTCATTGCGTTCTGTCCTCACTTTTCCGGTTTGGCGGCTGCGACGAGAACACGCTGCAGCACAGATCCGCGTCCATATGGACCCATTTGTCCGAAACTTTAGCCCCTACCCAAAATCAAAGATGTTGCACAACGGAGTGATGATGGTAGGGAGGAGTCTCCTGTATGAGT
The DNA here is from genome assembly GCA_014379585.1 of Gloeobacterales cyanobacterium ES-bin-313. Classification (GTDB taxonomy): domain Bacteria; phylum Cyanobacteriota; class Cyanobacteriia; order Gloeobacterales; family Gloeobacteraceae; genus JACMLN01. Next base: position 10,701 of record JACMLN010000042.1, on the reverse strand, counting down.
ACCTCAACATTGAGATCCCGTCAACAGGGTTTGATGCAAACCATTTCCGTTGTGCAACGCCTCACTTAGGCTCTGGCGGTGTTGCGAGAACAACACCAGATGGTGTCATGGCTGCTGGAGGAGCCTTCGGCGCACATCTAACGTATGTTTGGATGGGCAAGGTAGCAGGATCGAGCGTTTCTGTACCAACAACTAATGTTTGATACTTATCCGCTTTCTCAACAACAACTTCACCACACCGATTTGCTGACTTGTCTTGGCGAGAACCTGGCTTGTTTTCGACACTCAGGGTTCTGATTTGATAGCGCTGTGTCGGTGTTAAACCTGTGACTACGACTGCCCCTCTGCTCGTTTTATATGCTTCAGCAGAAGCGATCGCGCTATTGGTGAGGATGAGGACTACTGAGAGCGCAATTGCGGAAATTGAAAACTTGACTGACATACGTTTATTGTCCATGGTTTGTTGCTCCTTCAAAATTTTTGTCGAGAGGATTGCTCAAGCGATCTGGTCATTTCTAGAGCTATCCCAAGAAGTGGACGCTCAGAATAGCCTGCCCGCGTTCACTTTCTCTATGGGTTGCCTGGGCAGAAACTTTAGCTTTTGAGCTTTGAAAGATCAGAACTAATCTCCTGGAAGGCTCGAATCTTCTACTTCTGGAGCCTCTTGTACTCTGACAGCACTACAGAAATAGAACGATGGCCCTAAAGTTCTCGCCTATTCGCCCCAGATAGACAGCGAACAAGCAAAGGTGGTCGAACGCCCCGGCAAACTCTGGCTTACCTGAGAGCGCAACGGCAACGGTCTCCCATCCTCGGAGCAGAAATGACATGACAGCAAGCACATCCACAGCGACCATCACACTTGATGGTCTCCAATCTGTTCTCGAATTTCCCCTGGTACAAGCTCTCTTTGGTCGGCGATCGCGCCGCTTCTCGTTAGGAGCCTCCATTCCCGACGGCCCTCAGGCATTCACCTCGCGCCAGAAGCCCCTACCACTGACGGAACTGGAGCGGATGCTGGTGCTCACTGCTGCCGCTGGCAACAGTGGCTGGCACCACATGATCACCCGCCATGGGCGCTACGCGCCGAACTTCTCCAACTATTCCGCTGCCGCTGGTGGACGCACCTTCCCTTCCGCCGCTGGCTTTCACACCAGCGAAGTCTTTTTTACCGATGACAGCGGACTCTATCTGTTTGAGACGCGGGATGCTCCAGCCCAAAAAGCACAAGATGAGCACTTCGACCTCGAACACCTACTGGCTCTTCATCGCAAACGCATCCGCAAACTGGAGACCGGTCGGCTGAATATCCCCCCCAACGAACCCCACATGGAAGGACACAATACCTGGTGCGTCAACCAGCCAGGTAGTCTCCTGCTGATCCCAGTGGCTGATATTGCCCAGCACTTGATTGCTGCTCTTTGCAATATCGTCGAGAACGGCTACTTTCTCTACGATGATGTTCACCGAGAGCAGATCCCAGGGCTTGAGCGCTTCCGACAATTGCTTGGGCTTGAGCGTTCTTACGCGCTGAGCTACATGGAGCAGATGTGCCTCACCGCTGGTACTGCGGAACTTTCGACCTGCTGCTACGCGGGGATGCTGATTTTGCAGGCGATCGGTCTGGGTGGCTGGATGTTTAACGGCATCTACCCCTCGACGATGCTGGGGGCAAGCGGCGATCCGGCGATCCCTGGTCTGGGCTTTCGCTACGACACCGACTCGCGCTGGGCGCTCCCGAACCCGACTGGGCGCGCTGGAGTATTTGAAGCTTTCTGCCCACCGCACTACCCCGACATGCACGCAGCAGTTGCCGCCTTTATCGAACGAAAATTTGGGTCAGGCGGCCCCTTCCACCCAGATACCCCTGGTCCTTGGTTGGAGTCGCGGCGGATGCGGCTCAGTGCCAAAAGACACTGTGATGCCTTTATCGAGTGCGTGGGATTGATGGCTCAGTACGTGTACGACCGCTTCGGCAAGTTTCCAGGCACCGTACCCAGCGTGTTGGTGACGACCTACCTACAAGCCCACCACTTGGATCTCGATTTTTACGACCACTACTTCCAGCCAGGGGCTTATCTAGACACCCACGCTCGACACATGGCCCTCTGGCATCCGGACTGATCCCGGAATTTTCCTTCCCTCCACCCTACATAGATTTCACAACCAAGGAGTTTCTTATGTCCACTACTTTTCGATCTTCTCGTGTTCGTTTATGGCTTGGTACTTGTGCCGCAGCCTTCTTGATGGCTGCTCCCATGGCTACTCAAGCCCAAACCGATAGCCCAGTCATTGATGGCAAGGTGCTTAGTTCCAGCGTCTCTAGCCAATCCAACGCACCAATACCACCGGAATCTGTCGAAGACGTTTATGTGTTTGGCGATAGTCTGGTCGATACCGGAAATGTCTTCAATGCAAACGGTGGTCTGTTTCCTCCCAGCCCGCCTTACTTTAGTGGTCGATTCTCCAACGGGCCGCTGTGGATTGAGAATGTCCTCTCCCCCTTGGGCATTAGCTTGGTACCGAGTACGACAGGTGGGCAAAACTTTGCCTTTGGTGGTGCTCCCTCGGGCTTTTTCTTAAAACAGCCCATTGCTCCTGGTGGTCCACCCCCAGAAACACCAGGGCTGCTCTACCAACTCGGCACCTTCAGCCAGCCGAGACCCACGGTCACACCACAGACGCTCTACTTCATCACTGCCGGCGCCAACGATTTTCTGAATGATTTTCTGTCTGGCCGTGAACTGGACTTCACCGTTCCTGTGCAGAACCTCTCAACTGCCGTTTCGACGCTGTATGCCTACGGTGCCCGCAACATCGTGATCAGCAACGTCCCGGATCTGAGCCGATTTCCGCTCACCCAAGCCAACCCAGAAGCACTGCCATCGCTGAGTAAGGAAGTGAAGCAGTTCAACGACAAACTCAAAGCTGCTCTGGATGAATTGCAAAAAACTCGACCCGATCTGAATATTATTCTCCTGGACTTCCAGGCAAGCTTTAACCAGTTTCTCAACCACCCCGATCAATTCGGTTTCACGAACACGACCACGCCCTGTGTAACGCCCACTTCGGTGTGCGCGAACCCTGAGGAGTACTTGTTCTGGGACGAAGCGCATCCCACGGCGGCGGCTGGACAAGCGCTAGCAGAGATGGTTGCTCCGCAGATTTTTCAGATGAGCCCTCCGTAGTCAACTAGAAATCCGCCATTTTTCGGGGGTGCCTACTGCATCGGGCTTGCTGATCGCTTGTTCAGCTACTGATTTATTTCGATCTGTGAAAGCGTATGGTCTTGCCTTCCTCGAAATAGCGTACTCCCGAAAATGGTGGCGGTAAATACATTAGGGGCAAAAAGTGAATATCTTGAGAGAATCGGAGAGTCAGTCTTGCAGATCTGATATATCCAGTTCAGTTCCGCCATTGAAAGATCAAAGCAGAAATCAGCCCAAGACCACCTATTTGCGGGGGTGCCTCGGGCTGGTTTCTGCTCGGTTTTTCTGTTATTTTTTAACCAGTCAGGTTATTCCTCGTCGTGAACTAGGTCGTAGACCTTTCCGCCCAGCCACTCCCCAGTGGATTTGAGCGCACCGTCGATACTTCCTTGTTCGATCCCAAGAAAATCCATGGCATCCTCAAGTTTTCCGCCTAAGGCAACATCAGCCGCTTTCGTTCCCATCTGGCCGAAGTCTTCCGCTGCGTCTTCCCAATCGCCCTGAACGACGTTCACGACGCCAGAACCAGCTTCGTAAGCCACTTCAGCAACGCCAGCAACTTCATCTCCTACCCACTCGGCAGCATCGCCAGCAAAATCAGCAATATCACCAAGAACGCCCATAACTTATACTCCGCAATTGTTTGCGGAACCCCACTAGGGACACTAGCAGTACTTTAAAACTGGTTGCTTGACAGTTTCTGTGTTGACCCGTTGAAAGAAGATTTATTTTCAAAAAGTGACACCTAATTCTCGGGAGCCTCTTCAGATCAGTTTTTTGAAATTGTATTCTTCTGTATTGAGAGCTACAGCCGCCTCATCGCACCACCGGAGCATTGCTTGACTAGAGTGCAATCCGTAGCTGATCACCAGTCGCCAGTAGGGTGCATCTGGTAGGTGTGCAAGGGAGCCTTCCATCTGTTCGCGCAGCGCCTCAAATTCAGCATGTAGTTGTTTGAGCCGTTGGGCATGTAGGGGCGCAGTATGCTTCGCCCTTCCCCAGATCATATCGATGGAATTCTTAGGAGTCCGTGAGTACACCACCGCAACTAGAACCAGCTCCAGCAGTGCAGCCATAGCAATGATTGCCCAACGCAATCGGACGATGAATCAGCTCCTGGGCATTGTAATCCCAAAGCTTGCGACCATCCGTGCCTGGAATTTCTAGGTCGAGCATCTGGTTGAAATCACAATCGTAGATCTGACCCAACCAGTCCACACTGACTAAACTTCTGCACATCAAATTGTCGAGAGTTTGAGGGTTGTAGCTTTGAAGAAGAAGATGTTGATAAGACTCTAGTTGACCACTGATTTCCAGATAATTTCGATAGCGTTTAATTGGCATATTGGTAATCGTAAATAGGTGATTGAAAACAATACCAAAATGATCGAATAGTTCACGCTTGTAATCAGCTTCTAGGTTTTGTTGTGGTGGTGGAAGATGAGCACCAACGGGATTATAAACAAGGTTTAGATCTAGGCCACTCCCCGGTTGGCCGTAGCCCAGACCATTTAGTTGTTGAAGGGCACGGATGCTGGATTCAAAGACACCATTTCCGCGCTGCTTGTCTACATTCTCAAAGGAATAACAGGGCAGCGAAGCAATGATTTCTACCTGATTTTCTGCCAGAAAGCCAGCGAGATCTTCTTGACCAGGTTCGTATAGAACTGTGAGATTGCAGCGATCCATGATGTGAAATCCCAGTTTTCGCCCTGCTTGTACCAAGTAACGAAACTCTGGGTTCAGTTCAGGAGCACCCCCAGTCAGATCCAAGTTGACCACGGAATTTTCCTGGAGCCAGACGACAATCTGTTCGGCTGTTGCGCGATCCATGATCTCGGTTCGCTTTGGGCCAGCTTCTACATGGCAATGGTTGCAGGCCAGATTGCAGTACTTACCTAAACTCACTTGCAGGGTTTCGAGACGCTCGCGATGAAGTGCAGTGCCGACTTGCTCCGCAAAAGTGCGAACAGGCAAGCCATTGTGGTTTTCAGTGACAGCAGGTACAAGCATCAATTCCTTCCTACCTTGCAACATAGTTTTTTCAGGGACAGCTTTCTATGCTGACACAAGGCCATGGTGGTTTGGTGAGGGCTTAGATCTAGCCTTGCTATGATTTGTCTACATTCCCATTGGGGGTTGCTATGGTAGAAGCAAAACCAGAAAGGCGTTACGACCTCGACTGGTTGAAAGTGATCACGACACTGCTGGTGTTCTGCTTCCACGTCGCCCGCGTTTTTAATACCGAGGACTGGAGCGTCAAGAACGACTACCTACTCGAACGCGAGAAGCCAATCTATGCCTTGATCAAGAGCACACAGCATTCACAGCCACCCCTCAACACCAATGGTTTGCCAATGGCAACTGTGCAGACTCTCGATCATCTCCCTCAGCACGAGCAAGAAGTGATTCAGACGCTCGCAGCGACCCAGGATCAAATCCTCTTGGCACCAAGCGATGTTCAAAATAGCCTTATTTATAACACCCAGACGCTTCAAACAGTGGGTGTTCTTGCCAAAGTCGTTCAAGCGAACGGCAAAAATGTGCGGGCTTTGCTCCCTGATACGTCCAAGGCGCAAAACTTTGCAGACGGATCTCGTGTGCAGAGCCAGAGCTTCAAGAGCTACCTCTCAGCGCAGGTATTGCCGCGTGGGGAGTTTCTGATTGTTGATGGATCAGCATTTGGCAGTGGTGAGCAGGCACAAGCTTTTCTAGAACGTGCAACAGGAGCGGCGAACCGGGTGCTTGTGATTGGTAGACCCGTATTCTTCCCGATTGAGCTGTTTGTCTCCTTCCTCAATCAGTGGTTTATGCCTTTATTCTTTTTCATTTCTGGAACCGGAACTTGTTTTGCATTGAAGCGTCGCAGTGCTAGCCAATACGTCCGTGAACGTTTCACGCGTCTGTTTATTCCATTTTTGTTTGGTTGCTTGGTGGTTGTACCACCCCAGGTTTACTACGAACTGCGCAGCGATCCTACGTATCGAAGCTCATATTTGCAGTTCTACCCAAGTTTCTTCTCGCATTTCACCTGGGCGCATCTATGGTTCATCATCTACTTATTCGTATTTTCGATCGTTGCCCTCCCGCTATTTGTGTACCTTAAAACGCCAAGCGGGACGAAGGCTGTTGGTCTGATTGCAGACTTTTGCACACGCCCAGGAGCGATCTTTCTAGTGGGGATACCGATTGGCCTAATTGAAGCTGCGCTTCGGGGACGATGGGGATTTGGCAATTACAATCTTGTCGATGACTGGTCTGATGTTTGCTATTACTTAGCCTTCTTTATCCTGGGCTATCTATTGAGTATGGAGCCACGCTTTGGCAAGGCCCTAGATCAGCACTGGAAACTGGCTTTAGGTCTGGCGATTGCTTTGATGACTGTGATGTTCACAGTTTCCTTCTTGGGCTTTGTACCACCCCAAGGATACTCACTAGGCTATATGGGGTTTATCTTCGTACATGGCGTACGTGCTTGGTTATGGATTGTTGGCATCCTTGGCTTTGCCCGAAGCCGATTGAACTTCAAAATGCCTTTTCTTACCTATGCCAGTGAGGCCGCCTACCCGTTCTACATACTGCATCAGTCAGTCATAATCGCTGTGGCTTTCTACATTGTTCGCTGGAGTGTTGGAGCTTCAGGAAAATTTCTCGCAGTGTTTGCCATTGCACTCACTTTGACCTGCATCCTCTATGAACTATTTGTGCGCAGGACAAACATCACACGCTTTCTGTTCGGCATGAAGAGTTTATCTAATACCGCTTCGTCTAAATTGAGCGCTTGAATCGCGAGATATGTAGGGGAAAACATGCTGCGCCCTTCCTTCAAATCATGAGGATACGGATCAAAGCATGCATGATTTCTATTTTGGTGATTGAGATAAATATAGCGAACGGCACCAAAGGGTAGGGGCAAGCCCCACCCTCTGGACTCCCGCCCCTTGGGGGACAGACTGCCTGTCCCCCAAACCCCCTCGGCAACTTTTATGGCTTGATACTCGGAATTGCATCGGGCGCTACGCGTGGTGGAGCGGAATTGGAGGGGGATGGGGAGAGGTTTGGGTTAGCGATGGAAGCACATTGGATTTGGATGTCTCAGCTACTCATTCCGATAACGAATCGGTATCATTTCCCTCGCGTAAAATTCAACAATGTCTGAGTGAGCCACTTTAATCCCTGCAACTGTTTGAGGCTGTATTCATCAGCAACTTTGCGGATAATTTCGGATCGGGTTGGATAAGGATGGATCACTTTTGCCAAAGTAGAAAGTCCTTTTTTCGTAACCATTGCAGTTGTAATTTCGCTGATCAATTCTCCGGCATGGCGAGCAACAATGGTTGCCCCAAGAATCCGATCCGTGCCTAGTTTGAGGTGAATTTTGATGAATCCAGTTTGCTCGTCATCAGTAACTGCCCGATCCGCTTCGCTGAAAGGTAGGGTTAGGGTTTCGACGGCATAGCCTTGCTGTTCGGCTGCTTGTGCTGTTAAACCGACATGGGCGATTTCTGGATCTGTGTAAGTACAGCGGGGGATGACCAGTTGGCTAAGACGCTGTTGGCCAAAAAATAATGCATTTTGAATGGCGATCCGGGCAGCGGCTTCGGCAGCGTGGGTAAATTTCTCGCTCATGCAGACATCGCCGCAGGCGTAGATGCGGCCATTGGTAGTACGCAGAAAATCATCGACGATCACCCCAGAATCTGACTCGTAGGCCACACCAGCCGCCTCAAGATTTAACTGCTCGACGTTCGGTGTGCGGCCAACACTGACAAGAATGGCATCCACTTCTAAGCTCTTTTCCTGGTTATCCATGGTGAAATGCAGTGTCTTGCCTGTCTCTGAAGTTTCTACGCTTTTCACGGAGGCTTCTAATTCTAAATGGATGCCTTCGCTTTGAAAAACTTTTTCAAGTAGCGCCGCTACATCAGGATCTTCTTTGCCTAATAAACTGTCGGACTTGTGCAAAATAGTCACTTGGGTGCCAAGACGGGCAAAAGCCTGGGCAATCTCGCAGCCGATGGGTCCACCGCCAAGAATGGCTAGTCGTTTCGGTTGTTCAGTGAGGGTAAATAGCGTTTCGTTTGTGAGATAGCCTGCTTGTTCAAGACCAGGAATATTAGGTCGTGTCGCCCTAGCTCCTGTAGCAATAATCGCTTTTTGAAAGCGCAGAACTTGACCACCGACAGAGACGGATTGCTCATCCAAAAATTCTGCATTGCCGAGGAAAACATCTGTTCCCCAATCTTTGAAACGCTGCGCTGCGTCGTGGGGACTAATCTCCGCCCTCGCTCGCCGAACGTGTTCCATGACTTTGTCGAAGTGAATCGTTGGTTTTCCAGTGATTTCAACACCGAAGCGCCCAGCTTCTTGCACGGCGTAAGCGGCCTGGGCAGCACGGATCAGCGCCTTCGAAGGGACACAGCCAGTATTCAAGCAATCACCACCGAGTAAATCCCGTTCAATGAGTGCCACCTTCCCACCTAATAAAGCAGTGCCACCCGCCGCCACCAACCCCGCTGTCCCGCCACCGATCACCACCAAGTTGTACTTGGTCGCCGGGACGGGATTCTTCCAATCAGGAGGATGGACATTGGCAACCAGGGTTCGGTTGTAAGCATCCATCGGCTGAACCTCGAAGGTTCCTGGCATGATATTCCTCTAGTACAGTTGCGCGATCCAACAGGCATTGGTGAAGCGGCCTTCCGCCCATGCTAACCAGGAAGCGAAGGGCAGGGGCGGAAAGTGAATGATCGGCGCAATCATTTTGACCTGCCACTGTGCTTGGATTGCCAGTTCTAAAAGACGTTGCTGGCTGAAAAATTGACCTGCGTAGTAGGGGTGGTTTGTGAAAGGACGCGCCAAAGACTGTTGCGTCTGCCAGAGGCTGCGGTCGTTCAAAACGATTACGACGACACTCTGTTGGCAAACCCGCCGCAGTTCAATAAGGGCTTGCACTGGATCTGTGGCAAACTCCAAGACATTGCAACAAATACCGCAATTGAACTGTTGGGAACTGAAAGGTAAATCCTCAAGTGAACCGACTTGAAAAGTTCCACTGGGAACCCGTAAATTTGCTCTTTCGATCAGGGTGTTATTAGGATCGACACCCTGGACAAGCGCTCCAGTCTGGGCAAGTTTTTCGCTGTAGTGGCCTGCCCCGCAACCAGCATCGAGAATCTGCATTCCAGGTGCAGGTTTCAAGAGCTTTTCGAGAGCTTGCCAACAGCGTAGAAAGTAGCGACTACCGAGGGGTGCTTGGTACCAGTCGTCTAAATCGGTGAATCCTTGGCTCATCGGATATCTCGGTAGAACTTTTGCAAATAGGTTGGAGAAACACCGAATCCCCAGAGAAAGCCGATGGCTAAGTAGATCGCTGTTGCTTTCAAAGAACCCCACTTTGCAACACGGCGATCAGAACTTTGGACAATCCGATTCACCTGCTTAATCCGCCCACACTGGACAAGTTTGATGCAAAGATCCGCCTCTTCAAGAATTGGAATTTCGGGATCAAATCCACCGACTTTCCAGAAGTCCGCGCGGCGACAAAACATCACTTGATCGCCAAAGAGTAAGCGCAATCCCTTCAAAAAAAGCAGGGGTTTGAAGAGTAAAGGTGCATAGTAGGTTTTCAAGAAATTGTGCAGGGAAACGCCCCAACGCGTAATTCCAGGGCCAACCATCAGGCTGATAAAACCACCACAGGAAATACCAGGATCTTTCAGGGTATTTGTGACCACGGCAACCAGATCATCGGGAACCCAGGTATCGCCATGGACAAAACAGAGAACATCGCCACGTGCAACTTCTGCCCCTGCATTCATTTGGATAGAACGGCCTCGCTCGGCAGTTATCACAGAAATTCCTTGGCTTTCACAGATCTCCACCGTGCTATCGCTGCTGCCACCATCGACCACCAGAATTTCGAGTGCTGGAGGGTCAAGAACGCTCAATAAACGTAAAGTCCGCCCCAGACATGCTGCTTCGTTTAAAGTTGGAATCACAATGGAAACAGTTGCCATCGAGAACCATGGTCGCCATCCTCATTATGGCCAAGGCTCCCCAGCCTGGGCAGGTCAAAACCCGTCTTTGTCCACCCCTCACCCCTGCCCAGGCTTGCGCCTGTCACGAAGCCTTTTTGCTCGATACCCTTTCGCTAGTACGTAGCAGTGGAGCAGTAAGTTATCTGGCCTACAGTGGTTCTCAGGATTGGTTTGTACAGCATTGCCCGGACTTTCAGCGCTTCGCTCAGCAGGGGCAAGATCTCGCCGAGCGCCTAGATCACGCTTTGCAATCTGTGCTATCCGAGCAGCAACCTGTTCTCTGCATCGGTTCCGATAGTCCACATCTACCCCTGAACCTTTTGAACCTAGCCACCACTTGGCTGGAAAATTACGATGTCGTCCTAGGGCCAGCTCAAGATGGTGGCTACTATCTGATTGGCATGAACCAATTTCATGACCTGTTTTTGGGGATGCCTATGTCTACCCATCGT